>CAZFRV010000094.1:0-10695 GCA_964521445.1 uncultured Acidobacteriaceae bacterium
CGCCGGCGGTCTTGAGCGCGACGTAATGAGCGCCGTGGACGGTCAGGGCTACCAGCGCAAGGATTCCGGCGATCACCGTGTACCAGTCCAAAACTCCCGGTTGCGGGCCCACTCTCCAGTTGGTCCAAAGCGGCAGAAAAAAATAACCGTCTTTGCCCAAGGGCACGCCGCGAATCACGTTGCCCAGCGCGGCGCCGAAGAAAACCGCCAGCAGCGTGCTGGCGAAGGCAAAGCAGCCGTCAAAGAAACCGCGCCATACAGCGGAGTCCATGTGAGTGCGTAGCTCGATGCCGATGCCGCGAAGGATCAGCAGCCACAGAACGATCATCAGCGGCAGATAAAACCCGCTGAAGGCGGAAGCATAAAGCAGCGGGAAGGCGAAAAACAAGGTTCCGCCGCCGGCAAGCAGCCAGACTTCATTGCCATCCCACACGGGCCCCACAGTGCGGATGACCAGGCGGCGCTCACGGTCGGTCTTGGCGATCAGCAGGTGCAGCACTCCCGCGCCCAGGTCGAAGCCATCGAGCACAACGTATCCCGTGATCATGATGGCCACCAGCCAGAACCATATGAATAGCTGCATGCTGATCTCCTATGTTCCGGACATGGAGCGTCCGGTCCTGCCGCCGACCTCCGGTCCCGGTCCGTTCGCGATCTCATGCTGGACCAAGTGCAGAAAGAGAATCGCCAGCAAAACGTACAGCCCCATGAACCCAAGCAATGTAAACAGCCCGTTGCCGGCGTGAACGTTCTTGGAGTAACCGTCGCTGGTGCGCATGAGACCGTAAACCAGCCAGGGCTGGCGGCCGATCTCTGCCGTCATCCATCCCGCGGTGTTGGCGACGAACGGCAGCGGGGTGCAGAGCATGATGATCCACAGCATCCAGCGTGTCCGATGCAGCCGTTTGCTCCATAACAGCACGGCCGCCACCGCCATCACCGCGACGAAAATGGTCCCCAGTCCGGCCATAATGTGGTAGCTGTAATAAAGAAGAGGAATGTTAGTGGGCCACTCGTCCTTGGGGAACTCGTTCAAGCCTCGGACCTCAGCGGCCGTGGTGCCGTAGATGAGGAGGCTGAGAATCCGGTTGACCACCAGCGGGTTGTCGATCGTCTGATGCTGTTCGTCCGGTTGGCCCAGGATCACCAGGGGCGCGCCGGCTTCGGTCTTGAACAGACCCTCCATCGCCGCCGTGGTTACCGGTTGATGCTTGGCCACGAAACGGCCTTGCAGGTCGCCGGTAGGAAAAATCTGGAGAATGCAAACGATGAGTCCGGCGATGACGCCCACACGCAGGAAGACACGGCCCTCTTCGGCGAACTTCCCTTCGAGCAGGTAATAGGCGCCCACCCCGGACATCACCAGCGCGCCGGTGATGACCGCGCCGCTCATGTTGTGCGCAAACTGCAGGATCGCCCAGGGATTCAAGAGCAGCCCCCAGAAGCTGTTCACCTGGAAGCCACCATCGGGCATGCGTTCGTAGGCGACAGGATGCTGCATCCAGGCATTGGTTGCGATGATAAAGTAAGCGGACAGCCACGATCCCAGAAACACCAGAAAGGCCGTCCACCAGTGCCCGATGGGGCGCAGGCGCTTTTCGCCGTAGAGGAATAATCCCAGGAACGCGGATTCAAGAAAGAAAGCGAAGACCCCTTCCATCACCAGCGTCTGACCGATCACGCCTCCTGTCAGCCGCGAGAATCGCGACCAGTTGGTTCCGAACTGAAACTCCATGGGAATTCCCGTCACCACGCCCATGAGGAAGGTGATCCCGAAAATTCTTCCCCAGAAGCGAGCGGCGTGGTTGTACACGTCTTTTCCGGTGCGCAGGGCCAGGGTCTTTAGAACTACGATGAGCGGAGCCAGCCCCATGGTGAGTTGCGGGAACAGATAATGGAAAGTGATGGTAAAAGCAAAGTGGAGCCGATGGATGAGAAGAGCGCTTTCCATAGACCTCCTGCTTGAGGACGCCCGTGAGCGCCGCGTTGCCCGGCGGGATGCTCAAAAGTCAATGCTACGGGGCAAGTCCACGTGCGCGCAACAACAGATGGAGCCGCGATTCAACAGCGTTCTGACAAAGAAAGCCGGTGACCGCAAGGGCGCCACCGGCGATTGCCCGGATGCAGTTACTGGAGATGCCCCATCTTGCCGGCGTTGTAATCGCTGACCGCCTGGCGGATCTCATCGCGCGTGTTCATGACGAACGGACCGTAGCTGGCTACCGGCTCATCGATAGGTTCACCGCTCAGGACGAGCAGGATCGAGTCTTGTTTCGCGTACAAGCGCACGGCATCACCTTCGGCGCTCAATAACGCCAGCTTGGCTTCCCCTTCGACAGTCTGCGTGGTGTCTACCTGAATGCTGCCGCGCAACAGCACGATTCCGGCGTTGTGTCCTTCGGGTAGGCTGAGGTGAGCCAGGCTTCCGGCCTTCAGTCGGACATCGAACACGTTGACCGGAGTAAACGTCTGCGCAGGGCCTTTCTTGCCATTCAACTCCCCGGCAATCACCCGCGCGCTCGCGCCCTCGCCCAGGTGCACCACCGGAATCTGCTCTTTCAGCAGGCCCTGATAGCGAGGCTTCGACATCTTGTGCGCCTTGGGCAGATTTACCCAGAGCTGCACCATCTCAAAGGTGCCGCCCTGGCGGGCAAATTCGCGCTCGTGCATTTCTTCATGCACCACGCCGGAAGCGGCAGTCATCCACTGCACGTCGCCGGGATGGATGGTCCCGAAGTGTCCTGCCGAATCCCGGTGCTCCACCGCGCCCTGGTAGGCGATGGTCACGGTCTCAAAGCCGCGATGCGGATGCTCGCCCACACCGCGAGGGCGCTGCCCGGGCTGGATCTTGGTGGGACCCGCGTAGTCCAACATGAGAAATGGATTGATCTCGCTTTCCACGCCGTTGGATGGAAACATGTTGCGCACGTGAAATCCGTCGCCCACCCAGTGCGTCGACCCGTTTTCGTGGACGCCTAACACCTTCTTCAATTCCGCCATTGTTTTCTCCCTCGCCGGGAACCAGCCCAGCTGGCTTCGAAAATTAGTTTGATATAAAGATGCTTGGCGGCGAAAAAAGATGCAGAGCGGCACGATGCTCTGAAGTCGCTGGGTACTGACGTGCTTGTGACTACCTCCCACTCTCCAGGAACCGTCCAATCGTCTCATTCAGGAACTTCCCGTCGGCGGGATTGCTGGCCGCGCCGGCGGTATGTCCCCAAAGAGACGGGATCGGCGCCAGCGTCACGCCGGGAATGAACGCCGCTTCATAGCGGGCGTCCCCGATGGGAAAATAAAGATCGGTTTCTGATGGCATATAGAGGAAGGGAACTCTGATCGAGTGAAGCGCTTTTTCCACGTCGCCGCCGAAGCCCGGCGTCGCGCCCACGTCATGCCGCTCCCAGGTGCGCATTTGCAGGATCAGATCGTTGGCGTCAGCGCCGGTGATGAAGTGCGTGCGGCGATACTCGAAGAACTGCTCGAAAGTCGTGCCGGGCGCGGCCCCTGAGCGCCATAATTCTTTGCGCCACCATTCCTGCGAAAAGAGCCAGCCCAGCCATACCGTGGCAAACGCCTCAAGACCCTTGGTGGGCGGCGAAGTATAGTCGCCGTTCTGGAAGGCGGCGTCGGCGGTGAGGGCCGCGATCTGTCCTTCCAGCCGCACCACCCCGTGAGGATAAGTCTTGGCCGTGCCTGAGGTGGCTACGATCCGATCGGCGAAGGCCGGGTAGCTCACCGCCCACTGGAAGGCCTGTTGCGCGCCCATGGAGAAGCCGATGATGGCGCGGACGTGCGTGATCTTGAGGTCTTCGGTAAGCAGCTTGTGCACAGCTTCGACGTTGTCGCGGATGGTCATCACCGGAAAGCGCGGTCCGTGATACGGCTCAGCCGTGTTGCTGGGCGAGGAGGAATCCCCATTGCCAAACAGCTCGGTGGCGACAAGATAGAGCTTCGAGGTGTCGAGAGCACGGTCCGGCCCGATCAACCATTCATAACCATGAAAATTAGCCATGTAGTGCGAAGGCAGCAGCACCACGTTGTCGCGAGCGGCGTTCAGATGGCCGTAAGTTCCGTAAACCACCAACGCCCGCGGCAGGGTGACGCCGCTCTCGGTGTGGAAATTGGCGATGACAAACTCGTGGCGTTCGCCCTTCTCTGCCGGGTTGCTGGCCGAGGCCTGGGTTTTGGATGAATCCAGGCTGGGCAGGGTTTGAGAAACAAAGAGCAGAAACAAGACCAGTTTTTTCATCGACGCGCATCCTCTTTCGGGGCAGGGAATTGCTCTCCTGCGGCCCACAATGCTACGAGCTGTACAGACGTTCAGCTGATTCTAAGTCGTCGGAAACTTGGCCCCGGTTGCGAGTTGGAAAGCGGGAAGCGACACGCCGTCGTCCGTGGCTGCATCACCCGGCTCGAAGCGCAACTCCTGCTCGCTTTTCTTGAGCATCTCTTTGGAGATGGCTTTGTAGGCCGAGGAGACGTCGCCGGCCTCGATCTTGCCGCTGGCGCCGGCCTTGGCGGCAGCCACGCCGAAGGGAGTATCGCCGTCGAAGTAGACGCAAACCGCCACGTCCTTGTTGTTCGAGAACAGGCATGCTGCACTACGGCCGGGCTTGGCTTCCCGGGCCTTGAGAAACGGGCCAAGATCACCATCTTTCAGCCCGGAGGCCCAATTCTGCGGGTCGATGTACAGGCCGAGGAAGCCGTTCAGCGATGCCTGCTGCACGTTACCTGCGACGTCGGCGGCGATCTTGACGAAGAAAAGCGGGTCTTTCTTCTCGGTGCTGGGTTTTTCGGCGCCGGGCTTCACGGGTGCCGGTTGGTTCTGGGCCGCGGCCAGCGTTACGGTCAACAATAAAGCGAGGAGTGAGAGAGCTATCCTGACTTTCATGCCCACAATTTTACTCGAACCGCGCTGCGGGATAACAAAAACTCTAGTAGTCCCTTACGCGGTCGGCAAAGATCTTGAGCTTGCGGGAGCGTGATGGATGGCGCAGCTTGCGCAGGGCCTTCGCTTCAATCTGGCGGATGCGTTCGCGCGTCACCTGGAAGTTCTGGCCGACCTCTTCCAACGTATGTTCGGAGCCGTCTTCGAGTCCGAAACGCATTTTGATGATGCGCTCCTCCCGCGCCGTGAGCGTCCGTAGCAGCTGTGCTGTCTGCTCTTTCAGGTTTACGCTGATCACTGCTTCCACGGGCGAGACCGCGCCGTGGTCTTCGAGGAAATCGCTCAGATGGGAGTCTTCCTCTTCTCCTACCGGGGTTTCCAGGGAGATAGGCTGCTGTGCGACCTTGCGCACTTTGCGCACCTTGGACACTGGAACATCCAGGCGCTTGGCGATCTCTTCCGAGGTGGGCTCCCGGCCAAGCTCCTGCACCAATTGTCCGGTGGCGCGGATCAGCTTGTTGATGTTCTCGATCATGTGCACCGGGACGCGAATGGTGCGCGCCTGATCGGCGATGGCCCGGGTGATGGCCTGGCGGATCCACCAGGTTGCATAAGTGGAGAACTTGTATCCGCGGCGATAATCGAACTTGTCCACGGCCTTCATCAGACCGAAGTTGCCTTCCTGGATGAGGTCCAGGAACTGCAGGCCGCGATTCGTGTATTTCTTGGCGATGGAAACCACCAGGCGCAAGTTGGCTTCCGTCAGTTCGCGCTTGGCGTGTTCCGCGTCCACGCCGCCCTGGATGATTTCGCGCTGGGTGTGACGCAGCTCCTGAAAGCCCGCGCCCGCTTCCTGCTCGAGCCGTTCCAGGTCCTGCCCGCAAGCCTTTTGCTGGCGCTTGTATTCCGAGGCCATCTCCGCGCTGCGTGTGCCTTCGACCTTCTTTTCCAATGCGCGGAACTGGCGGTCCAGCGTACGCATGGCATCCGCGGTCTTGGTGACCTTCTCGATCAGGTGCTTGCGTTCCGGATGGGTATAACGGAGCCCGCGAATGATCCGGGACACTTCCACTCTTTCGCGGCCCAGGCGCCAGCGGTAGCGGCGATGCATCGTCGGCTTTTTCTTCGCGCTGATAGTGGCCAGTTTTTCCGCGAACCCCTGCGCGTTCTTGTTGTGTTTGGCCAATTCGTCGATCTGGTGGATCGTGACCTTGGCGCGGGCGGCAAGAATATCTTCGGTGATCTCTTCTTCGTCGAAGATCACAAAGTCCTTGATCGAGCGGACGCCGCGTTTCAAGTCGTCTCCGATCTTGATGATCTCCTGAATCACGATGGGAGAACGTGAGATGGCTTTCAGCACGCGGAGATGCCCGCGCTCGAAGCGCTTGGCGATTTCCACCTCGCCCTCGCGGGTGAGAAGGGGGACCGTGCCCATCTCCCGCAGATACATGCGCACCGGATCATTGGTCTTATCCATCGCGCCGGGAGCGAACTCGAGTTCTACGTCCTCCCCGGCTTCAAGTTCTGATCCGAATTTCCGTTCCAGTTGCGAAGGCAGCGTACCTTCGTCAAGCAGATCAATGCCTTGGGTGCCAATCGAGACAGCCAGATCGTCGGCGTCGTCGGTTGAAGAGACGTTATTCGAGACATGGTCGTTGACTTGATCGGGGATCAGATCGTTCACCTGGTCGTAGGTGAGGTATCCTTTGCCCCGGTCAACGCCGGTCGATTTTTCAATGTCATCGTACTTGTCGTGGAGAGCCAAGAGTCCTGCCTGGCCTGCGCCTGTTGCGCGCGGCCCAAAATTATTCTTATTTACAACACCGGTCTGAACTGTTTGAGGGGGAAAGGGTTAGTTCCAAGACCGGCTCGAGTGCCTATGCCACCAATGGCTGCGACCGTTAGCCGGCAGGCTTTAAGGAATCGATCTCTTGAAGTATCGTCTGGAGCCTCTGTTCCAGTTGCTTCTTCGTTCGCGGCTTTCGTTCGGTTTTGACAAATTGCCCGTAATTCGCAATGGAACGCCTATAGAAATCAGCGGTCTTGCTGAGCAACTCAGCCTTCGGATCAACATTTTGTGTGGGCATGTCTAATAATTATATAGCAAAATCGCTGTATTGTAAGGCCTGAAATCCAGGTGGCGGGTCAGTTCAGACTGACCCACTACCGCGAGGCAGACGTTGATCGCAGCTAGCGATGAACCCTGGCATCAGGGGGGTTATTGCCACGAAGCTGACCACCGCGGATACTGGCCTGCTTCCGGGGCCTTTAGCTACAATACTGGCGACCTTAGAAAGGACGGCCTTCGTACCGTGTCTTCTTCACCCATCACGCCCGAACAAGCCTTATTTCTGTTCGCCCAGATGCTGCCCACGGCCAAGACGGAGCACGCCACTACCAAGAGAGTGATTGAAGCCATTCCCCTGGACAAAGGAGATTATCGCCCCGACGCCGTTTCCAAAACCGCGCTGGAGTTGGCCTGGCACATTGTGGCGGCCGAGAAGCGCTTTTTCGGAGGAGTATGCGTAGGAGCTTTCGATTTCACGCCTATCAACCGACCGGAGGCAGTCCGCAACTCCGCTGGCATCGCGGCCTGGTTTGATGACACGTTTGCTGCGAACCTGGAGCAGATGCAGAAGCTCAGCGGCGAACAACTGGTCAAAGCCATCGACTTCCGGGGTATGTTCCAGCTTCCCGCGGTTTCCTTTATTCAGCTGGCGCTGAACCACACCATCCACCATCGCGGACAACTCTCGACTTACCTGCGGCCCATGGGTGCCAAAGTACCATCGATTTATGGGGAGAGCTATGACGTCGCCCAGGCGCGGCTGGCGAAGGAAGCCAAGGTCTGAAGAATCGGCGCGATCGCGCGTGATCGGATCATCGCCGTGATCGGAAAGGCAAAACTTCACCGCTGACTCGCGCAGATCGAAGACGACGTGCATAGCTCCTGCTAAGCCGTTACCTCCTCCACGGTTGCCGGCGCGGCCTTGACCGGCCATGTACCCGCCGCGCAGGCCAGCAGGTAGACAGTCCCCACAATGGCGAAGGCCTGGGCCAAACCGCGCGAATGCGCCACGGCGCCTACAAAAAAAGACAGGGCCAACTGCAACCAGGTGGCGGCAAAGAAGAAAGTGTTCTGAACGCGCCCCATGAAATGCTTGGGGACCTGGTCCATCATGGTGCTGATGAGGGCCACGCCTCCCAGGGCGCGGCAACAGCCCATCAGGCAATAGACCACCACCGCCGCCAGCAGCGCCAGGCTAGCGATGTAGTTTCGCGTCAGATGCAGGCTCCCGGTCATGTGAGAGCCGACAAAGGGCAGAGCGATCAGCGATAGCCCCATCAGCGCGGTGGCCACGCCGATAGCGCGGCGGTGTCCATGCCCGCGAATGAGCCTCGGCGTATAGAACGCGCTGGTGCAGGCGCCAAGGGCCCAGCCAAAATTCAACCAGCCGTACCCGACCGCGCCCGCCTTCAGGACGCGATCGCTCAACGGCGCGGTAATCACGCCCTGGGAAAGCATGCCCCCCAGAAACAACGCCCAACTGCTTCCCACCAGCAACAACCCCGGGCGCTGCCGGATGTAGGCAATGCCTTCGCGAAGCTCATGCAGAAACCGCGCTACTTCGTTCTCGTGCTTCACGGTGGAGGCCACGGCCACGGTGTGGCGTCCCTTGCGCACAAAAAGGTAGCACGCTAGAGAAAGCACATAGCTGGCGGCATCGATGAACAGCACTCCGGCCAGACCGATGTGGTTGTACACAAAGCCCACTACCGAGCCCGCGATCAGCCATCCCCCCTGAAAGCCGGCGACAAGAAAACTGTTGGAGTGCACGAATTGCGATTCCGGCGTCAACTCCTGGATGAGGGCATTGATGGTGGGCCAGAACATCCAGAATCCGGCGGCCACCAGGATGCTCATCATGTACACCTGCCACAACTGCGCCATCCCGCGGTAAGCGAGAATCGCCACTACCAGGATGACCAAGCCACGCGCGGCGTCCAGGGTCATCACCAGGCGGCGACGGTCCTGGCGATCGATCACCACCCCGGCAAACGGCAGCATCAACAGCGCAGGAATGGTCTGCAGCATCAGAAGAGTGCCGAGCGCCATTTCCGAGTGCGTCGCCTGCAGAACGTACCAGGTCACCCCGGCGGAGTTCATTCCGCTGCCAATCATGGAGATGATGTTGGCCAGGAAGATCAGCCGCAACCCGCGATGTTGCAGGATGTTACGCATGGTCTATTCACTTTAGCATCTTCCGCCGGACGCATTGTTTGCTTGCCCCCGGCCCATGCGCTTGACATAATCTGTGCCCGTGCTGCACCGCTACATCCGAGCCGTATCGAAGCTGGGAATCATGGCCGCCGTCGTGGGGATGACCGGCGCGGCGCGCCAGGAGGTCAAGCCGTTCCTGGTGTATCACGAGGGCGCGTACATCCTATTTACTCCAGAACTCACCGGTTCCCGGCGGCTGGCCAAGTTCGGTCCGTGGGACCTGGGTGAGCGCCTGAGCTCGAGCGACGACCAGCCCCGCGACAAGCGGTTGAATTTGTACGTTGTTCTGCCCGGCGGCCAGTACCGTTCGCCCGATCATCCTGAGTACAACCACACTTTGGTCGTGAACAAGTACACGGTGGACGGCAAGCCCCGCGAGTGGGACGTCTTCTGGTGCCTGGTGCTCGATCCCAGCCTGCAGGTCGACCTGCGCGGCGAACGCGAGTTGCTGGTGGCAGCCCACCAACGTTTCCGGACCGAGGACAAATTCCAAATTCGTCAGGTTCCGGCCCATGCGGTGATGGCGGAGAAGCTTAGCGTAACCACCACCGAAGGCCTGGAACGCTTCCGCCACAAAGATGGTTCGCTGCCGCGGCTGCTGATCGTCCCCGCGCATCTTGCCCTGCGGGCCACGGCAACGCGGGAGCCGGCCGGCCCGCCTGCCCCGCAATAGGAACTCCAACTGCAACGTTTCGATATACTGAAACTTAGGAATTAATCAGCCCGAGGGAAAACACTGCTTCCTTATATCCACATCTGGAAGGATTTCAACCTGCCCACCTTCGGGCTGATGATGTGCCTGGCCTTTGTGGCTGCTTATTTTGTTCTGGAAGCGGAGATCAAGCGGCGCAAGCTGGTGAAGATCGATGCCTACAGCGTGGTCGCCTACACGGCCATTGCGGGGATCCTCGGCGCCAAACTATGGCACGTGATCGATACCCCGGCGGACCGGCTGACTTCCGAGGTCCTTTCCAGCCCCGGCGATCTACTTGCGTGGTTTCGCGGCGGCTTCGCCTGGTTCGGAGGCTTCGTCGCCGGTATCGCTACGCTGCTCCTGCTCGCCCGCCGATATCGCATCAACCTGCTGACCATGCTGGATATCGCCAGCCCGGCGGTGGCCGTGGGTTACGCCGTGGGCCGCATCGGCTGCCTTGTCTCCGGCGACGGCGATTACGGCCGGCCTACCAATCTTCCCTGGGGCATGGCCTTTCCCAACGGCCTGGTACCCACCACGACAACGTGCGTGCAGTGGGGCGCGGCGGCGGACTGCCGCGTGCATCCCACTCCGATTTATGAATTCATCGCCGGCATGCTGATCTTCTGGTACATCTGGCGGCGCGGCGCCCGGGCCATTCGCCACCCGCTGGCGCCGGGCGTGATTACCGGCGAGTTTCTGATCTTCAGCGGCGTGGCCCGCTTCCTGGTGGAGTTCATCAGGATCAATCCACGTGTTTGGCTGGGCATGAGCAACGCTCAGATATCGGCGCTGCTGACCGCGGTCGCGGGGATCATTCTGCTGATCATT
>CAZFRV010000095.1:0-4491 GCA_964521445.1 uncultured Acidobacteriaceae bacterium
GAAGCGCAGGAAATAGGAGACCAGGGATTGATGGACCAGCTCGAGCAGGTGCTGCACCATATCGAGGAACGCAAGCATTTTCTGGTGACCTCGCATACGCGCCCCGACGGCGACGCCGTCGGCTCCACTCTGGCGCTCGCCCAGGTCCTGCACAAGATGGGCAAGAGCGCCGAAGTAGTTCTCGGCGATACCGTCCCGGTCATCTATAAACCCCTGCCCCACGCCGAAACCATTCGGCACGCCCATCTTGTCAACGGGAAGTATGATGCCGCCATCATCCTGGAGTGTGACAGCGTGGTGCGCACCCGCTTACAAGGACTGGAAGATCACTTCCTCATCAACATCGACCATCACGCCAGCTCCAAGCCGTTTGCCCACGTGAACTGGATCGATCCCAGCGCCTGCGCGGTCGCCGAGATGGTCTTTCGGCTGGCCGAGGCCGCCGCCGTGAAAATCACCCCCGACATCGCCACCTGCCTCTACGCCGCTGTGCTCACCGATACCGGCGCGTTCTGTTACTCCCCTACCAACGCCCATACTTTCGAGCTGGCCAAGCGGCTGGTGGAACACGGGGCTGACCCCGCGAAGATCGCGCAGAGCATTTACTTCTCTACCCCGACTTCCAAAATGCGGCTGCTGGGCGCGGCGCTCTCCGGCCTGCACCGCGAAGGCGCCATGACCTGGATGTCAGTGACCCGCCAGGATATGGACCGCTGCGGCGCGCTCGAGGAAGACTGCGAAGGCCTGGTGAACTATGCCTTGAGCATCGCCGGCGTAGAGGTTGCCGTGTTCTTCCGCGAGACCGGAGCGGAGCGCGTGCGCGTGAGCATCCGCAGCAAGGGCGCGGTCAATGTGGCCGACATCGCGGAGAAGTACGGCGGCGGCGGTCACGAATGCGCCAGCGGCTTTTCCACCGCCGGCCCGCTCAGCGCAGCCGAAGAGCTGGTGCTGGGAGAGTTGCGCGGAAAAATCCCTAACGCGAGCTGATGCCATGCAGCCAATTTCAACTCTGATTCAAGTCGCGTCTTTTGCCGGAGCGCTGTTCATCCTGATCGGCTATGCCGGCGAGCAGTTCGGGTGGATGAGCGCGCGCCGTCCCGTCTATAACGTGGTCAATGCCGTGGGATCGGTAATTCTGGGCATCATTGCGCTGCGGCCGTTCCAGCTTGGCTTCGTGATCCTGGAATTTGCCTGGGCGGCCATCAGCCTCTATGCCCTGGCTCGCTGCTTCCGGCCGAAGCCGGCAGCATGAGCGCGCGGACGCGGCTGGCGGTCCTGCAGATTGGTCTGCTGGTGGCCGTCTGCCTCTTCATGTTTTTCTTTGCCATCAGCGCCCTGGGCTTGGTGGGAGCCGACGAGCCCCGCTACGCGCAGATTGCCCGCGAGATGTTCGCCCGCCACGATTGGATCGTTCCCACCCTGAACGAGAAACCGTGGCTCGAAAAACCTGTTCTCCTTTACTGGAAGATCATCGGCAGCTACACCATTTTCGGCGTTCACGACTGGGCCGCGCGCGTACCTTCGGCCGGCTTTGCCACCGCATTGGTACTGGCGGTGTTCTTCTTCATGCGCCGCTTCCGTCCCGGGAGTGAACTCGATGCGGCTTTGATCACTGCCTCCATGGCCGCCGTGATCGGCTTTGCGCGCGGCGCTTCCACGGACATGCCGCTCTCGGCTTCGTTCTCAGTGGCGTTGCTGGCCTGGTGGGCCTGGCATGAGACGGACAAGAAGCTCTGGCTTGGGGCGTTTTACGTACTGCTCGCCGTGGGCGCTCTGGCCAAGGGACCTGTGGCCCCGGCGCTGGCGGTGCTGGTTGTGGCGGCCTACTCTTCGGTCCGGCGCGACGGTAGTATCTTCTGGCGCAGTTTGTGGATACCGGGCTTCGCATTGTTCTTCGTGATCGTTCTCCCGTGGTTCTTGGCGATGCAGATGAAAGTGCCGCGGTTCTTCCACGTCTTTTTCGTGGAGCACAACCTGGAGCGCTTTGGCACTAACCTTTATCAGCACTGGCAACCGTTCTGGTATTACATCCCGGTATTCTTGCTCTGCACGCTGCCCTGGACCATCTTCACCATTCCCGCGCTCGTGGATGCCGCCCGCGCGGCCTGGAAGAAACTGCGCAGCAGTGAGGGCACAAGCGCGGCCGCAGAAGTCGCACCGTCAATCGGCCCTGCCGTCGTTGCCGACGATCTTCCGGTCTTTCTTTTTCTCTGGATTATGGTCCCGATCGTTTTTTTCAGCATCTCGCGCTCCAAGCTGCCCGGCTACATTCTGCCTGCGATTCCTGCGGCAGCGCTGCTTACGGCGGACTACCTGCATCGCCGACGGGTGGTCCCACGCCTGCAATTGGCACTGCATTCCCTTCTCTGCGGCGCAATCATGGCTGGAGCCTTGATGGCGCCGTGGATGATGTTGCACGCCGTGGTTCCCGGCAAGACTCGGGCCATTGTTGCCGTGTTCAGCGGCCTGATCGCCATTCTGGTGCTGGTGGTAGTGCGCCGGGGCGGCCTGCCGACGCTGCATTTCGCCACTCTGGTCCCGCTGGTCCTGGGGCTGGTGTTCCTGCTGCGTTTTGCGGCCATTCCCGAGACCGATGCTTATCCTATCCACGGTTTGATTTTGGATATCACGCAGTCAGCGCGGCCGGTGGATCTGGAATTGCGCCGCCTCGGCGTCAAGGAAGACACGCCGGTTGCCGTCTTCAACGTGAGGCGCGACGTTGCTTACGGATTGGACTTCTATCGCAATGCGCCCGTCACCAATTACGAGAACGAAGTCACGCGCGATCTGCCTTCGGGCATTCCCGAGCGGGAGCACGTGGTCATCGCCAAGGCAGGCAGCGCGGGCGCGGTGCAGGCCGCGGTGGGGTCGCGGCAGGTCACCCGCCTGGGCGATTTTCCCCCACAACACCTGGAGTTCTTTCTGGTGTCTAACCCTAGGTAAGGTTACCGTCGCTGGTTCCTACTCCCTTGATTCTCGGGTAGAATACCGGCTTTGGCGGTTCCTGAAAGCGGCTAGACTCTAGCCTCGTTGTCGCTGTAGGGTCAGAAAGAAAGGGAACCCCCAGTCACCGCAGGGAAGTACACATGGGCCTTCATACCCCAATCGAAACCCACCAGCCACCGCAGTCTTTTGGCGTGGAAATCCTGGACCTGAGGCATTTCACCTCGCAGCACCTGCGTCCGCTGCTGGAAAGCGAGAACCGTCTCTGGGCCCAGCAGATGTCCTGGGACTACCGTCCTTCGGCAGAGATGATCCTGCGCTATATCGACTCCAAGATCCTTCCCGGCTACGCCGCGGTGGAGAATGGCAAGATCGGCGGCTACGCGTTTTTTGTCTACGAAGGCAGCAAGGGCGTAATCGGCGACCTCTACGCCGACGGCTCCATCCGCCTCCCCGCCGAACCCGGCCGCATGCCTGACTCTGTAGAAGAACGCCTGGCCACGCACGTGATTGAAACCTTGCAGCGTTCGCCCGGCGTCCAGAGAATTGAAGCCCAGCTTCTGCCCCATGAATCCGGGGCGCTCGCCGGGCCGTTTCTTCAGGAAGGCTTCCGCCAGTTTCCGCGGCTGTTCATGGTCCTGGACCTCGCCGGCGAAATGCCTCAGGCCTCGGAGTATCCTGATATCGACTTCCGGCGTTGGCTGGAGCACGACTTTCAGCCCGTGTCATCGGTGATCACCGCCTGCTACCGCGGGCACATCGATGCCGAGATCAACGATCAGTATCGCAGCCTCAACGGCTCCCTACGTTTCCTGAACAACATTGTGCGCTTTCCCGGCTGCGGGGTATTCGACGCCCATTCTTCTTTCGTCGCCGTGCACCGGCCTTCGCGGTCCATTGTGGGACTGCTGTTGTGCTCCCGCGTCCGCGACGACGTGGGCCACATTACCCAGGTCTGCGTTCTGCCCGGCCAGCGCGGCCGGCGGATCGGCGAATCGCTCATCGGCCTCTGCACCCAGGAGCTGCGCACTCGCAACTTCAGCGCCCTCTCGCTCACCGTGACCGAAGCCAACACCAAGGCTGTGGATCTCTATCGCCGCCTGGGCTTCGTCATCCGCCGCCGATTTGACGCGTTTGTCTGGGAAGGATAGCGGTTGGCGAATCAACTCGCGAGTACGTTCCGATGTTGCGATCGCCGCGCCCTTAAAGTCGCCTGATTATCCGATTTCTTCTAGTTCTCTTTGACCGTGTAGTCAGCGGGTATCTGGAAGAGTAGCGGATCGGGCTCACCGGTGCGGATATTGGTCAGGCGCATGGTGTTTTGGCCCGATTGCGGATCGTCCGAGGTGGTCAGCAGCACTGTTTTCAGATCAGGCGAAAACCAGGTTTCGTGCACCGTGGTAAGCGGCTTGTCGTTGCCGATACTTCCAGCTTCCATGGTCCTTGTCATCCGGCTTCCGGTCACGGTAAAACCCTCAATCTCTTTGGTCCCAAGATCCTCGTGTTTCATCGAAGGGTGCATTGTTCCTGATGGTGCGGCGGGTCTGG
>CAZFRV010000096.1:0-10794 GCA_964521445.1 uncultured Acidobacteriaceae bacterium
TTTCCTAAAAGCGCGCATGGGGCGGAACCCGTACACGGGCAAGGCCGAGTTTCTCCCGGCCAGGAAGGCGGTTAAAGCTAGACTAGACCGGGACTTGAGAATCATGTGCGGAGACAGCGTCGTCCGCGCGGACCAGCAGACTTGACCAGCGTGAACCGGCTCCGCTTAGGACCCATCCCTTGAACAGATGGTTTCGCCAGACGCTTACTTTCAGGTGTCTGGAATCGAATACTGCTTCGTGATCAGTCACCGTCCCGCGGACAAGAACGAAGAAGGTGTCTGGATCGGCTGGCTGGAGCGGAGTCGTGGACTGCTTGCTTCGGTCCTGGGTGGTCGCAAGCGCGGTATCGATCCCCATGCCGTACAGGCTATTCACGAGGCGTTATCAAGCTCACCGCAGACAGGAAACATCCGCTGGCACTTCAAGCAGGATTTCCGTACAGCTCACGAAGGGCTGGGGACCTCTGAGCCTGCATCGCGCGAATGGAATGCGGGAATCGGAGTCGCATCAGAAACGCCCTTCGAACTCTGCGAAAGCCTTCTCCAAGGCCCACTCAGACCGCGCCTTTTCGCTGTTCGCAAGCAAGCGATCGCACCCCGCCGAGAGCCTGGCTGACTTTGGCGCATCGCTGGCGCAAGCGGCCGCTCTTTGTCCTTTGCCAACGTCACTCCAGATGCCGTCTCCGGGAAGAAAGCTATAGGCCAGGCTGGCGCGCGCAATTCTCTTGAGGTCGGTATAGCTGAGGTTGTAGGTTTCCGCCGCGCGCTGGTATTCGTGGGTCATGCTGGAACGGGAGACGCCGGCATCGTCCGTGGCCAGCGCCACGGGAACGCCAAAACGCATGTACAGGGGCAGAGGGTGCGCGCTTCCGGTCACTCCCAAGATCACGTCATTGCTGGTGAGACATATCTCCACCAGCACTTTTTTCTTTGCCATCTCACGCAATAAAGCCGTCGGGTCGGCTTCCTGGATCAGGTCCACGCCATGGCCGATGCGCTGGGCATGGCCGCGCTCGATTGACGCCCGTATATGGAACATCGCTTCCGGCGCCGCCAGCACCGGCGTCAACTCGCCGGCATGAAGGGTAATGTGCACCTTCGGATAGATCTGATGAAGATAATCCAGTATTTGCATGTGGATGTCGAAATCGTGGATAGGCACGTACCAGTCTTCGGCCATGACCAGGTTGAGACCGACCACGCGCGGGTCTTTCGAAGCCATCTCAAATCCAGCCAATATCTGGGCGAAGACTTGCTCCTTGGGAACGCCTCGCGCTACCTGGTAGAGGTACCGTGCCTGGACGTTGCATCCGGCATCGGCTTGCGGTGTGCCGCAGTGAAGATCCTGCTGCTCGGTAGCTTCAACCTTGTCCAAGCCGCGGCTGGCGTCGGCCACGATTTGCGGCAGACCGCCGGCGAGAAGCTGCTCCCGCATCTTGCCAAGATCATCGCTCCAGCCGACGCTCGCTCCCAGCTTGGCTGCCTGGCCTCCATCCGGGTTGAACATCAACTCCATGTATTGCAGATTCTCTCGAGCGGCGCGTGATCGGACCTCTTCCAGCATGTCCGGAGTGCGGTTCCAGGTGGCCGCGCCGAACTTGCCGAAAGTAGCGAAGAAGTGGTCATGACCGGACTCCGTCTCCGGATGCCAGCCCCGCATGGAGAACGCATCCAGCAGACGGCTGTATAAGCCTGTGTCCTGGTAAGCGACACTGGCCGGAGGCCTGTCCTTTGTGGCATCACAAGGCGGCGCAACGAAAGTCGCCGCATTGCGGTCCACACACAAACCATCCTGGACCGCCCAGCGAATGAAACTCTCGGCATAGATGGCGCCGGAGAGATGGTTATGCAGGTCTCCGCCTTTGGGCATTTGGCGCAGGAAATCGAAAAGCAGCGAGGGCTGATTGCGAATGGACTGGAAATGTTGCGCGGTTTTCTGCTCGGAAGTCGCGGTTCTCTGGGCCCAAGCCACATTGGCGAAAACGATCAGCAGCGCCAGCCAATGCCGGCGCCGATGCAGCATCTTCTTCTTCCCTTCTCCAATCCTCTGCGGTCGATATAGCATTACAGGTCACCTTTCGCGCAAATTCACCGAACCCCGTGCTCCGGCGAAGCGTTGGATTGAAATACAGGATTGCGCGCTTGAAAGCAACTTAAAAATCGGATGGACTATGGCTGATCTCTTTCAACAGACTCAAGAAGCTGCAGCTTTCATTTCAGCGAAGAGCGCATTGCGCCCAGCGCTGGCGATTGTGCTGGGATCGGGTCTGGGCGAATTTGCCGACGAGGCCGCGGACGCCGTAAAGATCAACTTCGCCGACATCCCGCATTTCTCCCGCTCCACCGCCATCGGTCATGCCGGCCGGCTGGTGTTGGGAATGATCGGCACATGCCCGGTCGTCATCATGCAGGGACGCATCCACCTCTACGAAGGCTATCCCGCGAGCCAGGTGGCATTTCCCATGCGCGTGTTCGCCCAACTCGGCGCCCGCGCCGCCATTCTCACCAACGCCGCCGGGGGCATCAACCTCGACTACGGGCAGGGCCGCCTGGTGGTGATCAAAGACCACATCAACCTGCAAGGCCACAACCCTCTGGTGGGCCCCGAGGACGAACGCTTTGGGCCGCGCTTTATCGACATGACCGAGGCCTACTCGCGCGACTATCGGCGCATAGCGCAGGCCGCTGCGAAAAAACTGGGGATGGAAGTGGCCGAAGGCATCTATGCCGGCCTGCTCGGTCCCAGCTATGAAACTCCGGCGGAGATACGCTTTCTGCGCACCATCGGCGCGGATCTGGTCGGCATGTCCACGGTGCCGGAGGTGATTGTCTGCCGCCAAATGGGAATCAAAGTCCTGGTCATTTCCTGCGTCACCAACATGGCCGCGGGAATTCTGGACAAGCCACTGAACCACGAGGAGGTTTTGGAAACGGGAAGGCGAGTCGCCGGCCAGTTCAAAATGCTGCTGCGCGAAGTGATCCCGGCGATCGCGCAGGAAAAAGAAGCGGCTAGCCGCTGACGGCGCCCAGAGCTTCTCCGCCGATCACGCGACCAACCAGCGGCCGGGCCTGCGCCTGGAGCGACGACGCGGCCGCAATCGTGTAGCTCTGCTCGATCAGCGGCCGCGCCCGTTCCAGCCGCTCCGCCGAGTTGTAATGCACCGTGCACAGCGCTTCGCCCTGGGACACATTGTCCCCCAATTTCTTGTGGACCATGATTCCAACCGCGGGATCGACCGAGTCCTCTTTCTTTTCTCTTCCCCCGCCAAGCAGCACTCCGGCGGTTCCGATCTGTTCGACCATCATGGCCGTCACCACACCGGATGCGGGGCTGGCTAGGTCGGTCTGATATTTGGAACGCGGCAGAAGCCCAGGATCGTCCATCACACCGGCATTTCCGCCTTGCAGCCCGATCATCTCCTTGAACTTTTCCCGCGCTTTGCCGGTGGTGATCATTCGTTCCGCCAGCTTTCTGCCTTCTTCAAGGTTAGCGGCACGCTTGCCCAGCAGGAACATCCACGCGGAGAGAACCAAGCAAAGTTCGCGCAAGTCTTCTGGACCCTTGCCGTTCAAGACTTCAATACATTCGGCAACTTCGAGAGAGTTACCCACTGCGCGCCCCAAAGGCTGGTCCATGCTTGTGATCAACGCAGCAACGCGCTTGCCCAGGCGCTGTCCGGTTTCCACCATCAGCTCAGCGAGAAAGACCGCGTCTTTTTCTTGCTTCATGAAAGCGCCGCTGCCGGTCTTCACGTCCAGGATCAGCGCGTCAATACCTTCGGCCAGTTTCTTGCTCATGATGGAAGCGCAAATCAGGTACGGGCTTTCCACCGTACCCGTCACGTCGCGCAAGGCGTAGATGCGCTTGTCGGCAGGAGCGATCTCGGCGGTTTGGCCGATCATGGCCGCGCCGCACTTCCCCAGCACGCGTCGAAAGTCATCCACAGAAAGATTGACGTTGAACCCAGGGATAGATTCCAGCTTGTCCAGCGTTCCGCCGGTGTGACCGAGCCCTCGGCCGCTGATCATGGGCACATACAGCCCGCCCGCTGCGACCACGGGCGCCAGGACTAGCGAAGTTTTATCGCCCACGCCGCCGGTGGAATGTTTGTCCACTTTCGGCGCCGGCAGTTCCGGGAAGTCCAACACCTGGCCGGAGTTGAGCATGGACTCGGTGAGCGCGGCCAACTCAGCGCGGGTCATTCCACGCAGAACCACGGCCATCAGCCACGCCGACATCTGATAATCAGGAATGACATCGCGGGTGTAGCCCTCGATCAGAAATTCGATTTCACTCCGCTGGAGCTCTCGACCATCGCGCTTCCGGCGGATCAGGTCTGTGACATGCATAAGGGATGGGTCAGAATAAACGGAAACTCTCAGGGAGTAAATCTTGAATCGACATTTCCAGGTAATTTTTCTGCCCTTTGAAAATGACGATGGCATTCTCGCCAAACTCGAAGATCACCTGGCGACATGCGCCGCACGGCGAACAAGGCACGTCGTTGCCGTTGACTACGGCCACCGCACGGATCGCCAGCTTCGCGCCGGAGGCCTGCTGAACAGCCGTAAAAATCGCTGATCGTTCGGCGCAGGTGGTAAGGCCGTAAGAAGCGTTCTCCACGTTGCACCCGGAAAAGACCTCACCTTGCTCCGTCAGCACCGCGGCGCCGACGTGGAAGTTGGAGTAAGGAGCATAAGCGCGCTTCAGCGCCTGGCGGGCGGTGTTGAGAAGCATGTCGCGCTGTTGAGGCGATAATGGCGCTGGTGACATCGCTCTTGCTCTCCTCGATCGAATGCGGGTGATGGCTGGAAGCTATTATCCACGTCGCTGTGTCCTTTTCAACCGTGTCATTCCGAGGTCGAACCAGCGATGCCATGTCGATCTTCCGCAAATCTAGCGTGAGGCCGAGGAATCTGCTCCGCCGAAGCGTTCTTCGTCAGAAAGAGATGTCACGTCCTCCAGCATCCACGGAGCCGATTCCTCGCGCAAAAGCGGCGCTCGGAATGACACGATTAATGAAAATCATGCGACTGCGTCTCCGCCGCCGTCACATGCAGCGGCAGGATTTTCTGCGCCTTCAAATGCACGATGCCATCCTGATTCTGCACCGTCCCCTTCACTTTGACAAAGCGTTCGTGCAGCACCACCATGGGATCGGCGCTGTACACGTCCGGCATGACAATGATGTTGGCATTGCCGGTTTCGTCTTCCAGGGTCAGGAAGATCAGTCCTTTGGCCGTCCCCGGACGCTGGCGGGTAATCACGCATCCGGCCACCACGGCCGGCTTGCCATGCGGCTGTTGTCGCAACTCGGCCGCCGAACATATTCCCATGCGGCGCAGCGCCGTGCGACGGTAGGCCATGGGATGTGGCCCCACGGTCATGCCGGTGCCGTGGTAATCGGCAATCAGGCGCTCTTCGATTTCCATCCTGTGCAAAGGAGAGCCTGCGTCCGCCTCGATTACGTCCCGAAGTAAAGGTCCGGGCTGACGCGCGGCTTTTTCGATCTGCCATAACGCATCGCGGCGGTGCAATTGCGTTTGCGGGCTGATCTGGTTGAGCGCGCCGATTCGCGCCAGCATGGCCAGATTCGCCCGGCTGAGCTCGGGTATACGATGCGCCAGGTCTTCCGTCGAGTGGAACGGCCGCTGTTTTCGTTCTGCAACTAAGGCCTCCCCAGCCGCTTGTTGCAATCCGCGTACATAGCGCAAGCCGAGACGCAAGATCGGCTTTGCAGGGGCTAAAGCCCCATCAACAAAGAGAGCCTTATCGGCACGACTGAAGTCGTGCCCTGACACTTGTCTTCCTGTCGCCACGAGCGCAGACCGTTCCGGGCTTTCATTCACGCTCTCCAACGTGCAGTTCCATTCCGAGCAAGTCACATCAATAGTCCGTACTTTCAGGCCGTGCCGCTGCGCGTCTTTTACGATCGTGGCCGGCGAATAGAAACCCATGGGCTGGTTATTCAGGAGCGCTGCGGTAAACGCCGCCAGATATCGGACTTTCAAGAAGGCGCTGGCATAGGCCAGCAGAGCAAAGCTGGCGGAATGCGATTCCGGAAACCCATACAGAGCGAACGAAGAAATGAACTGAACAATCGCATCCTGGGCCTTGGTTTCTATCCCGTTCAGGGTCATGCCGGCGCGCAGCTTGGTTTCAATCTCCTTCATGCGCTGCTGGGAGCGTTTATGTCCCAGCGCGCGACGCAGCTCTTCGGCCTCGCCTCCGGTGAAGTTGGCACAGATCATGGCCATGCGCAGCAGTTGTTCCTGAAACAAAGGAACGCCCAGGGTGCGCTCCAGCACCGGCTGCAGCGACGGATGCGGATAGGTCACCGGCTCTTTACCTTGACGGCGCCGCAGGTAGGGGCTGGTCATCTGTCCGGTGATGGGGCCGGGACGGATGAGCGCCACTTGCGTCACCAGATCGTAAAACTTCCGCGGGTTGTTTCTGGGCAATGACGCCATCTGCGCCCGGCTCTCGATTTGAAACATACCGATGGTGTCCGCCTGCTGGATCACGCCATAGATGTCAGGACTGTCCGGCGGCAGGTGCGCCAAGTCAACTTCTTCGCCGTAGTGGTCGCGGATCAGCCCGATCGAATCCTTGAGCACGGCCATCATCCCCAGTCCGAGCAGGTCGATCTTGACGATGCCCAGGTCGGCGCAGTCGTCCTTGTCCCACTGCACCACCACGCGGCCAGGCATGGTGGCCGGCTCCAGCGGGACCACGGAATCGAGTGTGCCCTGGCAGATCACCATGCCGCCGGAGTGCTGACTCAGATGCCGCGGCAGGTCTTGTAACCGCACGCACAAATCCAGATACTTGGCGATGCGCGCGTGCGTGAGGTCAAGACCGGCGTTGTTGAAGTGACGGTCAAAGGTATCCTCGGGCCCGCGCCACTCCCAGCCGCCGACGAAAGCGGAAAGACGGTTGAGCGTCTCCACATCAAACCCGAAAACCTTCCCGACTTCGCGCGCAGCCATCCGCCCGCGATAGGTGCAGACGTTGGCGGTCATGGCCGCGCCACGCTCGCCGTAACGCCGGTAAAGATACTGGATGGCCTTCTCGCGCTCGTCACCGCTGGGCAGATCGAGATCGATGTCCGGCCACTCGCCGCGTTCTTCGGAAAGAAAGCGCTCGAACAGCAAATCCATGCCCACGGGGTCCACCGCGGTGATGCCCAGCGAATAACAGACCGCGCTGTTCGCAGCCGACCCTCTTCCTTGCACCAGAATGCCCTGCTCGCGGCAAAAACGAATCATGTCCCAAACGATCAGGAAATAACCGGCCAGGTCGAGCTTCTCAATCAGATTCAGTTCTTTTTCTAGCTGCCGTCGAGCGCGGTCGCTGAGCGGCCGGTACCGTTCGCGCGCGCCTTGTATGGTCTGCACCCGCAGGAAATCAATCTGCCTTCCGCCGCCGGGCACGGGATACCGGGGAAATTCGTAGCCGAGTTTTTCCAGAGAAAACTCCAGGCGCGAGGAAAGCTCCAGGGTGTTGGCGACGGCTTCAGGAAGATCGGCGAACAACTGCGCCATCTGCTCCGACCGGCGGATGTGACGCTCGGCGTTGGCGCATAGCAGACGTCCGGCTGTCGAAAGCTGGCGCTTGTGCTTGATGCAGGTGAAGACGTCCAGGACCTCGCGCTCGGCAGCGGTGGCATAACACACGCCGTTAGTGGCCAGAAGCGGAAGCTTCAGCTCCCGTGCCAACTCCACTGCAACTTGATTCCGCGCTTCCTGATCGCGGTCGAAATGCCGCTGCAGTTCGACGTAAACGTTCCCAGCGCCGAAAGCAGAATTCATCCGCGTCAGCAATTCCCTGCCCGACCTTGCTCCGCCCTGCTCCAGCGCCCTGGCTAGAGGTCCGTGTTCATCGCCGGTGAGGCATAACAGTCCGTCCGCATGATCTGCCAGTTCCTCCATCGTCGCCGACGACTCCGTATGCTTGGGCACGCGCAGCTTGGTCCGAGTCAGCAGGCGGCAAAGGTTCTGATACCCGGTCCTTGACGCACACAGCAGCGGATAGTTGGCCGCGCCGCCGGCATCGGCTACCGTGATCTCCGCTCCCACGTGGGCGCGCAGGCCTGTCTTCTGCGCGCTCATGTGAAACCGCGGCGAACCATAAAACCCATTGCGGTCCAGTAGAGCCATGGCCGGCAGACCCAGTGCCGCAGCAGCACTCACCAGCATTTCAGGCAAGGATCCGCCTTCGAGGAAAGAGAACGCTGAGCGGGCGTGAAGTTCGGTGTAAGTAGCCATTAGTAATTAGTTCTTAGTACTTAGCCATTGGCTCTTGGCTCTTGGCTCTTGGCTTTTGGCTTTTGGCCAGCAGCTAGGAGCTAAGAGCTAGCAGCTTTTTCCCGATCACGCGCGATCACGGCGATTCCCCCCTCAGTCATACATCCCTTCCACAAACCACTGGCCTGACTGCAAGTCGCGGAAGACGCGGTAGAGCCCGGAAGTGCCGTTGCGTACGAGAGCCACGTCCCATTCCTCGCGTTCCCAGTGGCTGGACTGCTCCCACCATGCGCCACCGCTGCGCCAGGGTCCACAAGCCTGGACAACGGTCGTTTTTATGCCGTTGAAAACTATCTCGACCGGAGCCGATCCCCAGCTGCACGAAATCGGGCTACATTCCACCCGGGCCGCCAACGGCGGACGAAACCAGCGCAGCACGAGCCGGGGAGCAGGCTGGCATTCGCAAATTTCTTTCCGCTCGCCGCGGTTTGGCTTTTCCGCACTGGAAGGTAATACCTGAAAGCTATCGGGACAGTGTGAATCCGTGACCAGGGGAAAACCTACACGCGCTCGCGCCTGCTCATCTTTTTCGCCGACGGCAGCGCGCAGCCGGGCCAGCGAGATCTCAAGCCTGGCCGGTTCAGGCGCCAGCGGCTGGAACAATCCCGCCTGCGTCAACCGGACGCGCGCTGGAAAAAGTTCCATCGCGATCTTCTTCACCGGCGCCGGCGGCGGATGCGCTGCCAGATCGAGCTGCAAAAGCTTCAACAGGACTTTTGCGTCTTGCGTGGGCACCGGTAATTTCAAAGCTCTGTGATGAATCGGTTCGCCGGCAACTCCGGCTGAATTAGCTGAGCTTTCTCCCTCTGCCTTTAATTGGCAATCACGATGGACTTCCAACTCCAGATCCACCTGTACGTGGTCCGTGGCCAAAGACCAAATACGCAGCCGCAACATCAACTCTTCCAGCAAACGGTTGAGGACGAACCCCAGCGGCTCCAACAAGTCCACGGCTTCTTCAAGTTCCAGACTTTCGCAAAATACCGGTGGAGATTCCGCCGGAACCAGCTCGCGTTCAACCTCACCGCGGGCCAGTCGCCGAAGATGCAAGCCGGGCTGGCCCAATCTTTGTGTCAGAGGGACTGGAGGCAGTGCGGCCAAGGCCTGGAAAGTACGAATGCCCCAGCTATCGAGCGTATCCAGAATCTCCGGCGACGGCTGCAAGACCTCCACCGGCAGGCAGGCCAGCCGCTGCGCCTCTTCGCCCTCGGCGATCACGGTAATGCCGGCGAAACCACGCGCGGCATGCAAAGCCGTATCCGCATTCGCGGCCAGCCCCACGTTCACTGTGAAACCGCCGGCCCTGGCGCGGGCCGTGATTTGCTCGCCTATTTCCTGCTGCGAACCCAGCAGGCGCGCGGTCCCGGTGAGATCAGCAATCACCATCCCAGAACCGGTGGACTCCACGCGAGGCGAGAAATTGCACGCACACTGCAGCAACGCCGCCTGTGCCGATTCCTCCTGTTCCACGATTCGCCTGCGCAACACGACCCCAGGACACGCCTCCGCTTGGAGCTTGGTCATTCCGATTTCAATGCCCGAGCGCCGTGCCGGCTCATTGCAGGCAAAAACTTTCAGCAACGATTCCGGACCTTCGAGCACGACCACGGCAGCGGTCTGGAATGAAGTTTCATCTTGATTCGCGCGCAATGACGCCTGTACGGGAAAATCAGGAACGTGGATACAGCCAAACAACATGCGTCACGCCCATCGTGGAATCGCCGAAAATTTTGGTGGAAGAGCGGACTGCACCGGTTTACGCAGCCGTGATCTTCCGATCTCAACCTCACATCGCAACTGGGAAAGAAATTGAGCGTGAGAAATTTTTCTGTATCCTCGCCAGCCCGGCTCGGCGCAGGCCAGATGCAACGTCAACCCGGCGCAGCTCTGCGCAGCAGGATAGGTCATGAGAAATACCAGCGCCGACGGCATCTTTTCCACCACCCGCGCAAAACGAAACCAGGTGGTGAGCGGAACCTTCTGCACCAATTTTTCTTCGATATTGCCCAGGTCCACGGCAATCAGGCTGAAGCCGCCGTTCTGGGCCAGAATGTCCGCGGCTTTGAAGGCCTGCTCCAGGGGTTTCAACCGCAGGGCCCCCGGCAAGCCTGCCTTTGGCTTGCCGGGGTGGAAGCGCTGCCTCTCTCCGCATCGCACCCAGAGCACGCGCGCCAGATCCACCCCGGCAGCCTGGGCCGATGCGGGATCGAAACAGTCGCTGGCGTCTACCAGCGCGCAAAACTGCTCGCGTTGTGTCAACTGTGCCATCAAAGAAACCAGCAGCGTAGTCTTTCCCGAAGATATATTCTGCGGTGCGTGGACCTGCGTCAGCGCACCCTGGGGAATGCCGCCAATATGCCGGTCCAGTTCAGCGATACCGGTGGGAAACACCTGCGGCGTCGGACGCTCGTACACGGTAAGAGCGCCGGGCAAACGGCTTTCGACTTGTGCGCGGACAACAGCCAGGGAGGCCATACTTGGTTTAAT
>CAZFRV010000097.1:0-14470 GCA_964521445.1 uncultured Acidobacteriaceae bacterium
GAGCTATCCCCAGCTCGACCGCGTGTTTGAGGTGGTGGAAGGTTTTCTGCAAGCCGCCTGGAGGGCCGCCGGCTACGAGGTCAAGCCACCCTTCCTGCGCATGACCTATGACGAGGCCATTCGCCAGTACGGCATCGACAAGCCCGATTTGCGTTTGCCGAAGCTGGCCGACGTCCGCGCGGCTTTCACCGCCGAGCAGTTGCATACCCTGCAGCTCAACGCGGAGCTGCCGATCGTCGCCATCCGCATTCCCAAGATCGGTGAGCTCTCGCGCAAAGAGCGGGACGAAAACCGTCCGCTGTTCGGCGATCGCAAGGAAGCCCGGCTCATCGACGACATCAAGCGCCTGGAAAAATCATTCCCGGAGACGGCGGCCAAGTTGCGCGAGATGTCGGGCGCGCAGCCGGACGATCTGCTGGTCCTGGTGGCGGCCCCGGCACAACTCGAGCAGACGGCCACACGCGCCGACTACGGCGTGTACATGGCTGCCGGACAGTTCCGCGTGGAGCTAGCGCGCAAGTACGCCGAGCGCCACATGGCGTTCCGTCAGGGCGGCTTCCATTTCTTGTGGGTCACCGACTTCCCCATGTTCGAGTACGACGCCGCGGAAAAACGCTGGATCGCCGCGCATCATCCTTTTACCTCGCCGCACGAGCAGGACATGGACAAGCTGGAGTCCGATCCCGGCGCAGTGCGCTCACTGGCCTATGACGTGGTGCTGAACGGCATGGAGCTGGGCTCAGGATCGATTCGTATTCATCGCCAGGACATTCAGAAGCGCATCTTCCGCGCTCTGGGCATGACCGACGAAGAAGCCCGCTCGCGCTTTGGCTTCTTCCTCGAAGCTTTGGAGTACGGCACGCCGCCACACGGCGGCATCGCGCTCGGGTTGGACCGCATCGTGATGCTCCTGGCCGGCGCCGACAGCCTGCGCGAGGTCATTCCCTTCCCCAAGACCGCCAAAGCCGTGGACCTGATGGTGGACGCGCCGACTCCAGTGAGCGAGGCGCAACTGAAAGAGCTGGGGATACGTGTGGTCAAGACGTGATGATGACCACGGGGTGGAGCAGGCCATAGGCCTGGCGGTGAGGCGAGCTAGTCCCTCAACTCCACCACGGTCGCTCCCGCGCCGCCCTCGTTCTGCGGGGGTTCGGCCACGGTAGCCACATGCGGGTGGTCTTTCAAAAACTGGCGCAGGGCCTTGCGCAAAATGCCCATGCCGCTGCCGTGCACGATGCGCACGCGAGTCAGGCCGGCCAGGAAGGCCCGGTCCAGAAACTTTTCCACTTCACCGGTGGCCTGGTCGACGGTCTGGCCGATCACGTTGATCTCCATGGGCATGTTCGTCTCTTCCTTGAGAGAAACGGAGATGCCTTTGGCCCGCGCCGCGGCCACCGGTGAGGCGCTGGCCGGCCCGGTCACAAAGACCTCAGCGATGTCGTCGCGGGGAACCTTCATCTTCATCTTCATGGCCCCGATCTCGACCTCGAAAGTGTTGTCGTCGATCTTGCGCTTAACGACGGCCAGCGCGGTCTGCCCGAGCGATTTGAGTTTGACCGTGTCGCCCTCGGAGACGTGTTTGATCTCGTGCGGACGTGCATGGGGATCGCCCTGGTCGGCGCCGGTCTTGTGGGCGACCACGCCGGCATCGAACTGCTCTTTGAATTCACGGCGCAGCCGGGCCATGCGCTGCTCCGCCTGCTTCGACAGCTTTTGCGCCGCCGCGCGCTCCTGGACCGCGTTGACGGCTTCGCGCGTCTGGTATTCAAAGTCGCGCAACAGAGACTCCATCTTGCGCTCGAAGTCGCGGGTCTTCTGCCGCTGCTCCTGAGCGCCTTCCGTCTCCAAGCGCTTCAGCTCTTTGTTTAGGTCCTGTTCGCGCGCCTGGGCGGATTTGCGCTCGCGTTCCAGTTCGCGCAGCTCGGCGTGCAGCTTGTCCAAGAACGTGGCCACGTCTTGGGTCTGCGTCCCCAGGCGGGAGCGGGCTGCCTCGATGATCTGCGTGTTCAAGCCCAGGCGCTGGGCGATGTTGATTCCCGCCGAGGCGCCGGGCACGCCGACTTGAAGCTCATAGGTGGGCTGCAACGTCTTCTCGTCAAAGCCCACTGCGGCGTTGAGCACGCCCTGGGTGTTCGCGGCGTAAACCTTGAGCGAAGTATGATGCGTGGAGACCACGCTCAGCGCGCCGATGCGGCGGAAGTGCTCGGCAATAGCCACGGCCAGCGCTGCGCCTTCTTCGGGATCGGTGGCCGAGCCCAGCTCGTCGAGCAGCACCAGCGAGTGCGGCGTCGCCGTCTGCGAGATGAAATCGATGTTGGTCACATGCGCCGAGAACGTGGAGAGATTCTGCTCGATCGACTGGTAGTCGCCGATGTCGGCCAGCACGGCGTCAAATACCGGCAGGCGCGCGGTGTTGGCGGGCACAGGAATCCCAGCCTGGGCCATCAGCACCAGCAGGCCGAGGGCTTTCAGGCCCACGGTCTTGCCGCCGGTGTTGGGCCCGCTGATGATGAGCTGGCGGTGGGCCGAATCCATCTCCAAGGTCATGGGGACCACCTTGCCGCCCTTGGGGCGAAGGTTGCGCTCCAGCAGGGGATGGCGCGCGGCTCGCAACTCGACGAAGTCCTGCGTCAGCTCAGGACGCACGCAATCGTAATCGAGTGCAAAGCGCGCCTTGCCGAACTGCAATTCGATCTCGGCCATAGCTTCGGTGGCGGCGGCAATCGCATCCGCCTGCTCGCCGATGCGCGCGGTCATCTCTTGGAGGATCCGCCGCACCTCGGCCAGCTCTTCTTCGAGCAGGCGCACCAAGTCGTTGTTCTGCTCGATGGTTTCAAGCGGCTCAATGAAGACCGTCTGCCCGCTGGAGCTGGCGCCGTGGACCACGCCGTTCACACGCTTGCGCTGCTCGGTCTTCACCGGAATCACAAAACGCTCCCCACGGATAGTGACCAGCTCGTCCTGCACCGCGCCGCCTTCAGCCAGCCGGCGCAGGTAGCCGCGCAGAGATTCCTGGATCAGACGCTTTTGCTTCTCCACTTCGCGGCGGATGCGCCCGAGTTCGGGCGAGGCGCGATCGTCGAGCGTGCCATCGGGCAGGATCTTGTTGCGGAAGGAACGCAGCAGGACGGTAAAGTCGGCGATCTGGAGCGACAGCGACTCCATCCCGCTCCAGTCGTTTTTGACCGCGTCCGGCGGATGCGTGGCGATCTCCCTCCACTCCGCTGCTTTGTCCACCAGCAGCAGAATGTCGCGCAGTTGCCCGATCTCCAGCGACGCCCCTGCAATCTTCGCCTTGGCCAGAAGCTGCCCGGCATCGAAAAGCCCGGAGAAATCAAACCGTCCGCCGGCAAAGAGAAAGCGGCGCGTCTCAGCCGCAAGCTGCTGCTGACGTGAAATCCACGCCCTGTCGGACGTCGGCGCAAGCTGGCTCACGCGCGCCTTGCCCAGCGGCGACCAGACGTAGCCGGCCAGCACGTCGCGGAAGTGGTCGAATTCTAGGACGCGAGCAGAAGCGTGTTTGAGGGGCGAAGGAACCATTCATCCATGATGGTAGCGCAAGAGGTGTTCTTCGTGGAGAAGCCGTCCCGACTCAGGGACGTTTCAGCCGGTCGCGCTCGGTGTTTAATGCGCCGCAGCGGCCGAAGGCTCGAAATTACGGTGGCCCAGCGCGGAGTACCGGGAAACCTTTCTGCTAGAATTTCAGCCATGTCCTTTCCCACTACCCGCCTTCGCCGCATGCGCCAATCTGAGCCGCTGCGCTCACTGGTACGGGAAACTCGCCTCGCCCCGACAAACTTCATTTATCCGCTATTTGTGTGCCCGGGCGAGGGTGTACGCAAGGCGATCGGCTCCATGCCGGGCGTGTTCAACTTGTCCGTGGATGAGGCGGTGAAAGAGGCGCGGGAAGCCAAATCGCTGGGCCTGGGCGGGATCATCCTCTTTGGCCTGCCGGAGAAGAAAGATGAAGTTGCCACCGGCGCCTGGGCGGACGATGGCATCGTGCAGCGGGCCACGCGGGCCATCAAGCGCGAAGTGCGTGACCTGGTGGTGATCGGCGACGTCTGCCTGTGTGAGTACATGTCACACGGCCATTGCGGGATTGTGGAGAAGAAGAAAACGCCGGGAGCTGCGGCATCGGCGGGAAGAGGCGCTGCCGCGGCCAAGTCTGCGCCGGAAGCGGAGTACGAAATCCTGAACGACGCAACTCTCGAAATCCTGGCCAAGACCGCGGTCTCGCTCACGGAGGCAGGCATGGACATCATTGCCCCCTCGGACATGATGGATGGCCGCGTGGCCGCCATCCGCAAGGCTCTGGATCACGCCGGCTTCCACAACACGCCGATCCTTTCCTATGCGGCAAAATTCGCCTCGGGATTCTACGGACCCTTCCGCGAAGCCGCCGACTCCGCTCCGCAGTTCGGCGACCGCCGCTCGTATCAGATGGACGGAGCTAACCTGCGCGAAGCCATGCGCGAGATCGCGCTCGACATCAAGGAAGGCGCGGACATGATCATGGTGAAGCCGGCCATGCCCTACCTGGATGTGATTGCCGAAGCCCGTCGCCGCTTTGATCTACCGATCGCCGCGTATCAGGTTTCGGGCGAATATTCCATGCTGCAGGCCGCTATTGGCAAGGGCTGGCTGGACCGTGATCGCGTGATTCTGGAGTCGCTGACGTCCATCCGCCGCGCGGGCGCGCAGACCATCTTGACGTATTTTGCCAAGGATGCAGCCAAACTACTGAGCTGAGAGAAGCTGGACAAGCGAGATCCCTCACTTCGTTCGGGATTTCGGCGGCGGGCTCAGACGCCCGCCAAACGCCTCAATTTTGCGAAGGACGCAGCCAGGCTGCTCAGCTGAACTGGGTCAACAGCGAAGATTACTCAACCGCTTGTGCTTTTCTGCAGATTGCCAACGTGCTTCAACGCCCCCGAAGCCAGCATAACGATCAGGACGATCAAGAGCACCGCTGCCGCCACGCACGCCAACAAAAACCATATTCTGGTCTGCTGCTGTGAATCTTTTAGGCCTTGCAGAGACTGGCGATACGCGCCCTCAGCACTGTTTTCAAAATTGATGACGCCCAGGTCGGGGCTGGCCGTGCGGTAGTGGGCGAGAAAGTCTTCGCTGATGCCCTGGCCGGCAGTCAGGCTTTTTCGTTGGTCGATCAGGGGCTGGGCCGTATGCGAATACCATTGCTGTTGTTTGGCAACCATCTCCTGCAGGAGCTTGTCGCTGCGCGTTTGTGAATCCTGCTGAACCAGCTGTTCGAGAGCTTCTTTGTCACGTTCCATCAGGTTGAGATTTACGGAGTTTCCATCCAGCAGGAAACGATGGAAGGAGGTCTCTATGTCGCTTAGCCGCTGGATGGCCGCGGTCCGGGCTTGATACAGCGAAGCCGCAGAGGCGTAATCGCTCACCGCAGCACTGAGCCGGTGCGCTCGATACCCTGCATACGCCAGGCCCAGAGCACCGAGAAATCCCAGCAACAAGAGCCCCATGATAGACGCGCGGACTCTGCGGGCCAGACTGGTGGCCGGCAGGCGAGGAGGAGTCATAGGCTGAGAAGACATAGCGGGGAAAGCCTAGCACAGCTTCGCCGGCAATGCGCAACTTGCCGCCGACCGGCGCGAGCGTCTATTGCGTGCGCCGGCGGATGAAGCACGCTCGGTTCCGCGTCCTCTTTTTATGCGGCCACGGGGACGCGTCAGGCCGCACGGCGAATATCGCCGCTACCGCTCCCGCCCGATTTACGGGTAATCAGACGGTAGAGCCACGTCAAAAGCACAGCCCCGCCGGTGGCAACCAGAATGGTATAAATCATGCCGCCTTGGCCCGTGCCGCCCAGCAACCGCATGATCCAGCCACCTACCAGCGCGCCGCAAACACCCAGCAAAATATCTCCCAGCACGCCTTTGCCGCCGCCCATGATCTTGCCGGTTAACCAGCCCGCAATCAAGCCGACGAGAATCCACCACAGAAACGCAAACATAAGGGTCTCCTTCCAGCGCGGAACGATAACGAATTCAGCTGATGGGTTAGACGAGGTCAGGATGGCCATAGTTTGTCTCCTGACCCCGGATTTCCGGCCTGCGCCCGCTCACTCCCCGCTCAGGTTTTTCTTGCGGTGACAAGAAGTTTCGCCAGCCAAGCCTGCTGAGTCAAAAGGTGCTTCAATCCTCGGCGTGCGGCCGCCGGGAGCGTTTCCGGCGAAACGTTGCGGTCATTTACAATCAGTTGTTTGCCTTGTGACGATTTCTCTCAACAGGGAGCACTGCTTTGCCAGAAACCGTGTATGACGTTGCCATCATCGGCGGGGGGCCCGGCGGATACACCGCCGCCTTCCGCGCCGGCCAGCTCGGACTGAAAACCTGCATGATCGAAAAGGACCCTCTGTTGGGCGGAACTTGCCTGCATGTTGGCTGCATCCCCACTAAGGCGCTGCTGTTCAACGCCGAAGTCTATGACCATCTCAAGGCTGCACATGAGTACGGCATTGAAGGTGTGGGCGCGGGCAAGCTGAACTGGGCGGCCATCCAAAGCCGCAAAGACAAGATTGTGGCGAAACATACCAAGGGCCTGGACTTCCTGGTGCGCAAGAACAAAGTGGACCGCATCCAGGGATTCGGCCGCCTGACCGGCCCGGCAAAAAGTGGCGTTCACACCGTTCAGGTTTCCGGCGAAGGCGGAGCAGCGTCTGAGATCAAGGCCAAAAACGTCATCCTGGCCACAGGCTCATTCGCGCGCATGCTTCCCGGATTGCAAGCAGATGACCGCATCCTCACCAATATCGAGGTGCTCAGCCTGCCCTCGATTCCCAAGTCCATGATCATCGTCGGCTGCGGCGCGGTGGGCGTGGAGTTCGCTTCGATTTACCGCTCGTTCGGCGCTGAAGTCACCCTCATGGAAGCCCTACCCCGCCTGGTGCCGGTGGAGGATGAAGATGTATCCAAGGAACTGCTCCGCTCCTTTAAGAAGAAAGGTATTAACTGCTTTGTCGATACCAAAGTGGATAAAGTCGAAAAGACCAAGAGCGGCGTAGCTGTGACTTTTACCGTCCAGGGCGAAGCCCAGCAGCGGTTGGAAGCGGAGAAGGTCCTGATCGCGGTAGGTCGCGGGCCGAACACGGAGAGAATCGGCCTGGAGAAGACGCCGAACATCAAGACCGAGCGCGGCTTTGTGCACGTAAACGAGTGGATGGAGACGGGAGAGAAGGGCGTCTATGCCATCGGCGACATCGTAGCCGGCTTCCCGCAACTGGCGCACGCCGGCGCCATGGGCGGCATCGTGGCCGTAACTCGCATCGCCGGCCGGCCCGCGCAGCCGCTCAACAAGAACCGCATCCCCGGATGCACCTACTGCGAGCCGCAGATCGGCAGCGTGGGCCTGACGGAAGCTAAAGCCAAGGACGCCGGCTACCAGGTCAAGGTGGGAAAGTTTCCCTTCACCGCCAACTCCAAGGCCACCATCATCAACTCCCACGAAGGCTTCATCAAGGTGGTGTCAGACGCCAAGTATGGCGAGATCCTGGGTGTGCACATCATCGGTCCCGTAGCCACTGAGCTCATTGCCGAGGCCGTGGCGGCGATGCAACTGGAAGGCACCGTGGATGATTTAATGTTCACTGTCCACGCCCATCCTACGATCTCGGAAGGCATGCTGGATGCGTTCAGCGCAGTGGAAGGCAAAGCCATTAACTTCTGAGAAACAGCAATTAGCAAATGGCAAATGGCAATTAGCAAAGGCAATGCCTTTTGTCGGCAAAGACGCGCTCGCGATAGCATGTTCGAAATCGTTCAGGCATGCGCACTTTTCCGTCCCTCAAGTCCAAAGCTAATTGCTATTTGCTAGTTGCTAATTGCTAGAATGTCTCCCTTGGAACCCGTCACTCACTTACTCACCGGAGCGTGTATCAGCCGCGCCGGGTTGAACCGCACCACCGGCCTGGCCACGCTTACGCTGGTTCTGGCCGCTGAGGCGCCTGACCTGGACGTGTTTTATTTCTTTGACGGATCGGTAACCGGGTTCGCTCATCACCGCGGTTTCACGCACAGTTTTCTGGGAGCTCCGATGGTAGCCGCCGTCGTAGCGGCGGTGGTGTACGGGTTTTATCGGTTGATGGCGCGCCGCGGCTGGAAACCCAGGCTGGCGCCACGTTGGCGACTGCTCTACGTCTATGCGCTGCTAGGGGCGCTGATGCACATCCTGCAGGATTTTACCAATAACTACGGCGTGCGGCCGCTGGCCCCGTGGAATCCGCGCTGGCACTCCTGGGACATCGTCTCTCTCATTGACCCCATCATGCTGGCGGCGCTGATTCTGGGCGTGGTGATACCGGCAATTCTCACCCTGATCAAGGAGGAAGTCGGCGCGGGCAAGCCACAATTTCGAGGACGCGGCGGCGCCATCTTCGCTCTGCTCTGCATGGTCGTCGTGATCCTGGTGCGCGACGTCGAACATCGCCGCGCCCTCGTGGCTTTGAACTCCATGACGTACCGCGAGGAGGACCCCCTACGCGTCTCCGCGTATCCGTATGCGCTCAATCCCTTCCTCTGGAGCGGAGTGGTGGAGACCCGCGACTTTTTCGAAGTCGTGCCGGTTGATTCCCTCTCCGGCCAAGTGGATCCGCAGAACCAGGCCAAAGTCCACTTCAAGCCGCAGGAAACGCCGGTCACCCTGGCGGCAAAAAAATCCCGGCTGGGCCGCTTCTATCTCGACTGGGCACGGTACCCGCTGCTCGCAACCGAGCGCCTGCCCGAAAACGCCGGCTACATGGTTCAGTTCCAGGACCTGCGTTTTGCTGACGCCCGAGATTCTGCGCGCACGGCGCCGCCGCTGACCGGATACGTGGAACTCGATCCCCAATTGCGGGTGACAGACGAATACATGGGCCGGCCCACAGCGGAAAGGCGCCGTCGATAGTCCGCGCGATCCGTTCTTGACGTTCTCACCTCTCAGACCTCACAATACTTGTCTCGGAACTTGTTTCGGAGGCACGTATGCTCGCTTATCTCTTTGTACTGATTGCCGTGGCCATGCGCTTGATGGCCGGGACTGGGGAATTTGCTACCTACGGTTTCACGCCCGTGGGTGCCGCACTGCTATTCTTCGGCTCGCGCATGCCGCGCAAGCAGTTCTGGATTCCCGTGGCGCTTTTGATTGGTTCCGATCTCTACCTAAACCTCAAAGTCTACGGCATGGCCCTTACTTGGGACCAGTCGATCGTATGGGCTTGGTACGCGGGTGCCTGTTTCATTGGCGTGCTGCTGCGAGGACGCATCAAGCCTCACTTTGTTCTCGGAGCGGGCCTCGGCAGCGCAGTCTCCTTCTTCGTCGTAAGTAACTTCGCGGTGTGGGCCTCAGGTCACGTAGGTTATCCGATGACCCTCGCCGGCCTGGTCGCTTGCTATGCAGCCGCAATTCCTTTCTTCCAGAAAGGACTGGCCTCCGACCTGCTGTTCTCGGTGATCTTCTTCAGCGTGCCGGTGCTGATTGCTCTCACGCGCGGGACGCTGCCGGAAAAGGCCGACAAGGACCTGGCGGCGTAGGAAACCCGGAAAAATCACACGGCATCCTACAGCACGGCTTAAAGCCGGTGCCCTGCTACGTCTCGTCCCTTCTAAAGCCGCAGCTTGCAAGCGATCTGAATTCCTTCACAACGCCCGGTCCGCCCGGCACATCTTAGGGGCGAGGGAGCCTGAAGGCGGCCCTAGGAGGTACATGCAAGATGAAACGAAGCGCTATGCTATTCACGATCGTTCTCGCTTCCCTGGTCCTGCTCTACGCCCAGGACAACCAACCCATGGAGATGTCGGGCTGGATTTGCAATTCCACCTGCGTCAACCAAAGCGCCGGCCATGCCACCTGCGACGCCAGCTGCACGGACAAAAGCGGAAGTGCGGTGTTCGTGGAGGAGAACGGGAAAGTCAGTACCATCTCCAACCCGGACATGGTGAAGGGCAAAATGGGCCAGAAGGTCAAGGTGAAATGCACGAAAGACAAGGACAAGGAATCGATGGAGATTCTTGAAGTCATCCAGGCAAACGCCGGGTAGCAGGCGTTTTCACCACAGAGAACACGGAGGATTCACTGAGGCAGCCGGTGTTCGGACAGCCCAATCCCTCCTCCGTGTTCTTTTATGCACCTTTGTGGTTGAGGAGGTTTTGCCTCTCCCACATTTCTCCCAACAATTTCCACCGACACGTGAAACGTTGGCTGCTCGGGGCTCACTATGTGACCGAGGGGTGGAGTGTCCACTCCTGGTAAACGGGAAATAGCAGCTTTTTTTACGGATTTTTAGCAAACTTTTGGGGCGCTGGTGCGTAGAGTTATATATGCGCGACAACAACGGAAGTCCTATGCTTGATATCGGAATCGAACACCGGGGCAATATCGCGATCCTGCACTGTACCGGCCGCATTGACATCGGCGAAGCCTTGACCCGACTGCGCGAAGCCGTGATCTGCGAGTTGGGCGCCCGCACGATCGTGCTCGACCTGGCTCGGGTTACTGCCATTGACGCAGCCGGCTTGGGCCTACTCATGTTCCTTCACACCCGCGCCGCCAGCCGCGGATGCGAGCTGAAGCTGTGCGCGCCCTCGCCCCAGGTCGCGAGCGTGCTGGCCTTGACTCGTCTCGACTCCGTGCTCACCCTGCGTTCCGCCGCCGGATTCGACTACTCACTGCGCCCTCCCGCCAACTCCCCGCATGAGCACGATGATGATGAAGTAAACTGCGCGCTCTGCCGGGAAGCCTAGACCGATTCGCGCGATGAACTGAGAAGCGAAGAGAGGACTGTGCGGGGAAGCGCGGACGCGCCCCCGTAACATCTGCAACTCGTCCTGGAGGAACAGCTTACTGCTTTTGTTGGGCCAGCTTGACTTTGGTGCTCTCCAGCTTCTTCTGTACCCGGGCAACGTCCTGCTGATCCACGTCGGCGGCCATGGATTTGTTCCACTCATCCAGAGCGCGCTCCCAATGCGTGGCGGCCAGCTTGAGGCGGCCGGTCTTGGCGTAGAGCTCGCCCAGGTGGTCCTGGACAGTGGCATCGTTCGGAGTCTTGTCCGATGCCTTGCGCAGGTTCTCTTCCGCTTCATCGTATTTGCCCAGCTTGAAGTAAGCCCAGCCTAACGAATCCAGATAAGCGCCATTCTGGGGCTCAAACTCCAACGCCCGCTTGATCATGGCGAGCGCTTCTTCCAGGTGCATATTGTGGTCCACCAGCATGTAGCCCAGGTTGTTCAGCGTGGAGCTGTTGTTGGGATCCTGCTGCAAGACCTGGCGAAAGGCCTGTTCCGCCAGATCATACTTTTTCTGGCGATCATAAAGGACGCCGCGGAAATACTCCACGTACGCTTTTTCCTCAGGACGGGTGGCCAGCTTCTCAGCCTCGGTGAGGGAATCTTCCGCTTCCTTCCAGCGTTTGAGGCGCGCGTAAATCTGGGAGAGAGCGGCGTAGGCGTCACGGTCCGCCGGGTCGCCTTTGATCACCGACTTGGCCAGTTGGATTCCCTCGTCGGCCTTGCCGTCATCGGCCAACTGCTGGGCCAGCTCCAGTTTCAAGCCCTTGTCGTCGGGCAGCTTTTGCACGGCTTCCTGCGCGGTGCGAGTAGCTTCCGGCCACTGCTTCTGTTCGCGATAAAGGTTGATGATCTCGGTATAACCGCGGGCGCCCTCGTCGCCGCCCAGATCCACCATCTTGCGGAAAGTCTCAAGCGCCAGCGCCGTCCTTCCGGTTTGGCGGTAAACATCGCCGAGCCGATCGAGAAAGAGAGCGCGGTTGTTGCGTTCGCCGGCGCTGTAATGGCCGTCAGGCGAAGCAGAGCGAGTCACCAGTTTTTGATACAAAGTAGCGGCTTCGTCGTATTTCCCCTGGGCTTCCAGAACCAAGGCCTCCTCATACGCGACCTCCGGCTGTTCGGGCGCCAGAGCTTCCGCCTTCTTCAGGTTCTCCAAGGCTAGATCAAACTTGCCCTGGTGCCGGTAGATTCTGGCCACCTCAATGGACGCCTGCGCGTCCTGGGAGTCGGCCTCCTGGAGAGTTTTGTAGGCGTTGAGGGCCGCTTCCATCTGGTTATCATTGGCCAGGTTCTGGGCCAGGCCGCGCATGGCTTCCAGGTTGTCCTTGTCCAGGACCAGCGCGCGTTGATACGCCGCAACCGCACTCTTGTAGTCTTTTTCCTGTTCGTAGGTGGCGCCCAGCGTCGCGTAAACCTTGCTGCTGCGGCCGCTTTCCGGGATGGAGTTCAGCGTCTCAATAGCCTTCTTGTTATTGCCCTCTTCGTCGTACAGCCGGGCCAGTTGGGTGACCGCTTCTTCCGACGCCGGATCGATCGCTAGGGCGGTCTTGAACTCGCCTTCCGCCTTCAACAGGTCCTTGTTGACGATATAAAGCCCGCCCAGGACCAGGTGATTGTCAGCGTTCTTGGGCTCAATCCGCACCAGGGCCTCGTACTGCTCCATGGCCAGATTTAACACTTCATGCGACTGCGTTCCTTGCGAATCGCCCAGCGAGCGCAGGTAGATCCGCCCCAGCAGCTTGTGAGCTTCAAGATTATTGGGATCCCGCTGGATGATTTCCTGGGCCTCGAGCACGGCATCGCGGATACGTCCGGTGCGGCTGTAGAGTTCGGCCAGGGCCGCATTGAGGTACTCCGAAGAGGGGTCTGCATCAATTGCTTTTCGATACTCCTCGATGGCCTTGGTGGCGTATTCGGAACGCCCGTACATGGCCATCATTTCTTCATACATGTGGGCCATGCCGTAGTGGTAGTACGAGGCAGCGTGGTCGGGTTTTTTGGGTTCGCTGGCCTGCCCTGCGGTTCCGGGCTGGGCCTGCGCGGGTGGGGCCTGAGAAGCTGGCACCTTTTCCTGGGCCACGGCCGTGACAGTCGCGAAGCCCAATATCATTACAAGAAGAGAATGGTTTTTTAAGAAATTCATAGGGCGAACCGAAGAAACAGCCTCGTTTTGGAAAAAATCTCTTTTAATTGGATGCGAAGAAACGTCTGCCGGGAGCCGGTTCTTACCATCCTTCATATTAGCCCGTAAAAGCAGGGTTGTACTGGGGATAACAATTCTTAATCTAGTGACGGAAGTGACGTACTCCGGTAAGCACCATAGCCAACCCCAGACGATTGGCCGCATCAATCACCTCCGCGTCGCGCACCGAGCCACCCGGCTGGATGACCGCCGTAGCCCCGGCCTTGGCGATCTCCTCCACTCCGTCGGGAAACGGGAAGAACGCGTCCGAAGCCGCCACCGTGCCCTGTAAAGGTAAGATCGCTTTCATGGCGCCAATCTTGCATGAATCTACGCGCGACATCTGACCCGCGCCCACGCCGACGCTCTGTCCGTCGCGCGCATAAACAATGGCGTTGGATTTGACGTGTTTACAGACTTTCCAAGCGAACAAAAGTGAGCGCATCTCTTCCGCAGTAGGCTGGCGCGCGCTGACCACCTTCAAGTCGGCCTCGGTCAGCGGACGCACGTCGGCATCCTGCACCAGCATGCCGCCGGAAACGTGCTTCATCACCCAACGTTGCGGGCCGGGCTTGACCTCGACCAAGCGGAGATTCTTCTTGGCTGCAAATTTGTCGCGAGCCAGGGGGTCAAAACCAGGAGCGGCAATCGCTTCCACAAACAGCTTGGCCATCTCCTCGGCGGCGGCGGCGTCGATCACGCGGTTCACGCCGATCACGCCGCCGAAGGCCGAAACCGGATCGGCTTCCAGGGCGCGAAGGTAAGCTTCTTGCAGGGTCTTCCCCGTGGCCGTCCCGCATGGGTTGGTGTGCTTGATGATGGCGCACACGGTCTCGTCAAAGTCCTGGGCCAGGTCCCACGCTGCCTGCAAGTCGACGATGTTGTTGTAAGAGAGTTCCTTGCCCTGAAACTGCAGGCCGTTGGCGACGCCGGTTGCCGAGCCGTCAGAGTACATGGCCGCGTGCTGGTGCGGGTTTTCGCCGTAGCGCAGATCCATCACCTTGCTCAACGAGAGATGCAGCGCGCCGGGGAAGGCCCCCGGTTGTGTCGGAGGAATCCGGAAGCTCCCGCCGTCAAAGGAAATTCCCTGAAGCGTGGCGGCGATGGCGCTGTCATAAGCGGCGGTGGTCGCGAAGGCTTTTTGCGCGAGGCGCCAGCGCGTGGCCAGGCTCAGCTTGCCGAGAGACCCGCCCATCTCACGGGCGATGGCGTTGTAGTCGTCGGGCGAAGTTACGATGGCCACATCGCGAAAATTCTTGGCTGCCGAGCGCACCATGGAAGGTCCGCCGATGTCGATGTTTTCGATCAGCTCGTCAAAGTGGACGCCCGGCTTGGATGCGGTCTTCTCAAAGGCGTAAAGGTTCACCACCACCATGTCGATGGGCAGGATTCCATGTTCGCGCGCCGCCGCCACGTGCCCGGGATTGCCGCGCATGTGCAGAATGCCGCCGTGGACCTTGGGATGCAGCGTCTTCACCCGGCCATC
>CAZFRV010000098.1:0-7952 GCA_964521445.1 uncultured Acidobacteriaceae bacterium
TACCGGCCTACTCTGGTGGGCTCGACGGCGGGCGGCTAAGCTCGGCGTGGTGGTGATCACTCTGCACCGGGTACTGCCGGACTTGGAATACGATTTGGCCCAGCTGCAGCCCGGCATGGCGGTCCGTGCCAGTACCTTTCAGCGATTCCTCGAGTACATCACCCGTCACTGCGAGTGCGTTCTTCCCGACGCAACTGTCAGCCTCGATTTCGCGGCCTCTCACCGTCGGCCTCGACTTGCGCTCACGTTTGACGACGGCTGGAAGGACAACTTCGAAACCGCGTTTCCCATAAGTCGCCAACACGGAATCCGGTTTACCGTTTTCATCTGCCCTGAGATGATCACTGGCCGGGGCACTTTTTGGACTGAGATAATCGGTGGTTTATGGGCCACCGCTCAACGAGCCGGAAAAATGGACCTGATCGGCACGTTGTGTGGCCGCCAGGCGAGCACATCGGCGGACGCCTTGATTCAGAGCCTGAAACACGTCAGTCCTAAGGACCGGGAAGCACGCATCGCCCGATTGCAGGCAGCTCTTGAGCCGTATACGGAACGGGCGGCAACAGCCAAAGAACAGCTCCTGACCTGGTCGGATGTGAAAGAGATGGCCTCGGCGGGCATATCTTTCGGATCACATACCAACACTCACGCTATACTTACTGACATCCCCGGCCGCGATGCCGTTCAGGAACTGACGGAGTCGAAAAGCGCGATTGAAACGGAGTTGAGCACTTGTGCTGCATTCGCGTATCCGAATGGTGACTGGTCGCCGCAGATACGCGATCTGGTGGCGCAATCGGGCTACCAGGCGGCGTTCATCAACTCCCCGGGAATCTGGCAAGGGCACGGTAATCGGTTTTCAATTCCTCGGATCAATGTGTGGGAAGGAAGTCTGGCGGGGCTCAGGGGGCGCTTCTCTCGACTCACACTGGAGTACGCGGTTTTCTGGAAAGCATATCGAGCGTCCGGCAACTAACGGAGATCACTAGAATGGTTTTTCGCTCCCGACTCAATGCTGCATTGTTTTTATGTGTCTTGCTGGGATTGATGGGTTGGATCTCATGCAGCGGCTGCGGATCGTCTGGCGCGGGCTCATCCAACCCCGGGGGCCCGACCCCCACGCCAACTCCGCCCGGCCATTTCATTGCGGTTACCTGGCAGCCGAGCTCCTCGCCGGACACGGCAAGATACAACATCTACCGCTCCGCCACATCTGGTGGCCCTTATACCCGGGTTGGCTGGGGAGTGACCGGCTCAAGCTTTTCCGACACGACCGTCCAAGCTGGCGCCACCTACTTTTACGTAGTCACCTCGGTGACAGGCTCGAATGCGGAAAGCGTTGTCTCTCCGGAGGTCAAGGCTACCGTACCCACTCCTTAGCACATTGCATCATCCAACAGTCATCGCCCGAGTTTCTACTGCAGTCAAGCATCGGGAACAAACGATCGTCGCCGGTGTCTTTTCAAAGCAGCGTAAACGCAGATGACCACCCCGACAAAACGGCTGGGTTGGGCACTGGCGTTGGTGACGTCACTTTTCGCCGTAACTGTCATCGCGGTGTTGTACGTGTATGGGCTGCCGCCGGTTGTCTTATCTTTGCTGAACAGAACGGTCCAGGAACCGGCCTCAGAAGACTATGCCGTTTACTCCGCATTCGTGGACGACCTCTTCTCTTCTAATCAGCTCGGAGTAGACCAGCGCACCAGCCGAAATGGCGTTGTGTACATCGCCAGCGAGACGCGACCGATGAAGAACCCAGGCTCTATTGTCCCGCTGGATGTGGCTATACTCGGGCCAAATGATATGGGAGAGGACTTCTTCCGCCAAAACGCTCAACCCTGGCATTTGCAGCCGCGCTTCCATGCCAGGTCTAAAGTCCTCTTGGTCAGTGGCGACAATGATGGAGTGCTGCGACTGTCGCGTATCGGACTCAACCGAAGAGGAACCTTGGCCCTACTGCACTACAGCTATCGATGCGGCATGCTTTGCGGCCAATCTGGCTGGGTCGTGCTTCACAAGGCTGAAGGCAACTGGCACATCGAGCATTTCGGCTCCCGCACCGTCTATTAGCTGGCCAGAAACCTGATCGCACCAGAAAACCATCAGTTGTTTTTCCGTGGCCAACCTTTCGTTTGTTCTCTGAATCCAAAATTGTACGCCACACACTGAAAGTTCTCGAACTAACTCCGACAAAAACACCTGTCGACACGCGCCTTTCGCCTGAAGTCGTGCTCGAGGTATCGGCCCCCCGTACATGTACGCTCAGTTGTTCAACGACCCCCGCTACTTGCTGAATCAGCAGCGGGTCGTCAGACTGCTCCCAACCCTCGAGTGTTGCGCTGCTTACAAGTCTAAAAATCACTGGCCGCTTTCACGATTCTTGGTGCGTGCCATTTCACGTCTGCGCGACTGCGTTTCGGAATGAAGTGACTCGGAGGTGACTTTTGAGAGTGCTTACGACAGGCCGCTCGATGGCCGTGGTATTTTTGGGGTTACTCAGTCTTTTGATCGCGGGCTGCGCCGGCGGAGGGCTTGCTACTACATCCTCGGCAACGCCGCCCAATCCAACACCCTCGCCAACACCGGCGCCGACGCCCTCGCCAACAGCTCATTCGGTCTCGATTTCGTGGTCGCCAAGTTCTTCGCCAGGTGTGGTAAGCTACAACGTTTATCGCGCCACAACGCCTTCTGCCGGGCCCACCAAGATTGGCAATGCCACGGGAACGAGCTATGTAGATACGTCTGTCCAGGCTGGCCAGACTTATTACTACACCGTGACCGCGGTCAATGGCGCCAATCTGGAGAGCCCGGAGCCATCCGAAGTGTCTGTCACCGTCCCTTCGTCCTGACAGTGGCCGCCGCCAAAGGCCATTGGTTGAGTACGCAATATCAAATACAGGAGCTTTTGCATGAGAGGGTTGAACGCACGAACCGCATCGGGACAGGAAAGCCGGCAGCGGAGCCGGAGTTTTGAGACTGGCGCAGGCCGTACGTCGGCCGCATGGCTGGTGTTACTGGCGATGGTGTTTGTTGTTGCCGCCACCCAGCACACCCAAGCGCAGACTCCATCACCGCAGATCTTTTTCACGGACCTGGATAGCGGGCCAAACTCAGGCGGAGAGAGCGTCAGCGGCTTCTCCGGCGCGTACGTCACCATCTACGGAGACTTCTTCGGCGCTTCTCAAGGCACCTCCACAGTCACCTGGAACGGATCCAACTGTTTGCGGGTGGTCGGCCCTTCGGGCACTTACACCGGCTGGGGCACGTCGTATTTCTGGTATCAGAAGATCGTCGTTCAGTTGGGGTCCGGATGCACCGCGGGCACGGGCAATTTCGTTGTTACCGTCAACGGCAACGCATCCAACGGCGTCCCCTTCAGCGTGCGCTCAGGCAATCTTTTCTTTGTTTCCACCAAGGGGAGTGACAGCAACAACGGCAGCTTCGCCAGCCCTTTTGCGACGATTCCTCATTGCAGGACGGCAATGAAGGCGGGCGACACCTGTTACATCCAGGACGGAGTGAAGGCCACCGCGGTGGACGATTTCAGCGCCAGCCTGCAAGTGCAAACCGGGGGAACAGCGGGAAGCCCGATTGCGTTTGTTGCTTATCCCGGAGCCACGGCTACGTTGGGCAGCTCCAGCGTGGGCTATGGAATGCGAGTCCCGGACATTGGCGTCTCGCCCAACTATGTGACCGTGGCCGGGCTGTTTTTCGCCACCAGCGACCACGCTTTGTTTCCGATGAACTCCAGCAACTGGCGCGTGATTGCCAACAACTTCCAGTGCCCCACGGCCAATGGTCAGGATGGTTGCTTCACGACGGCCAAGATAACCCTCCTCAAGTTTTTCGGCAATGAGACCACCAACACGGGTGTGGTCGCCGCCAGTAAACAGCAGCACGCGGATTACTTTTCCACGGATACCAACCATGTAGAGGTCGGCTGGAATTACATCCATGACAACCGCAGCTGCCGCGCTATACAGTTTCATTCGTCGCCGTTGAACGGCGGCGGCCCCAGCGATCCCACCGGCCACAATCAGTTCGATCTCTCGGTCCATGACAACCTGATTCACGATGATCCGTGCGATGGAATCAACTTTGCGACCGTGGACCCGTCGCAAGGCAGAGTTGAAGCCTACAACAACGTGATTTATCACGTCGGAATCGGGCCTAGCCCAGGGGACGGCGCATCCGGCGACTATAGCTGCATTTATCTGGCTTACATCACCAACACCGGTCCTGTAGGCGGCGGAACGGTGGAAATTTATAACAACACTCTGTACGACTGCGGTCCATTTGTCGCCAGCTTCCCGAATAACGGCAGCATCATGCTCAACGGGGGAGAGCCAAGCCTGCTGGTAAGAGTTCGCAACAATATCATGTACCAGCTCGGGACTGAGCCTTTTGGCAATGGCCCTGCATGGAGCGCAGCTTTCACCAGCGGGTCCAACAACATCATGTACAGCACAGGCACAGCGAGCGTGCCATCGTTCGTTACCGGCACCATTTCCTCCGATCCCCTGTTCCTGGATCTCTCTTTAAAGAACTTCCACTTGCAGTCATCGAGCCCGGCGAAGGATGCCGGCATCACCATCAGTTCCAGCAACACTTACAACAACTACATGCCATGGAATGGAGACCCCGCGGGCTTCGAAGGAGTACCCCGGCCTCAGGGATCCGCTTATGACATCGGCGCGTACGAGTTCTTCACCGGCAGCGACCAGCGGCCGAACCCGCCGACGAACGTGGCTGCGGTGGCTCACTAGACGAATTCTGCGATTCGGCTCGAGAATCATGAAACAAAGAAGCCCTGGAGTTTGATCCAGGGCTTTTTTAAGCCCAACGTGACAAGGCTGCCGCGCGTTATGTCGCCAGGGTAGCCTGATAACATTGCTTGGTTTTTCGGGCGATCTCTTGCCAGCCAATCCCCTGCGCCGCCTCGCGTTGAAGCGCCTTTGCGAGTCTGGCACGCTGTAGTGGCTGCTGAACCAGGCTCTTTAAAGCGGCAGCCAGAGCGTCGGTTGCTCCGTAGTCCACCAGCAGCGCAGTTTCCCCGTCCTTCAAGTGCTCAAGAAAGAAAGGAAGCCTGGTTGTCACCACGGCCCTGCCATAGTTCAGCCCGGTCAGAAGCGCTCCACTGGTGGTCCCGGCTTTGTACGGATAGACGAGGATGTCAGCCGCCTGATACAGGAGCGGGAGCTGCTCAACGGGTATGAACTCCAGCCGGAGGCTCACGGAGTTGATGAGACCCTCGGCCGCGACCTTGTCGCGTATCTCTGACAGTATTCGCTGGTCGCCAGTCCCTGCGATCAGGAGCCTGCCCTCCGCTCCTCCGGCCTTCATCTTTTTCCAGGCATCAAGAAGAAAGGGAATACCTTTGTATTCGCTGACCACACCCAGGGAAAGGACGAGGGGCTCTACCTGCTGCAAGCCGAGCTGCGACCGCGCCTCTTCTGGCGTCAGCTGCGGTCTCTCGTCGAACAATGGACCGTGCGGAATGATCCAAATCTTGTTTGCGGCGATCTGGAAGTCGCGCTCCAATTCCGTCCTTGCGGCTTCTCCGTGACAGATCAAAGCATCCGCCAATTGATAAGCGCGCCGGAAAATAGGATGGCCCTGGCCGGGCGCGTCTTGCCGGGTAACGTTGTGGACCGTGTAGACGACGCGAATTCCCAACCAGCGCACCCATGCCAGAAACCACAGTTCGAATCTGAAACCCCGCTCCAGAAAAGGAAGGTATTGCACGTGCAGAATGTCGGGCTTGGAAATCGCCAGCCGCAAACTCAGCATGAATAGATTGGCAGCGTACTCGCAGGATTTTATAAGACGGCGCACGGCGTTGCGTTTGATACCGCCTCCGGCGTCGATCAGAAGCCGGTCGGGAACCAATCCTGCTTTTTGAAAATAGTGGCGATCGAGGTGATAGCGCACCGACCCCAACTTGGGCTCAACATCCTCCGCCGCGAGGCTGGAACACAGACCAGCCATGTAGTAGGGAATGAAGGACCACAGGTCCATCATGTAAACACGAAGCTTACCCTGGCCGTGCCGGCTGGAGATGTCCTCGCGAGTCGGCGTGATCTGTTCTGCATCCGGGCTGCGTTCGGTTTCGTTGACGGTGGGCATGTTCACTCAAGCGGCCGGCCTTCTATTCCGACGCGTAGTCCTCGGGGCCGCTGAACCCTGACAAACGCGACCACATTTGATAATAGAGCTTGTCTCCCAGAAGATAACGCGCCGAGTCCTTCAAATTCTGCTTGGCGCGATGCAGCGCCGCCTCCGTGCTTCCCATGGTTAACCATCGCTGCAGACGCTCGACAGTCATGGATTGCACCACAACCAGTCTTCCTCTCACCTCTACGCTCTTTGCGTTGCGACGCGAAACCCAAGGATTCGAAGTGTACAACCGCGTGTAGCCGGCTTCTTCGCATGCCTTCAATACGCGGCCGTCCCATCGTCCGTGAGGAGCGGAAAGCGCGGTGACCGGAGCTCCCAGCCGGTCCTCAATCGTCTCTTTGGAACCTCTCACCTCCCTCCGCAGCTCGGCCTCCGAACATGACGTCAAGAAGGCGTGCGACCAGCCGTGGGCTTCCACGCAATGTCCCCGCGCAACGACTTCTTTCAGATGGTCCCACGTCATGAAATCCTTGCGTTCACCAATGCGGCCGGCGATCACGAAGAAAATCGCCTTGCAAGAATACTTTTCCAGAAGCGGGAGCGCAGACGCATAGTTTGAAATGTGGCCGTCATCGAAGGAAAGGACCAACCGCTCTTCCGGTGGCGCTGATTCACCGTTGAGCAAGCAAGCCAGACGCAGATGGTCCTCAAACTGGAGGCAGGGGAGCGCGTACTGATATGCGGTTTCTCCCGGAGTGAGTTCGTGATAAGCCAGGACCATGGACCGCAATAGGCGAGCCGCGCTGCTCCGTCCAGGACCTATGGCAGCCGGCGCTTCATGCGGATGATCGAGATGCAACTTGGGAGTGGTCATACCGTAACAAGCTGGTCCTCCACCTGGGCCGGAGCCTGCTCAGCACTTGTAGCCTCGGCTTGCGGCGGCTGTTCGTGGAGCACGATCAGACCGCGGATTACGCATCCGAGCAGGATCCAAAGATATCCATCCACCTGCTGATACATCCAGCGATCGCCAAACAAGTTCATGATCATCACGCTTACCAGAAGCGCGACGAACCCCAAGCCGATGGCGCGCCAAAAAGGATCGGAAGCATCATAAAAGAGTCTTGTCCCGGCCCAGAAGACCTTCCCCAGCAAAAGCAGATACCACACCAGGCCAATCACTCCCATTTCGGCCAGGACTTTCACGTAGTAATTATGCGTATCGCGAAACGTGCCAACCCGGCCCATATGGCTATAGGTTTCGAATCCCGTGCCTGTAACCGGATTGCGCTTGAAAAGACTCATCGCGTCTTCCCACAGTTCGATTCGCTGCTGGGAGGACGAATCAAATTGCTGGCCCTCCTCGGCATCCTCCGTAGTCATCATGATTCTCTGCTGCACAGCCACCGGAAGCAGAAGCTGCCATCCCAGCACAATGATCGCCGCCACGGCCAGCATCCACCTGGACCGAAACAAACCCACGGTGACCAGACCGACAAGCAAGCCCAGGTAAGCACCGCGAGAGAAGGAAAACAAAACACAGTAACAACACGTCGCCACCAGAAGCAGGATTCCGATCTTGCCGTAGATTTTCTTGGCGAAGGAGAAGGTGCCCAGCAGGAACGAAGCGACCATCGCTTCGAAGGCTGCCAAACCGTTGACGCCGGCGTAACCCAGCGGGCCGGCATCGCGAACTTGGTATGAAAACTGAGACAGATCGCGGCCGCTCAGCGTGGAGTAGTAACTGCGATTCACCAGTAAGACCGAAACGGCCATGCACATCAGCAATATCCGGACCTGGCTCTTTTCTTTGATTGCGAGAAACGTTTTGAAGG
>CAZFRV010000099.1:0-12105 GCA_964521445.1 uncultured Acidobacteriaceae bacterium
CTCATCCGCATGGATGCCAAGACGGTAGTCATCCCTGATCTCCGGCGCCTGAAAGCTGAGATCGAAGGCTCTGAATAAGTTTCTAGGGCTGTGACAAAAGTCATAGGCTGCACGGTATCCGCCTCCTATCCTTTGCTTTGAGACTTGCAAGGAGGAGAGTAACTATGACTCTTGATGCCACCAGAACAGTCCGCGAGTTTGCGACAGTTATCCCCAACGCGACGCGCATTTTTGAGAAGCTCGGTATCGACTATTGCTGTGGGGGCGGCAAACCCCTCCAGGCGGCTTGTCTGCAGGCGAAAGTCCCTGTGGAAGAGGTGTTGCGGAGTCTTGAAAATGCCGATGCACCCAGCCCTGAAACCGCTCAAGTGGATCCCGATTTTCAGAATGCGAAGCTCACTGACCTGATCGCTCACATTCTTGCCACTCATCACGGATATGTGAAGCAAGAAATCCCGCGGCTACGGCAGCTTCTGACTAAAGTAGTTGCCGTTCATTGCGCGAGCCATCCCGAGCTAGCCGCGGTGCAGCGGACCTTCGGCGGCCTTGCCGATGAGCTCTTAGCGCACATGATGAAGGAAGAGATGGTGCTATTTCCGTACATCGAAGAACTGGAAGAGGCGTCACGCGAAGGCAAACGCGCACCGCATGCGCCATTCGGATCGATCGGCAACCCTGTGCGCATGATGGAACTCGAGCATGAGTCCGCCGGCAAAGCGTTGGAGCAGATTCGCATGCTGACCGCTGTTTACACCGCACCCGAGACGGCCTGCTTCAGCTACAGAACACTCTATTCTGCATTGCAAGAGTTTGAAGCAGACCTCCATCAACATATTCACCTGGAGAACAATATTCTCTTCCCACGGGCAATCGTACTTGAGGGTCAGCCGTGACTGCGGCCGCCAAGAGCATGACTCGGGCACTCGACGTCCGGAAGATCGAGCATTCGGAAGCACCTGCCATTTTGCTCAAAGCTCGTGAAGAAAGCGCTCAGCGGCTCATGATGGTTTATGCCCTCACCGGGCTCTTTTTCATGCTGCTGCCGGGGACATTTCTGGGAGTATGGAACCTGGTCTCGATCAGCGGGCGCCATGGCGCCACCATCGCACCCGCTTGGATTCAGGCGCATGGGCATGCACAGATTTTCGGCTGGATTGGCACTTTTATCCTTGGCATCGGTTTCTACTCTATCCCCAAAATGAGCGGAGGAAAGACGCAGCGCGCAGGGCGTGGCTGGGCCGCCTGGCTGCTGTGGACTTCCGGCGCCCTTCTGCGATGGGCAGCGGGTGTATATCAGTGGCACTGGCGCGTGGCGCTGCCTATTTCAGCGCTACTTGAGCTCTGCGCCTTTCTCATCTTTCTGCGCTCGGTGAGCCGTCATCGTCCGGCTGGCGCGCATTCAGGCGCGGGCGCGCCGCTTTGGGTCATCTCAGTGCTCATTGGTACTTTTGGATTCGGGATCGTTTTGGTGATGAACCTGATCGCCGCGGTATATGTCAGCCTCAAGGAAACAACCCCGGCGTTTCCTGGCGGGTTCGAGACGCGCTTCCTGACCTTGATTCTCTATGCGTTTATCGTGCCGACGATCTGGGGCTTCAGCGCGCGCTGGCTGCCGGTCTTTCTCGGTCTCCAACCTGTCGCTGAAGCCGGGCTGCGTTATGCTCTGCTCCTCAGCCTCGGCGGAGTCGTGCTGGCCCAGGCTGGTTTTTTCCATACCGCTCCCTGGCTGCTGGCGCTGGCAGGAGGAGCGTCTGTTGGGGCATTTCATCTTTTCGTCCCGGCTGAACGTTCGGCAAAAACCACGGGAATCCATCCTTCATTTCCCAACTTTGTCCGAATCGCCTACGCCTGGCTCTTGCTCTCCGCCGGATTGGGCATCTGTGCTGCGTATCTTGACCATGCCAATGGCTGGGTTGGCGCTTCACGTCACGCGCTGACAGTAGGTTTCATTGCCACGATGGTTTTTGCCGTGGGGCAGCGTGTTCTGCCTGCATTTGCGGGAATGCGGGTTCTGTACAGTCCCAGGCTGATGCTCGCCTGCCTGCTGCTCCTGAACGTGGGCTGTACGCTCCGTGTCAGCAGTGAGATTCTTGCCTATGAAGGCTACTGGCCACCTGCCTGGCGCGCGCTGCCGTGGTCCGCCATCTTCGAGTTGGCTGCGGTCACGGCATTTGCAGCCAACCTTCTTCTGACGTTCAAACAGCCACCGGCGCATCAGATGAAACTCGCTACCATTGCTTGATCTTGGGTTAGACGGCGGAGTGCCGACAGCCGAGTTGCGCTGACGTGCCTCTACGAGCGTGCCGGGTTCTAGCGCGGTGCGAGAGCAATTCTTGTGATCGCCGTCACATTTTGCTATTACCAAAGTCTGACAATCGGACCATTGGAAACGCTGCCACAATGGAAGAATGAGCGGTCATCCGGTTGTGATTCAGGGCGGCATGGGTGCCGGTGTTTCTGACTGGCGGCTGGCGCGCGCGGTGTCGCGGCTGGGCCAGCTCGGAGTGGTTTCTGGAACGGCGCTGGATCATCTCCTCGCGAGGCGTCTACAAGACGGCGACCCGGGCGGGTACATGCGCCACGCGCTCGGTCATTTTCCAGCGCGCGCGATGTCGGAGCGCGTCCTGGAAGAGTATTTCATCCCGGGCGGGAAGCAGCAGGGCGCCTCTTACAAGCCTGTTGCCATGCATTCGAAGGACAGCCCGCGCGAGCTGAAAGAGCTGTGCATCGTCGCCAACTTTGTTGAAGTGTTTCTGGCGCGGGAAGGCCACAACAACGCGGTGGGCATCAATTATCTGGAAAAAGTCCAGATGCCGCACTTACCCAGTCTCTACGGCGCCATGCTGGCCGGGGTGGAGTATGTGCTAATGGGCGCGGGCATACCCCTGAAGATTCCCGCGGTGCTGGACCGCCTGGCGCGGCACGAGCCCGCCACCTACGACCTTTACGTCACCGGCGTGCAGCCGGACGACGATATCACCATGACGTTTACTCCGCGGGACTTTATGGAAGGCGACTGCCTCCCCTTGGCGCGGCCCAGGTTTCTGGCGATTATCGCCTCCAACACTCTGGCCACCACCATGGTGAAGAAGGCCAACGGCAAATTGGATGGTTTTGTAATTGAAGGTCCAACTGCCGGCGGCCACAACGCGCCGCCACGCGGGAAGCTGGAACTCAACGCAGCAGGCGAACCGATATACGGCGATCGCGACCGGGTTGATCTGAATAAGATCCGCGACTTGGGCTTGCCGTTCTGGCTGGCGGGCGAATACGGACGGCCGCAGAAAGTGAGCGAGGCTCTGGCTGCGGGAGCGGCTGGCGTGCAAGTGGGAACCGCGTTTGCTTTTTGCGAGGAATCAGGATTGCGCCAAGACTACAAGCAGGCGCTGTTGGATAAAGCAAAAGCAGGCCAGGCGATGGTATTTACCGATCCACTGGCGTCGCCCACGGGCTTTCCCTTCAAAGTTGCGCACCTGGAAGGGACCCTGTCTGACCCGGACGTTTACGCGGCGCGGCCACGCATCTGCGACGTGGGATTTCTCCGCGAGGCTTTCCGCACCGCCGACGGCAAGATTGACTACCGTTGTCCGGGAGAGCCCGTCCCCTTGTACGTGTCCAAAGGGGGGAAGCGGGAGAACACGGTGGGCAGGAAGTGCCTGTGCAACGCCCTGGTGGCGAACATTGGACAGGCCCAAATACGCAACGGCAAACGCATCGAAGCTGCCTTGATCACTTCCGGCGACGACTTGAAGGCGATTCCGCAGTTTCTTCGGCCGGGCGAGCGTTCCTACAGCGCCGCAGATGTGGTCGCCAGGCTCTTGGGAACAGCGGAGCACCCCCTCACAAGTATGCGTGCTCATGTTTTTGGGGCCTGACGTCTGGAAACCTGTTCGGGGTTCCAATTGGGGCGGTCGAATGAATTGATTCGTCCTCGGTGGTACTGTCGATGATTACGCGCCACCTCCTTCACCGCAGGTCCACTCGCTTGCCTGTGGCTCTTCCCGCAAGATAGGAAACGGCGAAGCGGTAGTCGGAGGGGGGCCTACACGGCACAACAGCGCAGCTCCCGCCTTGGCGAGATAACGAATACCCGATCCTTCCAGATGATCCGCTAGTGGCTGAGCGATATTCGTCAGGTGCTCTTGGAGAAATCTCTGTGCTGACCCCGCAGCCGTGGCGGCTCTTTCTTCGTCCTGACAGGCCAGCGCGTATGCCTCCTTCAGCTTTAGATAGGCGATAAAGCCAGCCTCCACCGAAATATGATCGGGTGCTTCGGCTGTCACAGGCGAGAACGCGAAAGCATTGTAGTAAGCCTGGAGTTCCGACATGAGATATCCAAGTTGCACGGTCTGATGGTACGTGGCTTCGCGCGGCGGAGCGGGCCCGCCTGGACCGAATGTGTGATGGAACAGTCCTTCATTTGCTTCTTGCAGCGCATCTTGCGCGGCCGACTTCAGTTCCGTATCAGCGACCTCATTCATCAGTGCGGTCACGTGCTCGCGCCACTCGGGAGTAGGGCATTCAAAGAACAGCGACAGCAATCGCCATTCCGCAGCGTCCTGGGACAGACGGATTTCACGTTCACCGAGGATTGTGTCCTGCATCATAGTTGCTTCTCCCGAATGGCCAGCGGGGCCCATCCACTGCGCATTTTGCGCGCGCCAGCTTCTTTGTTGGAACCTTGCCATACTGCGAATGCCACGGAAGTACGCGCTTTCGGAGCCAGCCCCTCGGGCAGCGGTCGAACGATCATGACAGCCCATCCGTCCTGGGTGCGCACCCCGCTCCCCTTTACTAAGAGCGCCGGGTTCGCCGCGAGCGTACCCGGTCCTTCCGCCAGCAGGCTTTCAACCGGCGATTGCCGCGGACCCTGCCGCCGGTTGCCGGCTGCATCGGCGGGCGCAAAACGCTTGGCCATTTCTTTTTGTTCAGGCGAACCTGGTTCGAGCGACTGTGCCTGGAACGGATAGTGTGTGATCTCCGCGTTCGGATAGATGGACTTGATATTGTCGGGGCGGCCATTCACCCAGGCTTGCCAGTCCGCCCGCCAGTAGGCGATCTGCACGCTGTTGCCCGACTCGCCCATCTGCGGCGCCGGCGGGTTAGGCATCAGCTTGGTCGGTACCTGGACAGCGCACGCATCCACAAATCGTCCCGGTCCCGCCGTGTCATTCTGATCGGAGTCCACCCAGCGCAGACGAAAAGCAATCTCCGTTCCATTGGTCATGGCTTGCACATGCACCTCAGGCGTCGAAGGATGGGCCAAGCGCGGCTCGACCAGATCCTGGGGAATCAGCTTGGCTACATATTCGGGCGCGGTGTCCCACGCTGCATCGGCGGGACCTGTTGGCAATTGCGCTGCGGGAATCGCGATGACCTCCGTTGCCGGCGCCATGGTCTTCTTGCAGCCGGCCGCCACGAGCAGGACCGTCAGCGTCAGAACGGTCAGGATTGGTTTCATTCTTTGCATGGCGATCCTCCTCTTTTTTACGGGCAGTTGATCCGCACTAATTTCTGCACGGGGTCGAACGAAGTCCGGATGTGCACCGGTTCGTTGATAGGAACGCGCACGAGCTGGGTACCGGTGTCATCCATCCCGACTACTACATCGCCAGTGCGCTTCCACCTGGTCATGATCGACTCGGTGCACCCGAACAGACAGATCAGTGCTGCCAGGTCCATGTCTCTCCTAGCGTTTCTGTAGGTTTCCACGGCGGCATCGGCGCCGGGGCCAAAAAGTTGCCTGTTGAACGAGGCAGGCACGTGCACCGGCGGGATGTAATAGACGTTCGGCTCAAGACCGTATTGCGGGAAAAGCGGCAGCGCTACCTTCTTTATATGCACCAGGTAGTCAAGCGGATTGTCCGCCCGGGCTTTATCCGGCGTGTTGAGGAAGCCGGCCATACGGATCTTGCCGATGCAATTCACAAAGCACTGCGGTTGCAAGCCTTGTTCAATCTTGGGGAAGCAGGCAATGCATTTCTCTGACGTGCCCGTCATGGGATTGAAGAATACCTTCTTATAAGGGCACCCGCGGACGCATTCCTGGTACCCGCGGCAGCGGCCTTGGTCCACGAGCACAATGCCGTCCTCCGGACGCTTGTAAATGGAGCCGCGCGGGCACGACGCCAGACACGCAGGATACGTGCAGTGATTGCAGATGCGCGCCAGGTAGAAGAACCAGTTCATGTGGGGCAACTGCATTAAGGCGCCGTTGTCCACTTGTCCCGAGCAATCGTCTTCACCCACGTTCGGGTAGGAGTAATCCTGATCCTCCGGCCGCCAACCCATCACACGCTCTCCGGCCGGGGCGGATTCAAAGATGGTCTGCCCTTCGTAAACGTTGCCGCGCCACTTGCCCGCCTCGATCATGTTGAGCAGCTTTACGTCATACGCCAGAGGATAGCTGCCGTAGGGCTTGGTCTCGACGTTGTTGAACAGCATGTATTCCTGGCCCTTACCGGACGTCCAGGTAGTTTTGCATGCCAGCGTGCAGGTCTGGCATGCGATGCACTTGTTGGTGTCAAAGACGGCCGCAAACTGCTTCTTCGGACGGCTCTCCGGATACCAGTACGACATCTCTCTGCCGATTTGCCAGTTGTGAACTCGCGCCATGGCTTATTTCTCCTTCCGTCCGAGATAGAATTCGCCTGCCAGAAACTTCTTCATTTCCGCCGATTCGTACCGCGGGCGGATGCCCATGGCTGCGGGACGCCACAAGCCTTTTTGGTCGATACTGCCGTCCTCTGCCTTGGTGATCTTCACCACGGCCTCGCGAGGCGCACCTGTCGGGCAGTGCACATCCGGCAAAAATCCCTTCCCGATGCTTTGGCCAAACATGTTCTTTCGCACGAGGGAATCAGTCATCCAGGTAGGCTTGAGCCAGCCGCGTGTGGCCGACTGCTGCGAGCCGCTTCGGAACATGGCTTGATAGTTGGTTCGCGGATTCTTGGCCAGTCCGTCTTCACGTGTCTTGCGGCCTTCGACTGAGCCCGGCGTGGCGGTGTAAACGTTGTGCCACATGCGGGTGATGCCTCGCGGCGTCCCCGGGTAGTACCGAGCGCGGCAAAGCAGACGCGCAAACTCCATGTTCTTTTTGTCGTTCTGCCATCCGCGAAAAGGTCGATCTTCAGGGTCAGGATCGATCCAAACATAGTCGCCGTCTTCGATTCCCAGCTCCTTGGCATCGCTGGGATTGATGTCTACGTAGCCCTCATTCACATAGGGCATGCGCCGGTCATGGCGATAGAGATCGCCGAACGGCCCGAAGAGCAGCGCAATCATATCTACGTCGACGGGCGTTGTGTGCGCGCCGTGCCGATACTTCGGCGTATGGAAGATGAACTTGAAGCCTTCTTTCATGCGCGGGTGCTGGGTCTGCTTGGCCTCAGCCCAGGTCATGACCACATTGCGGCCGCAACGAACCTCGCAGGTCAGGTCGTCGCGTTTGACCCCGTAGCTCTCTGGCGAGGCTGGACGCAGCGCTTCGTGCTTGGGCGCGATGATGATGTTGGGTTCATAGAGAGTGGAATCAATCGGCTCGCGATGAACCGGCAGGTTTTCGCCGGCCTCAATGAACTCCGGCTCTTCGCGATAAAACTCGAGACGCCCCGTTTTTGTGTACCAGGGCTTGGAGTCTGCTACCTGTTCGTAGCCCACTGATTTGGGGCTGGTACGGCTGTTCAGGATGGCAGGAATACCCTCTCTCGCCTTGGCCTCGAGATCGGCGAACTTGTAGCCCTTGGTGTTGGTGGAGAAATCCAGGATGCGCTGGAGATAAACATCGGTCCGGCCTTCACGCACAAACTTCCACAGATCGTTGAAGCGCTGGTCGCCGGTGATCTCCGCGAACTTGGATGCAACCAGCGTCAGCACTTCAATGTCGCCGATGGTGTTGAAAATGCGCTTCATCGGCGTCCGCGGGAAGACCTGGAGGAATGGATTGGAAATCGACGCGGTCATGTCAGGATGCTTCAACTCCGCCCAACTGTCCACGCCGAAGACCACGTCCGCCCACTCACAGGAGGCCGTCCACCACCATTCGTTCACGGCAATCATTTCCATTTTCGGCAACTGGTTGATGACCGTGTTGAAATGCCACTTCACGTTGCCCAGGATGGAATTGGCATTGGCAAACCACAGGGACTTGGTCGGCGCCGGCATGTGTGTTTTGCCGGTCAGCAGACGATTACCGACACGCAGCGGATGATCTTCATGGTTGTAGTAGTGGGCCGATTCTCCCACCCAGTACTGCTTGGGGCGCGCCGGCTTAGCGGAATCCAGTTCGATGTCGAACGGGTTCTCATTAATATATTGCGGCGAGCCATTGAACAACGCCGTGCGGTAGTTGCCCGCGTATGAGCCGATGTTGCCGCCGATCTTGCCTACGTTTCCCGTGAGCGCGGCCAGCAACATGGTGTCGCGGTCCTTGTTGTCACTGTTGAAGAACTGATTTGGTCCCATGCCGATAGCGAACAGCGTGGTGCCCGGCTCTTTGGCGACTTGCCGTGCCACGCTTTCCACGGCTTCCGCGGGCGCCCAAGTCAGCTCCTCCACAGTCTTGGGATCAAAGTGAGCGACGTATTCCTGAATCAGATCAAAGGCGGGACGGCACCGGATTTTCTGCCCATTCGCCAGGGTAACCTCGACTGATCCTTCGAGAAGCGGGTCTGTGACGTTGGAGAATTTGCCCACCATGTCGCGAGTGAGTTTCTTCGGAGCATTCGCCTTGCGATCCCACCAGACGTAGTCGCCCCAAGCTGCCCGCATCTCCTCTCCAACAATCTGTTCGGTATGCTGCACCGCCGGTGGTTCTTTTTCGCCCTTCTTGAGCACCCTGATCTGCTTCAACTCCGCCAGCTTGTCGCCGGGGAAAACATCCTGAGCCCGCAGGTTTTGTAACGTATCCATGCGCACCAACACGGGCAGGTCCGTCCACTGCTTCACGTATTCAAGGTCATAGAGCTTCTCGCGCAGGATGACGTTGCAGAAACCCAGCGCCAGCGCCGGCGTAGTGCCAGGACGCACAACCACGACTTCATCCGCCTTGCAGGCCGTGGCGGAATACTCGCATGCGATCACGATGACCTTAGTGCCCTTGAGCCGTGCTTCTGTCAGCCAGTGGCTGTCCGGCATTTTGGTGGTGATCCAGTTCATGCCCCAGACCACCAGCGTTTTGCAATGCTCCGCCGCGCATAGGTCGAATTCCACCGTCTGCTGGCCAGTGACCATGGGATGGCCCGGCGGGAGATCGGTGTGCCAGGAGTAGTTGTCGAAGCCGCGCGCGCCCATGGCCTGGTCTGGACCGACCTTGCGAATATGGCTGTCGAGCAGCGCCATGGAATTGGCCATGCGGTACATGCCGAAGACGCGCGTGATGCCGAGCAGGGGCATGCCGCCGCGGAATTTCAAGACCTGAGTCCCCACTCCTTTGGTGGCTTCAATGGTGGCAGGATCGTAGTGTTGCTCTGTGAGTCGGCGCTTGCCTTCCTCGCCAGTGTAGGTCTCGGCGATGTTCTTGAGTGATACGGCCACGATCTTTGCCGCTTCGTCATGGCTGATGCGGATCCACTCATCGCGGGCACGATTGAAGTACTCGCGCTCCGGCAGGCCGTTGCTCTGGCGTGGGAAGCCTTTCTCCACCCACTTTTTGAACCCAGCGCGCACCATGCAGCCGTTGACACGGCGGTCGCCGTAGAAGCGGCGTGTGAGCGCCAAGCCTTTCTGGCAGATCCGGGGGTCCCAGCGATGCGTGGTCTTGTTGCCGTTGAGGTCAGTGGCTTCGCCATACTTCATCGTGGGCCCCAGGCGCGTGATCACGCCCTGCCGGACATAGGCGTTGATCATGCAGTTATGCGTATCATTGGGAGCGCAGAGAAAGGTGTATTTCGAATCGTATTTCCACAGATCACGGTAGGTCCGCTCCCAGCCGCGATCGGGATAGTGCGCCAGCGGATTGGTAATCGCATCCAGACCCCAGGCTTCGGCGGTCGCGCCGACCAGAGCGGTTAAGCCCGCAGCGCTAAGCATTTGCAGGAACTCGCGACGTCCCAGTTCGTATTTCATTTCTTCCCCCTCTCCCACGTGCGCAGGAAAGCCACAATGCTTTCGATTTCTGCTTCGTTCAACGTTGGCCGCGCCGGATGCGGCTCAAGAAAGCCTTGCATGGCCGTGCCGCGGCGGCCCTCGCCGATGGTTTTGACAAAGTAGCTATCTGTGGCGGTCGAGAGCAGTACTTTGTTGTTGAGCGCCGGGCCTTCATTGCCCTGGCCCTGAGCGCCGTGGCAGCCGGAACATACCGACGCGAAGAGTTTTTTGCCCTGTTCCGGGTCGGCAGCGATCCAGCGAGGAGGTTTGCCGTCCGGCTGATAAGGCGCGCCGATCTCGCGCAGGTAGTCGACCACCTTCTTGATTTCTTCCGGTTTGAGTCCTCCGGTCAGCTCTCCCCATGCCGGCATACGGCGTCCTGGACGTCCTCGCGTGATGTTCTGCATGAGGAAGTCATCAGAAACGCGCCCCAGCAGGTCGGGACTCGCGATGGCCGGAAACGATGGCATACCGGGCGAACGGCGGCCCACTCCATTTCCGCCATGGCAGCCGGCGCAGAATGTGCCGAAAAGCGTCGCCCCATCGGTTGCAAACTCACGCTCGCCGAAGCGCACCACCCGCACTCGATCTTTGGGCACGTAGCTTCCGGGCAAATCTTTGCGCCGCAGCGAACGCATGTACATGGTGAGCAGATCGACTTCGCGATCGGACAAACCGAGTGACGGCATCTGCGAACCGACGACAACGGAGACCGGCGAACGGAAATGTTCGGCCATCCAGTTCTCTATGGTGTGGCCGCCCGACAGATACATGAAGTTGATTTGACCGGGATCTTTCTCGCCTTCATGCGAGAGATCGGTTCCTTCGTCGCCACCCACGCCACTCACTTTGTGACAGCCCATGCATCCGGTTGAATTGAATACTGCTTTGGCTTCGATGAGATGGGGCGCAGCCATCATGGTGGCCATGTAGTCCGTCAACAACGTGCGATCCTGGTCACTGATGTCAGCGAACGAATTGCGCCAAGGGCCTTGCGTCGCTCGTTGGTGCTTCTCCAAGTGTTTGGCATACCAATCATGGTCGTAGCCACTAATGCCGACGCGAGAGATATCCGGCCCTTCCATGCCACCGCCATCGGGGCGAATCATGCCGCCACGGCCGTCAACCTTGTGGCATGCGTGGCAATCAAGCCGCGTAAAGGTGTTCCGCGCCAAAGTAAGGCGGTCTTCGTCGGGCACGCCGAGGGGCGAGTGGCAACTTCCGCATCCCGCCTGACTGAAGCGCGGGTCGATCATGGGATCCGGCCAGAAATGAACGTCGCCGTGTGCGTCCGCCTTGTCTGTGGCCTCGCCCTGCCCTGCGTGGCAAACCGTACAGCCCCACTCGGAGGGATCGTGGACCACAGGCTTATGGACAACCAATACTTTGGCTCCCGTCACATTCGACTCGCCCGGCGCCATGGTGACGTGACAGGAGACGCAGCGGTCGTTGGTCTTCAGAGTCGGATTCACGATTTGCCGAAGTTGCACAGGAATCGCGCCCTCCTCGGTTCGTCCCTGCTTCTGGATTTGCCGCCATTCGCGCAGAAAATTCTCCTGCACTGCCGCCGTTCCGAGCAGCAGCAGCACGCCGAGACTTGAAATGAGCAACAGATATTTGTTTTTGCTCATGATTTCATTCCCATGACACCCTAATCCGGGTTGCACATCGCGTTGCTTATTTGCTTCGCTCACGTCCGCCTAAAGGCACGTTCCGGCTTCGCCGGAACTGGACGCTGATACACGTCCATCCAGCCACTACGCGGCTTAATGACCCGGCCAATCGGCCGGCGACCAGTAAAAGACCCAGTTCGGGCCGCGGAAGTACGTGCCGATCACTGTCAGCACCACGAAGCCGGCCAGAAAGCATGTAAATAGGGCCATAGCCCCGGCCCGAGTTGAGTTGTATTTTTTTACGCACCAGATCGAGTACGCCGCATACATAACCGTGAGCAGCGTGCCAGGATTGATGGCGGTGATGACCAGGTGCGGAATATGGGGGAACCATTCCCGCAGCCAG
>CAZFRV010000100.1:0-6157 GCA_964521445.1 uncultured Acidobacteriaceae bacterium
CGCTGGGCATTCTGCCCGGCGGCTGGGTGGTCGTGGGCAGCCTGCCCACCATGAAGGGTGGCGTGCTGCCCGCCCTGAACCCTGCCGGGTGCCTTATCGTGCTGAACGATCAGGGGACCGTGGCGGAGACCATCACGAACTCCGACATCGTCGGCCCCTGGGACCTCACGGTGAAGTCGAGCGCGACATCGGCCGAGCTGTTCGTGTCCAACGCCCTGGGCGGCAACACCACCACCCATGACGGCGTGCCGGTGACCGGGAACTGCACCATCGTGCGCCTCGACCTGGCCCTCAGCCCTTCATCACCGCCGAAGCTCACCAGCAGCGCCGTAATCGGGACCAACTTCCCGTGGCGGGCGAACAAGGCCGCGCTCGTCCTCGCGCCGACCGGGCTGGCCCTGGGCGGCGATGGCACGCTGTACGTGGACGACACGCTGACCAACTCGGTCTCGGCCATTCCCCAGGCGCTCACCCGGACCAGCGCCATCACCGCCGTCAGCGGCACGCTATCGGCGGGCCGCGAGCTGAACGCCCCGCTGGGGATGACCATGGCCCCCAACGGCGACCTGGTCGTGGTCAACGGCAACAACGGCAACGCAGTGGAGATCACCCCGGCCGGTAAGCAGCTCACCACCAAGACGCTGATCAAGAACGGCGCCGGCGACCTGTTCGGCATCATCACCGCGCGATCGGGCGACGGCCTCATCATCGCGAACGACGGGACCAACGCGCTTGACGAGTTCAACATGTGAACGCGCCTCCCGGGGCCGGCACTACCCTGGGGGACTATGCGGCGGGGCACGCTGGCGGCCGTCGGCGCCCTCGTCATCGGCCTGGCCTACGCGGCCATCAGTGCGTACTGGGCGCTGGGCGGCACGTGGCTGCTCGACACCGTGGGCATCGCTCTGAGCAAGCCGGGCCAGTCCGGGCGTACCGCCGCACTGCTGACGGGGTGGGCTGCGGCGGTGGTCAAGGCCATCGCCGCGGTCTTGCCGCTGCTCGCGGTAGGCGGCTGGACCCTGGTGGCCGACCAGGGCTGGCTGCGGCCCGTTCGCGTGCTGGCCTGGATCGAGGCGGTGATCCTGACCGGCTACGGACTGGTCCTGACGGTGACCGGACTGCTCGTCCAGGCCGGTATCGTGGCGGCCGCCGCGGACGCAGATCACCGGGCCCTTAGGTGGCACGCGTACCTGTGGGATCCCTGGTTCCTCGTCTGGGGCATCCTCGTGGTCATCGCGCTACTGCGATCGCGGCCACGGCCGCGCACGTCCTGAGCGTGTCCAGCAGGTAGGCCGTGTTCTGCGCCTCGGGCCAGGACGACATCTTGACCACTACCGTGCGGGCGGTCTGCGCGGCCAGGAACTCAAGGTGATGAAGCGCATCAACAACCAGGCCGCGGCGGTAGAGGCGTGCATCACCAGGCACGGCACGATCGTCGGGCCGTTCATGACCGACCTGACCGGCTACCCGGAGCTCACCCCGTACAAGGGCGGCTGGTGCGGTAACGACCTGTTCCCCGAGGCCCTGTCCGACGACGCCCGGGCCGTGGCGATCAGCCACGTGCGCAGGCTGGGCGGCCGGCTCGCCCGGGAAGGCTACCAGGGCTTCCTCGAGGTCGACGTGCTCGTCGACCTGGACACCGGCGCGGTGTACCTGGGCGAGCTGAACCCCCGGATCTCCGGGGTCTCCTCGATGACGAACGTGACCGCGGGGGCGTACGCCGACGTGCCGCTGTTCCTTTTCCACCTGCTGGAGTTCATGGACGTCGACTACGCCATCGACGCCGAGGAGATCAACGAGCGATGGCGTGACCTCGCGGCCGTGGACGTCTGGTCCCAGCTGATCATGAAGGAGCCCGGCGACGACGTCGAGCGGATCCTCACCGCCCCGCGCACCGGGTCCTGGCGCCTGGCCGACAGCGGCACGCTCAGCTTCGAGCACGTCAGTAAACGACTGGCACGAGATCACCACCGAAGACGAGGCCTTCTTCATGCGGGTCTACGGGCCAGGCGACTACCGGTTCCACGGCGCCGACCTGGGCATCCTCGTCACCAAGGGACGCATGCAGACCGCCGAGGGACTCACTGAGCGGTGCCGCCGGTACATCGCCGGCCTCCGTGGCCGCGGATATTTCCGGCACTCTCCTGTATGTCGCCAACAACGGGTCAAACAACGTTTCTGCCTTTGCGATTGATCCCGCAACCGGTAAGTTGATTCAGGTCACTGGTTCTCCATTCCTTGCTGGTCTTGGTCCATCATCGCTGACCACCACCACAGGAGCGATCGGAGACGGGCCGGTGCCCCCGCCCCCGGCCACGCCACCCAATCCGCCGCCACCACCTCCGCCGGGAGCGGACTTCACTGTGAGCATAACTCCCGCAAGTCAAGACCTCGTTTGGGGCAAAAGTGCGACTTACACTGTAACCGTGCAGCCCGTGAACGGGTTGTCAGGCAACGTGAACGTCAGCTTGAATAATCCGCCTCCGGGCATCACCGCCACACCCATTAACATCGCGATCGGCAGCACAGGCAACCTCGTAATCAACACCTCGCAGGCCGCCAGCTCTGCAGGATCAAATCCCCTGAGCGTCTTGGCAACCTCTGGTTTTCTCAATCACACTGCCGGTTTTTCTCTGGCGGTCCATAGGCTGCCGGGGCAGTTCACACGCATTAAGTTACTCAGCCCGACGGGCGCAGGCCTTCAGACGTTCCCTTGTAGCGCCAGAATCTCCGCGCAGGTAACGCCCCCTGCATCGCCCGGAGCGCCATTCACCGTCCAGTTCATCCGTGACGGTAAGGCGTACCCGGTTCAAGCCGTCCCGTTCAGCGGATTCCTTGCGTTCTCGCCGAACTGTCGCATTGGCGTAGTCATTGCGGACGCAAGTGCGCCATCCTCCTCTCCGTTGGGCGTGTACTTTTTCAATCTGGACTTCTCCGTTGGCCTGACTCCCATCGGCGGCATGATCAACCTGACCGGAAGCACCTACTTCTGGAATGACTTTCTGTTCAGCCCGGACGACAGTCTGCTGGTAATGCTTGGCGCCAGCGGCAGCGGCCAAACCATCGATCCCAACAATCCGCAGCCGACCAATGGAGCATATGTGCTCGACATGCTGAACCAAGGCAATCCAGGCCTCCTCAACACGTTCTATGGCGTCGGCGCATACGGAACACCCGTCACGGCCTGCGTTGACCTTCTGCCCGCAGCCGGCGTGGCACCAGCCAACGGGTGTACGCCGGTGGCGGGAACCCTTGCGTCAAAACACCCGAACCAGGTTCGAGTTACTTTTGCGGTCAATCCAGGGGCGCCCGCTACCGTGCAGCGGGATCCCAACGGCAACGCCGAGCTTTTCCTGATACCGCCCTTCTGAAGCGGCATCAGCGCGATGGCATGAAAGGCGAAACACGAAAAACAGGAATGCAAAAAGGAGGATTCATGTTTTGCACAAACTGCGGAAACACACTTCAAGACAACAGTAATTTCTGTTCTCGGTGCGGGGCCAAGGTCGCTAATGGCTCGTCCCCGGCAGCAATGGCAGTTGCCGTTGCTCCAAAACCCGAAACCCCGGCGCAGAAATTCTGGAAGCGCCTTGGCCAGGCCGTTGTCCCTCAGTTGCAGCAACAGGCTATCGCCGATGCTATGCGCCAGCAGAAATCGGGTGGCAACTTCTGGTGCAGTGCCACCGCCAGCAGGTACGACAACGGTCAGTCTGGCTACGCCGACGTGGGCGGCACCATTGTCGGTTACGACCGTTGATTGACTATACCGGTCGAAGTTGCAGACGCCGTTGCAGTCGCAAGTCGAATCGTTTTTGGAAGCGCGGCATCCATGCCGCGCACTCGAAAAAGAAGGAGGAAGAAATGAAAATCATTACGATTTGTGGGTCGCTCATTTTTGTGGTGGTGGCAATGGTCAGCATCTGCGGTGCCGCTCCCCCTCCCGAGCATACCGGAGTCTTCATTAACCGCCGCGAATTGACACGCCAACAGGTCGTTGCTCTCCAGATGACCTACCACTATGCCGCTGTTCCGGGACGATATTGGTATGACCCCGTGAGTGGGGCCTGGGGACTAGACGGGCATGAAGCCGTCGGTTTTCTGATGCCCGGTCACAACTTCGGTCCCATGCCTGGGGATGCTTCCCACGGCAGCACCGGGGTGTACATCAACGGCAGGGAGATTAATCTCATCGAAGCCCTGCGCGTCCGGCAGACTTTCGGCGCAGTCTACCGCGGCCGGTGGTGGCTTGACGGTAAAACGGGATACTTCGGTGTGGAAGGCAATCCCGTCCCTGTCGGGGATCTAGTGGCCATGCTCCGTTCACGGCAGAACGCGCGCGGCGGCGACGCTTTCCGTTGTAGCGTCACCTCCTGCGGCAACGACAACGGCCAGTCCGGCTATGTGAGCGTAAACGGAATCACCGTCGGCTACGACCACTGAGTATCTTCGAGAAGCGATTGAAGGTCATCACAAGCAAGAGAACCAAGCCGGCGACCTCGCGTCACTACCAGCTTTGAAGAGATTCGGTGTGACAGCCGCCTTGCGGGCGTCGTGCTACATCTATACTTCCACTGAAGATATCGACCGGCTCATCTCTGAAGTTGAGAAATAAGCAAGAAGCAGAAGCAGATGATGTTCGCGAAGCGCGCAGTGCAGAGGGAGGCTTGAGAAATGGACGTCGCGCATTGGTCGGCGGCAGAGATCACGCTGAAGCTTCGTGAGCAGGGGTGTCTTGGAGTTGCACATATAGGTGACAGCAAATATTCAGGAGGACATCAAGGAATGACCATGGCTTTCTGCGCACGCAACCGCTTGCCCCGCTGCGTCAAAACTGAAACTTTGTATCGCCCCCGCTGACGAGAAAGCATCTCGAAGGCAATAAGACGAAGCCCCCGAACACTTTCACTGAGTTGGCTTTTTGATTCTCCAGGAACACTGCACCTAAGAAGCGGACCAAACTGAAGCGCTGGTCGGATCATGTCCCAAATGTCCCCACGCTTTCACTTGGAAAGGCCGGGTAACTACCACAAGACCCGTAGGTTCCCGCATAGCTCAATGATAGAGCATTCTTTGCGTCGCCGAAACTCATAGCGTGGACTCATAGCTGTATTTGAATGAAAACAAAGCCGTTCTGCGATTCCCCGGTAGCTCAACGGTAGAGCATTCGGCTGTTAACCGAAATGTTGGAGGTTCGAATCCTCCCCGGGGAGCCAAACCTCTTTGATCTCAAGAAATTACAGAGTTTAGGTAGAGCATTCGGCTCTCGACCGAATGCTTGGGCATTCGAACTGAAATTAAAGGTATCCAAGTTGCTAAACCAAAGGCTCTTTTCGGTCGCCGGTCCAAGATCAACAAGTGCTGTCATAAAAACGTAATAGACCTTTCGGATTCCGGAGCCACACAATCGTTCTTGTTGGTCGCCTCGGCTGACATTTCCGGCAAGGAAAGTGGAACGAAAGAAGTGGAGCTATCGGTTTGGAGCCGAATACTCGTCAATCCGCAACGTGACGAGGAGGCCGGCAGGCGGCTTCCTGAGCGCCGAAATCTTGCAGGCTTCGACAGAACTATTGCGCACTTCAAGTGCTGCTGTTGAGACTTCCCAGATCCGGACTTCTGGCCCGGAACAGTTTCTGCGTGCCCCGCGACTTAGTCTGAAGCGGCAATCGCCATCGCCATTTCACTCCATCGGTAAACATTGGCCGACTTAAGGGGAGCAATCTTGCATTCCCGCCCGTAATCTACCGATTCAAGTAGTAATTGCCGGGTGGGCGGTGACACGACCAGAACTGCGAGGAAATACAATCTGACTGGTGTCTTCGGGCGTCGAGGCGCAAGTTGAATGCAATACAATCACCGCGTTCAATTAGTGTTTAGCGTGGACAACATGAACGCCAAGGTGTCCGGGAGCGAGTCCTTGAACGGCGCGGCCGAACCTGGACGCGATCTCCTGGAAATTGATGTCTTCGATGGCACAAAATCCGTGCGAGCGAAGAATCGCTGCCATGCCAGCCGGCTCAAAACGGCTGACCGAACGTTCATCCATTTTCTTAAGCTGTTCGGTCCGTTCCTTTTCTAATTGCCTTAGCTCTTCTGAGAATGCCTCGGGAGGTTCCACGTAGTCGAACACCACCTCCGAGTTCTGGATTGACGACATGTA
>CAZFRV010000101.1:0-7047 GCA_964521445.1 uncultured Acidobacteriaceae bacterium
GGCCGGACAAGAGGATCGAAACCGAGCTACAGCCGGAACACCCCTCAATTCCACCTGCCGGCGCGCCCGAACAGAAGCCGGCCCCGGCGGGAAGAAGCCCCCGCGCCTCCAAGGGCGTGGTGGTACTGACCATTGGGCTACCCGGATCGGGGAAGACCACGTGGTTCAAACGCCGCGGCGTGACCCCCCTCTCCAGCGATATGCTGCGCTCGATCCTGTTTGACGACATTACCGAGCAGCGTTACCAGGGCCTGGTGTTTTCAGCCCTGCGCTCGCTTCTGCTCGCCCGCCTGAAGGCCCGTATGCCCTGGAATTACGTGGATGCGAGCAATTTGGCTGCTTACGAACGCCGGCAATGGATCAAAATGGCCAAAAGCTTCGGTTACGAAGTGCATGCCGTCTTTTTCGACGTTCCCCTGGAGGTTTGCCTGGAGCGCAACCGGAAGCGCGAACGTCAGGTGAAGGAAGAGGTGGTCCAGCGCATGGCCGCCAAGCTCAAGCCGCCTACATTCGACGAAGGCTTCGCCAAGATTACCGTGGTGCGCGTGAAACGCGCCTGACGCGACATTGTGGCCGTTGGAACCGGCTTGGCCGGCTTCAAACCCCCCTGGCAAAGGACAGCAGAGCGAAGATCCCAAGCCACAGCAAGCCCATAAAGTGCCAGTACCAGCCTGTAAGCTCCACGGTAATGCGCTGGGATTCAAATCGCACCCTAAGCCAGTTTCCGCAGGCTGCGTAGAGGAGCACGATCAGCCCACCCGCCAGATGCAGGGCGTGCAGTCCGGTCAGCAGGTAAAAGATCGAACTGCTGGGATTGGCATGAAGGTACAAGCCTTGGGAGCGCAGGCCACTCCACAATCGTAGCTGTCCGGCCAGAAAGGCGAATCCCAGCCCGACGGTGATGCTGAGCCAGGGGACATCCAGCTTGAGCCGTGGCGGCAGGATGCCCATCGTGGAAAACTCCATTTTTTTGAGCATGCCCCTTCGGGCCAGCTCGAGGGCAACGCTGCTTAATATCAGGATCGTGGAATTGATCCAGAGGAGACGGTAGGGCAGCGGCAGAGGCTGCCAGTCGTACACCTCGCGATGCAGAACACCATCCCAGTGATGCGTTCCCATTCGCGCCACGTAAGCGACCATCAGTCCCATGAACAGCGTGGTCACGCAGACGATGCCGGCGGCCACGCCTATGCGTCCGCGACGCAGGCGCTGCCGGCTGGAGAAGAAATCGCCCGGCCGGTTATGGTCCCCGTCATCCCCGCCACCGTATCCCCGGCGATGCGGTATCTTCCCCGGACCGCCGCCTCCAAGCTTGGGTTTGCGTTCGACTTCGACGCGTTCGCTGGTGGTCGGCATAACTGCTCAGATGATGTTTGGGCCCGTTACAGGTGCAGCGTCTTGCATGACAAAATCCTGGCCGCCGCCCTGGTCACCGTATTCGTAAGGACCACGGCTCACCAGCGGCTGGTGGCCGCCGAAGCCCGCCTCAGGAGCGGGCGAAGGCAGCGTCCACTCGAGTGTTGTGCATTGCCACGGGTTTGCGTCCGCCGCTGCTCCCTTGCGCAAGCTCCAAAACAGGTTCACTAGAAACACAACTTGCCCGCAGATTGTCACGATGGCGGCCACCGTGATGAACTTTTGCAGCGGAGCCATGGCTGCCACATATTGTACGCCGGTAAGTTCGGAGTAGCGCCGGGGATGTCCGGCAATGCCCAGCAGGTGCATGGGCATGAAGATGGCATAGGCGCCGAACAGAGTAATCCAGAAATGCAGCGCCCCCAGGCGTTCGTTCAACATCCGGCCGAACATCTTGGGAAACCAGAAGTAGGTGGCGGCAAACACGGCAAACAGCCCGGCCATGGCCATGATGAGATGGAAATGGGCGACCACGAAGTAGGTGTCGTGCACGTAGGCGTCGAGCGCGGGCTGGGCCAGCAGAGGCCCGGTAAGCCCGCCGGCGATGAACAAAGATACGAACCCCACGGAGAACAGCATCGGTGTGGCAAAGCGAATCCGGCCGCCATAGATGGTCCCCAGCCAGTTGAAGGTCTTGACCGCGGACGGCACGGCGATGGCCGTGGTCAACGTGGAGAAGGCAAATCCAGCAGAAGGATTCATGCCGCTGACGAACATATGGTGTCCCCAGACCATGAAGCCCAGGGCGCCGATGGCAATGGTGGCTCCGACCATGGCCTTGTAGCCGAACACGGGTTTGCGGGCGAAGACTGAGAGCAGATGCGAGGTCACACCCATCGCCGGTAGGACCGCGATATAGACCTCGGGATGTCCGAAAAACCAAAACAGGTGCTGCCACAGAAGCGGCGAGCCGCCGCTATGATCCACCGGCCGGCCGCTGACCATCAGTCCGCCGGGGACAAAGAAGCTGGTTCCGGCATGCCGGTCGCTGAGCAACATGACCGCGGCCGCGAAAAGCACGCAGAACGCCAGCAGGGTCAGGATGGCCGTCACGAACCAGGCCCAGCAGGTGAGCGGCATGCGCATCAGGCGCATGCCCGGCGCGCGCTTGGTCAGAGTGGTGGCAATGAAATTGATCGCGCTCAACACCGAACCCAGGCAGAACAGTCCAATGCTTACCAGCCACAGGTCCGTGCCTGTCCCTTGTCCGGGACCGGCGACCGCCAGCGCGCTCAATGGAGCGTACTGGGTCCACCCCGCAAGCGATCCGCCTCCGGGAACGAAGAACGCTGAGATGAGGACCAGGAATGAAACCAACGTGATCCAGAAACCGGCCAAGTTCAGACGCGGGAACCGCGTTTCTGATGCGCCCAGTTGCAGAGGAAGGAAATATGAACCGAAACCGTTTTGCGGCACTGTGGAGAGCACGAAGAAAACCATAAGCGTGCCGTGCATGGTCAGAAGGGCCAGGTAATCTTCCGGCTTGAGCTCTCCCCAGAAGGGAAGCCGCGCCTTGGGCCACACCAAGTGGATGCGCATCAACAACGAGAGAAAGCTTCCCACCAAGACCGCCGCCAGCGAGAGAAAGAAGTACTGCACGCCGATGACCTTGTGATCGGCGGAGAACACGTAGCGGCGCAACACGCTTGAGGGTCCTGCCTGAGCGGTGATGGGAGTTTTCGCCTGCATCATTCCACAGCAGTCATTGCGCGCCCTTCTCGCGATACTTCAACCATCGCTTGAACTCTTCTTCGCTCACCACGCGCACTGTGGCCTTCATGCGATAGTGCCCCAGTCCGCACAACTGCGAGCACACCAACTCGTAATTCCCGATCTCGGTGGGCGTGAAATGCGTGCGGACGTCCATCCCCGGAACAGCGTCTTGCTTGAGACGCATGGCTGGAATGAAGACGCTGTGGATCACGTCCTGAGCACGGAGGTCGAGCGCTACCGGATGCCCCACGGGCACGACCAGTGCAGAGGAAACGATGTCATCTTTACCGGCCGGGTCGCCAGGATCGATGCCCAGCGGATTACCTTCAGCCGGCCGGGCGAATTTCTGCGCATCGACTCGGCCAAAGACGCCGTCGGCGCCAGGATAGCGAAAGTACCACTGAAACTGAACGCCGGTTACCTCTACATGAATGGCGCCTGAAGGTTCGGCCAAAGCCGTCATACGCGACCACAATCCGCTGCCCGAGACGCTGAACCAGAAAAAAATTGCTGCAACGGCCGCGGTCCAGCCGATCTCGAATCGCCAGTTACCGTGCCAGTTTCGCGGAGACGCCTTGCCTCGGGCGGAACCCAGGAAGAAGACAAGCACCAGCTGCGCTGCGATGAAGAGCCCTCCCAGGACCCACAGCGCGGTCTTAAGTCCGCGGTCGAGCGCCGGGGCCTGCGCGGAAGCTTGAGCAGGGAACCACCAGGGATGAAATACGAATAGGGCCAGGCAAGCCACTGTGATGAGAACCAGCGCGAGCCGGAGCGCTGTGCTCATGACCTTGACGGATGCCCGTTCTTCACCAGCTTGAGGAACTCCTGGTGAACCCGGGTATCGGCAGAGAGTTCAGGATGGAAAGTAGCGGCCATAATCTTTCCCTGGCGCACCAGCACGGGATCACCGCTCTCGGTGGCCAGAACCTCAACGCCCTTGCCGGTGCCGACAATCCTGGGGGCGCGAATGAAGACCATCTCCAGGGGCCGGTCTCCCAACTGAGTCTTAGCTTCGCGTATGGAGCTTTCTTTCTGACGGCCGTAAGCATTGCGGCGCACGCGAATGTCGAGGGCGCCGAGCGAAGCCTGAGGCGGGTTCTCAACGTCTTTCGCGAGAAGAATGGCGCCGGCACAGGTGCCAAAGGCCGGCTTGGTGCGAACAAAATCTCTGAGTTTTTCCAGAAACCCGCGCTCCACCAAGAAATTCAAGAATGTGCTGGACTCGCCGCCGGGGATGATGATGGCATCGATCTCGTCCAGCTGCGCGGGCTTGCGCACCAGCGTGACCTCAGCGCCCAACTGTTCAAGCCGTGCTTTGTGCGCTTCGTAATCACCCTGGATGGCTAGGACGCCGATGGTCATATTCTTGTGCAATCCCGAATTCCGCGAAGCGGGCGAGGGAGCCCTATCGCCTCCCAAAGTCCCGAGCGAAAGAGAGGGATCCCTACGATCTTAGTCGCTCGCAAGGAACAGATTCATTCCGAATCGGCTCGACTCAGAATTGCGGTTCTTGCAGAGCATCGCGACGATAGGGATCCCTCGCTTCGTTTCGGGATTTCAGAGAGAAAGCTACCAACCCCTCGTCTGCAGCATATCCGCTTCCGACATCGCGGCCACCGCCAGCCCCTTCATCGCCCCAACCAGGTCCTGGCTGACTTCAAGTAACACTTTAGGGTCGTCGAAGTGGGTGGTGGCGCGCACGATGGCGCGGGCGCGCTTCGCGGCTTCGGCAGGCTCGCAGAAATTGATGGAGTCGGCCATGAAGATTCCCGAACCTACGAACACCGCTTCAGCTCCGAGCTGGCGTACCAGCGCGGCATCGGCCGGGGTGGCAATGCCTCCGGCGGAGAAGTTTGGCACCGGCAGTTTGCCTTCTTTCGCCACCAATCGCACCAGTTCGTACGGGGCGCGGAGTTCTTTGGCCTGCGAATAGAGTTCTTCGGCGGAGAGCACCGTCAATTCCTTCATCTGACGAACGATCTGGCGCATGTGCTTCACGGCATGGACCACGTCCCCGGTCCCGGCCTCGCCCTTGGTGCGGATCATGGCTGCGCCTTCGGCAATGCGACGCAAAGCCTCGCCCAGGTCGCGCGCTCCGCATACAAATGGGACGGTGAAGGCCTGCTTGTCCACGTGGTGAGCTTCGTCGGCGGGGGTGAGGACTTCCGATTCGTCGATGTAATCCACACCCAGCTCCTGCAGGATCTGGGCCTCGGCAAAATGCCCGATGCGGCACTTGGCCATCACCGGAATCGAAACCGTGTCCATGATCTCGCGGATCTTCTTGGGCGCAGCCATGCGGGCCACGCCGCCCTGGGCGCGAATCTGCGCCGGTACGCGCTCCAGCGCCATCACGGCTGCGGCGCCGGCCTTCTCGGCGATCTCCGCCTGCTGGGCGTCGGTCACGTCCATGATCACGCCGCCTTTGAGCATCTCTGCCAAGCCGGTCTTCAGGCGCAAGCCGGTGTTGCCGTTCAGCTCAGACATAGCACAACTCCCGTCGCAAGGAACTTGTTGCGGTGAACACCCTATTCTAACGCTTCTGACGGGAATTCTGGAGCTTCACAACTCTCACGGCTGACTCGGCTTAGGTGTTGCGATGAACTTTGCGAACATGCCAGCCACGTCTACGGCGACAAATACTCCCGTGCTGCGCGCCAGCACCTTGCCTTGGTCATCAGTAATTTCGGCGACATTGGTATGCTCCCGGCCCTCGACTCCCTGTGCTCGTCCGGTGACGGTAAGCGGCTTTCCCAGAGGCACCGGCTTGAGATAGTCCACTTTCATGCTCCGAGTAAGAGCGACCACGCGGCTCAACCGGTTGATCTTACCCATTGCTTCATCCAGGATGGTCGCAATGATGCCTCCATGAGCATGCCCCGGAGGTCCGGTATAGCGTCGCGTCAGCTTGAATTTGCAGATGGCCTGGCGGGCTTCCTCGTCGATAAAAAACTTCAAGCGCATACCTTGTGGGTTGTCTTTGCCGCAGGCGAAGCAGTGGTTCTGCGGTCCGCGAAGCTTAGGGTGCGGCGTGTGTCCGTGAGCGGCCTTTGGTTTTGCCATGAGGTAAACCGGAGATTCTAACATCGCACAGGGACAGTCTCGCGCAAGCGGCTTTCGTCAGAACCGGACTTCAGCGGATGTCCGGTTTTTGTGCTACCAATTCTGCCACTGCTCTTCCCGCGGTATGTTCCCGATAATGCAGGACACGCATCGACGAAAAAGCCTGCAACAATTCGCCCGGTTGCAGCAGATAGTTGGGATTCGTGGGCCCAACGCCGCACTTTTCCTGGGTGGTGGTGTAGGTTTGGTAGATCAAGAAGCCGTTGGGCCGCAGGGCTCGAATCAGAGAAGGGAAGAGCTCTCGCTGGAGATAGCGAAAGACAATCACCAGATCATATTGTTGATCGCCCAGATCCGGCGTTGCGTTCAGATCCACCACCTCCGCCACAAGCAGGGGAGCCCTCGATCCTGGCGTTCCCGGCGGCGATGGCAACACCTTGGCCGCATTTTCCCGCGCCAGCACGACTGCGACTTCCGAGATATCGATCAGCTTGACTCTCCATCCGCGCTGCGCCAGCCACAGCGCATGACGCCCGGCCCCGCCGGCCACATCCAGGGCCGCTCCCGGCGGTCTGGAGGTAAGGAACTCGGCAAAGGCATCCACCAGAAACGGGTCCGGCTCCAGGGAACCATGGGAACCTTCGCTGTACTTCCGGTTCCAGACATCTCTTTCGGCTTTGTTGTGGTTCTGCACCATTCTCTTTGATTCCGCGGCACAGGGGCTGCCTGTCCGCAGTGATCCTTAGGAAAGATAACCAAAAAAACGGGCGTTTTGCTGCGCTATACTGGCTTCAGTGGCGGAAATACAGCAAAAAACGTTCTATCTTGAAACCTTCGGCTGCCAGATGAACGTGC
>CAZFRV010000102.1:0-34979 GCA_964521445.1 uncultured Acidobacteriaceae bacterium
GGCCTGCCCGGCGCCGACGATGGTGGCCGAGTCGTTCACGGACAAGGCGCCGAAGTTGCCGGTACAGTCGTCGGCAACCTTGGCAATGGTGAGCGTGTAGGTGCCGGCGGGCACCATGATGGTGTCAGTACCGGCAATGGAATTGGCCTTCAAGATGGCTTCGCGCACGCTGCAATCGTTGGCAACTCCGTTACACGCGTTGGCAATGGGAGAGATTGGCGTGGGATCATCCGTGCGGTTGACGGTGAAAGTCGGATCGGGCAAGGGCGCCATCACCCGCGGCGCCATCTCGCCCTGGTGCAGGGCCAGTATCCCGGGACGCCCGTCCACGTTGACTCGGGCCGAGATCGCAGTCACTGGCGAGCCGGTGTAAGGACGAGTGGATATCACTGCCGGCAGCATCGCGCTCGCGCCCAGTATGGGGTCAGGATGCGAAATAACTGCCATCTGTCCCATGGAAGCGTTGAGCACCATGACGTCGTCGGCGCCGTTGTTGGAGACGCGGGTGCGGAACAGCACCGGCGGCTGGCTGGAGCTGTAGGGCGCTGCCGAAGGAATGTTCTCCACGATCTGCCAGCCGTGCGTGGCCACAGCACGGCGCGGGATCAGCGGACTGTTCTGGCCGCTCCGCACCAACTGGCGGATGGTGCGCATTTCATCCTGGGTACGGGCATGAGGATCAAACTCGTTGTGCGCAGCGATGGCGATGCTTCCGTTCGAATCCAGCAGTGCGATCTGCAGGCCCGGATTGCGATCATAGACGAACGAGCCCAGCGCCATAGCTTGGGCGTAGATCGGCAATGACAGAGTCTCCAATTGCATCGAAGAAGAGTGCAGCAGGACCACGTGGCCGCCGGAGAGAAACGCCGCGTCCGGGCCGATGTCGCCGAAATCGCCGAAACTGAGGTTGGTCGCCGGAGCGCTCAGCGGGAAGGCCGCCACCGGGGCCAAGCCCTGCTGTCCGCCGCCATAGACTGCGAGGAAAGTCTGTTGCCGGCTGGAAACGCCCACAATCAAGTTCGAAAACGGCTGGACCTTGCCCAGCACGCCTCCGGCGAGACTGGTCACGTTGCCCGGCAGAGCAATCGTGGGCCCCGGCGTGAAGTTGCCCTTGCCGTCGCCCGAGAAAATGTAGATCGTGCTGCCCCCCCGCGAAGCCATCGCCAGATCGGTATTACCGTGGCCGGTGAAATCGCCCGTCACCACGAAGTCGGGACTTTCCGGCACGACGAATGTCTGCGCCTCCGGCAAGAATGGCGAGGGGAACTGGCTGTGCGCAATGGCCTGGAACGCAGCCGCGGTCCGCGGGGCAAAGGCATCCAGGTTGCCGCGATGGATGGCGATGAAGCCGCCACCACCTGCGTTGTAGCCGACTGCCAGGTCGCTAATGCCGTCCTGGTCAAAGTCTCCCTGCACCATGGCCACCGGCTGTGGTCCGGCGATGTCCACGCCTACTAACGACATGGCTCCTGCTGCTCCTGAACCGGTGTATGTCACCGCCAGGGGCTGGCTCTCCTGCAACCAGATCCTAGGTCCGATTGGACTTTGAGTCTTGGCTCGGACCCCGAACAGAGGAGCCAGCGAAGCCATCGTTGCGAAGATGAGGATCAAACAGGCGAAAAAACGCAGGAAGGGCGAAGAGGGTCTTTTGATCACGTGCGCGCACTCCTAGTTACAGGCATCCGAACCTGAAAATTAACTTGGTGGAAACAAGGCGACTGCGACTGCAAACTGGGGCAGGAGTCACCAGCATAAATCCAGAGCTGGATCATCTGTCAAGCAAAAATTTCCTTATTTCACGATTCACGCCTTGTTAACAGCAGGGAAAGAGGAAAAGAAGGTGTAGTTGTAACACAATTCCGCTTTTGCGCAGTCCCTTTCATCGATTCGCGCCTTCAACTCGAGACACACCAGCCCACGGAAGCCACAAAAGTGGCTTGGCGGGCGATTACTAAATCGATCGTTGATGACTGCGAGTGGTTAGGGAAGCTTGGCGGCCAGCACGTCCACTTTTTCGATCTGCGGCGGCTTGGCTAATAGCTCGGGGGCCTTGGCCATCAGGGCTGCGGCTACGCGTCCCGAAAGGTGCGCTTGCCGGCCCGCGTCGTCGGGAAAGGCATCGAAAATGCCGAATGTCGAAGCGCCCATGCGGATGGCAAACCACGCTGTGGTAGCCGGCTCCTGCTGCACAATGGGCAAACCTCCGCGGAGGAAACTTTCCATCTCCGCTTCTTTTCCCGGTTTTGCTTCCAGACGAACGAACAACGCGACCGTAACCATGCACCGCCTCCTTGCTTTTTGCGCTTCCAGTCTATTACGCCGAAGAGATCGCGTCACGCACGGGGCGAAAATTCCGCATCGCGGTTGGTTCGCAATAGGAAGGGCGGCAACAAGTGGACCTAGTGCACCTCCACCTTGTTCACTACGTTACGGTAGCGGGCATACGGCGAAACCAGCGCCAGCACGCGGTCCATTTGCGCTTTGCTCTGCACCGAGCCGGTGAGAGTGATGCTCACATCGTCAACGCTGGCCTGCACCGAGGTGCCGCTCAGACTCGGGTCGCTGGAGAGGGCGCTGGAGATGTCGCTCTGCATCTGCGAGTTAACACTGGCCTTGTCCTGAGGGTTCGCCTGACTCGGGGAGGGCTGCTGTGCCGGCTGTTGCGAGGCATTCGGGTCTGTGGGCGACGGGGCCGAACTGGGCGGCTGCTGCTGGGCCGCTGCCAGAGTGGACAGAAACAACAGTACTGCGCACACGAAGATGCGGGGCATAGTTCACTCTCCTGGCTTACTAGGCTTGGGTCTAAGGGATGAGATAGCTTCCCTGGTCTTGCCGGTTGCCTCTCGGTCATCCGCTCACGGGGAAGCGAGTTCCTGAAACTGCATGATCAACAATGACTCTTGGCGGATAACGTCCCGGCTGCGCGCTCAAAAAGTTCCCATGCTTTTTCTCGCCATGAATGTCGCTCTGATCTCGACCCACACGCGTACTCCCGATTCCGCCGGAACTTGAAGAGAGCACGCGTTGGAAAGCGATGGACTTGGGTTTTTGTTGTCAGTTCACAAGGTTGCCATCCGCGTCAATCTTGCGGACGTCGCCGAGGTTGAGCGAGCGGATACCGGTTTCCACCTTGCTCATATCGCCCACGACTACCCAAATCAGATGGTCCGGCTGGATGAAGCGCTTGGCCATGGAGTTGGCGGTCTCCGGCGTAAGCGCCAGTACTTTTTTGGTGAAGGTATCGAAGTAATCTTCCGGCAAGTGGTACCGCAGGATCGTGCTATAAGCGCCGGCGAGTTGCTGAACGGTCTCAAACGAGCCGGGAAGCCCCAGGGTTTCGTTGTTCTGCGCGTCCTTGAGTTCTTCCTGGGAGATGGGTTTGGCGCCGGCGACGTTGCTGTATTCCTTGACCAGTTCCGACAAGGATTCCTTGGTCTTGTCCGTCTCCACCGGTGAGATGCTCAAATACGGCCGCTGGCCGACAGCACTTGGCATGAAGCTGAATACGCCATAGGACCAATGCTTGTCTTCGCGCAGATTCATGTTGATGCGGGAACTGAACGTTCCACCGAAGATGTCATTGACCAACTCAAGGGGGACGGCGTCCGGGTCGTTCCGCGGTGGCGCCAGTTGCGCGCCGAAAATCACGCTTTGCTCGGAGCCTGGCCGGTCCAGAAGATAGACAATATTCTTCGCCGGCTGCTGCACCTGGGGTAACGTCTTTGAAGGCACGTCGCCGGGTTTCCAGGAAGCAAACAGGCGTTCGAGCTTGGGCTTGATCTCGGCAAGCGTAATATCGCCCACCACCAGCAGCGTCGCGTTGTTGGGCTTGAACCATGTGTCATGGAACTTGACCAGGTCCGCGCGGGTCATCTTGTTCACGCTGGCTTCGGTGCCGGTTCCAGTAAAAGGCAGGGCATAGGGATGGCCCTTACCATAGAGCAGTCCGGGCACTACTCGTAAAGCCATCCTCTGCGGATCGACTTTTTCGTTCTGGATGGCCGCCAAGCGGGTCTTCTGCAAGCGCGCGAACTCTTTTTGCGGAAAGGCTGGATGGAGGATGAGATCACCATAGATGTCGAGCGCTTTGTCCATGTTGATTTTGAGGGTATTGAGGGTGACCGTCGCCCAGTCCAGGCTGGCGGCCGCAGTGAAGTTGGCGCTCAGCGAATCCAGTTCTTCCCCGATCTTCAGAGAATCACGGGTGGGCGTGCCCTCTTCCAGCATGCGCATGGCAAATGTGGCGATGCCGGGCGCGTCCGGCGAATCCGCCGCAGAACCACTGTCCACCAGCAGAGAAAAATTCACTACCGGCGCGGAGTGCCGTTCCGCCAACACGACTTTCAGCCCATTGGCAAGCGTTGCTTTTTGCATGGGCGGCAGGCTGAGGGACATGGCGCTACCGGCGGTTGGCCCCTTGCTGCGATCCAGCGCCGCGGAGGCCTTCAGCGTAGTGGGGAAGGGTTGGACCTCAAGAACGTAGTCTCCATCACTCAGCCAGTCCACGGCCGCCTTGCGTACGGAAGCCGGGGTAGCGGCCTGTATGCGCTTCAGGTACGTTTTGTAGCAGTCGGGATCTCCGTGAAACGTCTGGCAGCTGGCCAGCAGGTCGCTCTTCCCGCCGAAGCCGCCAATGCGCTCGACAATGCGCGCGTAGTTGCCGAAGATCCGTGTCTTGGCAATCTGCAACTCGGCCTCCGTGGGGCCGTTCTTGAGGAATTTGCGCAGCTCCTCATCGGCTGCCTGCTCCACCTTTTTCAAGTCTCCGCCAGGCTTGGCGGTAAGAACCAGGCTGAAGGTCCCGCCGATCTCATTATTCTCGTCGCTGGCGGTGGCGCTGGTCGCCGTCTGGTCCTGATAGACCAGGCGCTTGTAGAGGCGGGAAGTCTTGCCGGATCCCAGGACTAATGAAGCCAGATCGAGTAACGCCTCTTCCGGTGAACCGGTCTGCGGCCCGTTCCACACGCGATAGAGACGCGCCTGAGGAACGCGGTCCTGCACATAGCTGCGATGCGTGCCGGTGCGCTTGGCCACCCAGACTTCATGCTTGGCGATGGGCGGGCCCGGAGGAATGTCGCCGTAGTATTTTTCCACTTTTTGCCGCGCTACCTCGGGGGTGATGTCGCCGGCGATGACCAGGGTCACGTTGTTCGGCCCATAGTAGGTCTTAAACCAATCTTGCACGTCGTCCATGGACGCGGCGTCCAGGTCCTTCATCGAGCCGATGACCGTCCAGGAATAAGGATGACCCGGTGGGTAGGTGTTTTCCGTCAGCAGCTGCTCCGTCACCCCATAAGGCTGATCTTCATCCTGGCGCTTTTCGTTCTGCACCACTCCGCGTTGCAAATCGAGCTTCTTCGGATCCAGGGGCAGAAGGTGGCCCATACGGTCGCTCTCGGCAAAGAGCACGTAGTCCAGCATGGAGGTGGGCACAGTCTCGAAAAAGTTGGTGCGGTCGTTGTTGGTGGTGCCGTTCAGGTCCGTGGCCCCAATCTTCTCGATTTGGCTCAAGAACGCGTAGTCGAAGTTCTTGCTGCCGGCGAACATCAGGTGCTCGTACAAGTGGGCAAACCCCGTCTTGCCCGGCTTTTCATTCTTGGAGCCAACGTGGTACCAGGTGTTCACCGCCACAATGGGCGCCTTGTGGTCTTCATGCACCAGCACGGTCAAGCCGTTATCGAGGACGAACTTGGTGTACGGGATGTCGGGAATGGGGATGGTTACGCGGCTCACGGTCGGGGACGTTTTCGCGCCCGCGACCGGTTTTGACGGCGCCTGCCCGGACGCGAAACCGGAGCCGGCTGCCAACATTATCCCCAACAGAACCACCAGATGACGCACCAATTTGCTTCTCACTGCTACCTCCAAATGATTAGTTATCTTAGACGTAAACAGGATGGTTTGGTTAAACAGCTTTTGGCCGGCTGAAAGATTCGTGGTGGCCTACGGTGGGGACCCCACTACGCGATTTCCGCAAAAGGCGGCCACGCGGTATGAGGCTACGCGACTTGGTGATCTTCCCGAACGTCGGAGATCTCAATCGGATTTCCCAGCGCAACCTTCAGCAGGCTTCTCACGCCACCTTCTCGGGGACAACCGCGTCTTTGTCCGCCGCCGTCTCCCGCGTGACTTGCAGTACGATCTTGCCGTGGTTGTGTCCGCCGGCGCCATGTTCAAACGCCTCTTTCGCTTTCTCCAGAGGGAAAGTCGCTTCGATGATCGGACGCAACTTGCCGGCTTCGATGAGACGCGTGATCTCCTTGAGTTCAGCCCGGCTCGGTTTGACAATGAAATCCACGCCGCGCACGCCATGACGCTCGGCAGCGTCCGCAGGCGCGTTTCCAACGATGGTAACAAGGACTCCGCCCCGCCGCAGCACGCCCCAAGACCGCTCCAGGGTTTCGCCGCCTACCGTGTCCAAGACCACGTCGGCATCGCGGACCTCGTCTTCGAAGCGGCTGGCGGTGTAGTCGATGACCTTTTCGACACCCAGTTCCCGCGCGAGTCCAATACTTTCGGGCCCCGTCGTGCCGACGATAAATGCCCCCCGCCAGTGCGCGAGCTGCACGGCGAAGCTGCCTACCCCGCCCGTAGCCCCGTGAATTAATATCTCCTGTCCCGCGATCAGTCCGGCGTAATCAAACAGCGCCTGCCATGCCGTCAGCGCCGCGAGTGGGACTGCTGCCGCTTGCGTATAGTTCAGGCTTGGGGGCTTGGGAGCCAGATCGGCGGCGTTCACGGCAACATATTCAGCCGCAGCTCCATCCCGCCAGAAATCAGTCAGCGCATAAACCGAGTCGCCCACTTTCGCGTCAATGGCATTCGGACCCGCCGCTTCCACCACACCGCAGACCTCATGGCCGGGAATGGTGGGCAGCCGGTCCGCCCCGTCCTTCGTGGTGTAAGTTGGATCCCAGGTGAGCTCGGTCCAGGTTATGGCGCAGCTATGAACACGAACCAGAGCATCGCCATTCCCCAGCGACGGCTTAGGAGCATCTTCATAGATCAGCTGCTCGGGGCCACCCCGCGCGTGTAAACGAATCGCCTTCATGACGCCTCACTTCCCCAAAGACCGAACGGACGTGGTCTCGGTGTGATGATCGAGCAAGCAGTCCCGTTGCTCAAGACGACGGAGGCTAAGGTGCTACTTCCAGTTCCTTTCGGCCCCGGTCAGAATTCCGGCGAATACCTCGATTCCGTCCCACAGGTTCTGAAGCCGCAGGTTCTCGTTCGCGGCGTGCTGATTGTTGTCGTGGTTGACAATGGGCAGCCCCAGCACCGGAGTTTTCAGCAGTTCAGGGAAGAGGTACATGGGGATGCTGCCGCCCAGCATCGGCATCTTCACCAGAGATGCACCCAGCGTCTGTTCGATCGAGGCAAGGATTGGGCGGACCGCAGGATCGTCCAGCGAGGTGCGTTCGGCCGGGTAGCCTCCCGCGCCCCAGGTCAGCTTGATGATCCTGGCATGAGCGCGCCGGGTCTCGAGGTCTGGCGCCTGACGCACGATGTAGAAACCCTGATGCTGGATGAATTGTTCCACCAGTGCGCGAACTTTGTCCGGAGTCTGATCCGGCACCAGCCGGAAATCAAGCGACGCCTTGGCTTCCGTGGCGATGGCGTTCTGCGCTTTGCTGTCCACGTGACCGGCTTCCAGGCCGCGTATGTTGATGGACGGCTGGCTGATCGCGGCCGCCACCGGCTGACCGCTGCTCTCCGTCCAGGCCAGACCGAGCTCCTGTTTGAGTTGCGCGCCAGCGTCGGGAACCTGCGCCAGGGCCGCGCTTTCTGCGGGGCTCAGCCGACGCACGTCGTCGTAATACCCGGGGATCAGAATGTGCGAGCCGGCATCGCGCATGCTCGCCAGCAGATTGACCAGCAACGCCGCGGGATTCGGGGCCCAGTTGCCATAGTGGCCGTCGTGCAATACTCGCAAAGGACCATATACGGTTATTTCCAGGTCGGTCACACCGCGGGCGCCGAAGTAAACCTGCATACGGCGCGTCTGGTGGACCGGGCCATCGCTGAGCAACCAGACGTCGCCCTTGAGCAACCCGGCATTCTCGCGCATGATGGCTTCAAGATGCGGCGAGCCCGCTTCCTCTTCTCCCTCAAAGAACACTTTCAGGTTGACGCTGATGGGTATCTTGGCCGCGCGCAGAGCATCGAGCGCGGTGAGCAGGGCCTGGATGGGCGCCTTATCGTCGCTGGCGGCGCGGGCGTAGAGACGCCACTCGGGATTCAGTGGAGCACGCAAAGACTCGAGCGCGATGGTCTTGCTCGCTTCCGTGGTCAAGCCGTCGCGCAGAACCGGCACCCAGGGATCGCCGGCCCATTGTGATTTATCCACCGGCTGGCCGTCGTAATGGGCATACCACAAGAGGGTGTGTTTGGCGCCCGGCGCGGAAAGTTCACCGTAGACGACCGGCGGGCTTCCGGCGACCGAGAGCAGCCGCGTCGTGAAACCGCGCTTCTGCAATAGTGTGGAGATGAGATCGGCGTTGGCGCGAATGTTCGCGGCGTCACTGGCCACATTGGGCACGGACAGCAGCTCTGCGTAACTGCGAACAATTTCCACTTCGCGCTGCTGGCGGTATTCGCGCACAGAGGCGCGGACGGCTTGCGGCGAGGGCGTCTGCGCTCGGGCAACTCCGGCTATCAGCAGCATCCCTGCCAAGACCTGCCACATCGGATGTCGTTTCATCATGGTGGACATGATAAACGGGGGCCGCGCGTGATTCATGTCTCAGAAGCCGATGCAGCCTGCCAACCAGCACACATCTCACCTCTGCGGCCCGCCATCCTACTTTGCAGCAATGAGCAACACTGGCGGCCACGGACTTTCAACGTCAGACGAACTGGCCGTAGAGCGCACCCGCCTGTCCCACGATCGGACCTTGATGGCGAACGTGCGCACCTCCACGGCGCTCATCTCCTTCGGCTTTACCATCTACAAGTTCTTCGCCGAAATGGGGGCGCGCGGCGCGATTGCACTCCCGCATCATCTTCTCGGAGCGCGCAATTTCGCCTTTCTCATGATGATCATCGGCGTGGTTTTCGTAGTGCTGGCCTCGTTCGCATACTTGCAGCAGATGAAACGCATGCAGGCCAGGTACGGCATCTCCATCGACCGGCTGCCCTTGTCCTTGGCTGGCGTGATCTCGCTCCTCGGCATCCTGGGTATGTTAGCGGTGATACTGAATCAATAGACGTCAGCCTTTCTTGTTCCAATGGAACATTGGCGGCGTACCGACTTATAATTCCCGCGTATGCACGGGTTGAGGAACGAAAGGGACCCTTTCGGCAAACATTTCACAATGCTGAAACTGAGCTGAGACCTTCCTCCCATGCACCCTCTCGACAACCCGCCTTGGACCGCGCTCACCACGCATCAGTCCGCGATCGCGCTGGTCGAAGGCATGGCCCGCCGCTATCCTCCCGAGATGGCGGTCCACGGCGCTCTGGCTTTGCCCCTGCCACAAGCCTGGGAATCGCTCTCCCGGATGGCGCGAGTGCCGGTCGGCCTCTTCTCCGCCAAGCCCCTGGCCTTGCCCCCGGGATGGACGGTCACCCGCCACGTCGAACTTCTGGAAATGGTTCAGGAAGTTGGATCGGGGACAACGGGAGCCGCGGCCGCCGCGGGTAGCGACGCGCCGGACATCAGCGAGTTGAAGGAATCCGATGTCCCCGAGATGTCCGTGCTCTACGAAGCCACCCGGCCGGGAAGGAAGATGTGTCCGCGCAACCTGAAGCTGGGGACCTTCCTGGGTGCACGTTGCGAAGGCAAGCTGGTGGCCATGGGCGGGTTGCGGATGCATCTACCCGGCTACCGCGAGATCACCACCGTAGGCACGATGCCCGGCTTCGAGGGCCGAGGTTACTCGACTGCGGTGGTGGCGGCGCTGGCCGAACGCATCCGCGCTCGCAACGAACAGCCGTTCCTTACCGTGAACGTCGACAATCCTCGCGCCATCGCCGTCTATCGCCGCCTCGGTTTCCGCGAACGCGCACAGTTGCATTCCACCACCGTGGTTTATGCGAGCAAGTAGCCCTTTCCCAGCCGGGCTCGGGTTGCGGGTAGAAGAGTCTTAAGTTGTACATCTTTCGCAGACAAGGCTAGAATTCAGCGAATTGGCCCTCTCCGAGGGGGGAGTATAGGAGACAACATGAATTCTGTCTGGAGATTTGCATTGACCGCCGGTTTGCTGGCCGGTGTTGCGATGAGTGCGGCAGCCCAGGACAACGCGAAGGTCGGCGTTACCACCTTGGCCAGCAGCAAGTTCGGACCTTTGCCGGGTTTGCCCGCGTGCGCCACGCTTTCTGTTCAGCGCGGCGATCCCACCAAGGGAGCAGCGGTAATTCTCATCAAGATGACTTCCGGTTGCAAGATACCCTGGCATTGGCACACTGCGACCGAGGCCCTGGCGATGGTGGGCGGCAAAGCCAAACTTGAAATGAAAAATGGAGCCATGTCCATGAGTTCCGTGTCACCGGGAGACTATGTTTATCTCCCCGGAAAGCATGTTCACCAGTTCACCTGCTTGGCTGCCTGCACCTTCTTTGACATAACCGAGGGCGCGTTCGACATCCACTACGTTGACAAGGACGGAAAAGAAATCCCGCCTGATCAGGCGCTGAAGCCCGCTGCCAAACCGGCGGCCACGAAAAAGTAAATTGCGCGACGACGGGGCAGCCGGTCCTTCAGCTGCCCCGGTTTTTTGATTCCGCAACGATCACGGCCCGCTTGATTTCACCCTTCCCTCTCAGGCAATCTGCTAAGGCATATCCCAACCGCGGAGAAAGCCATGCGTGTGAAAGCAATGCTGTGCGTGCTGGTGGCCGTGATTTGCAGCAGTCTGGGCCGGAGCCAGGCGGACGATCCCGCCAAGAAGCTGGGCATCTTCCTGGGCAAATGGAAGACCGAAGCCACCTTCACCGGATCGGACAATAAAGTGACGTCAAACCTGGAATGCCGCTGGTCGCCCCAGGGCTCCTATCTGGTCTGCGAGCAGCTCGTGAAGATGTCCGACGGCGACCATCGCCAGCTCACCGTCTACTCCTACGACGCCAAAGACAGCAACTACCGCTTCACCACCATCTCCGATCCCGGCGCCAAGCCCAGTACCGGCACGCTCACCATCAACGGTTACGTGTGGGTCTATTCCTCCAGCTTTGAAGCCAACGGCAAGACCATGCAGATCCGCACCACGAATCAATTCCCCACCCCCAGCACGGAGACCTTCAAGACCGAGTCTTCTGACGATGGCGGCGCTACCTGGAAGACGCTCCTGCAGGGGACAGCGCGCAAGACCGGCCAATGAAGCCGCTCCTGTTGCCCCGCATCCGCGCCACGATCCTGAAGATTCCCCGCGGCAAAGTCTCGACCTATGGCGCCGTCGCGCGCGCCGCCGGCTTTCCCGGAGCCGCCCGCCAGGTAGTACGGGCATTGCAGCAGGCGCACGGGCTGCCCTGGCAGCGTGTGGTGGCCGCAGGAGGACGCATCGCCCTGCCCGGCGAGCGCGGACTCGAGCAACGCTTCCGCCTGGAGTCCGAAGGTGTGAAATTCAGCGGGAAGAAAGTGAGGATGAAGGAGTGCGAGTATGAATTTAGTAAGAAAAGGAAGAGAAGATAGAACAAGACTCGCTTTTTTCTGAAATCTCGATCGAAGCGAGAGATCCCTATGGTCTGTACGCTCTTTGAGAAGCACACGCAACCTGCTTCTTCTATTCTCTACACCCGCTATCCAACGTTGTTAAAGGGTTCCCTCGCTGACGCTCGGGATTTCAGAAAACCTACGCTGCCGCCGCCGGTGGCATGGACCGCCGCGCGGCCTGGTGGATAAACTTTCTCATCACGTTGGCCCACATTACTTTCTTGCGCGGGGCGCTTTCTTTGACGGTACGGCCCTGGGCAAACATGCCCAGCAGAACCTTCATCTTGAGCACGCGGAGAATCGAGGCTTCGGAAGCCGTGACTCCGTAGGCATCGAGGAAATTCTCCTGAATCTGGCTGGTGATGGCGCGATTGCAGAAAGGATATTTCTCCAGCGCCTCTACCGAGGCCAGCAAGGTGGCCAGGTCTTCAAACGAGTTGCCGCGGCGCTTCATGTGGGCAAATTCACAAAACCCTACGCCATTCTCGGTGACCACAATATTGAGCGGGGTAAACTCGGTGAGCACCGCGGAACTGGGAAGCGACCTTCGGGTGCGCGCCACTACCGTACGCGCCCCGCCGAGAATCACCCGGATGGAGGCATCATCCAGACCCTCCTCGCGGCAGTTCCGGCACAGTTTTTCGAGGCCCGTCAAAAGGACGGCGCCGTCGAAGGGCTCGGGCATGTCGGCGGTAGCTTTGTGGAAGGCGCGCAGCCAGGCGCCGGCACGGCGGGCCACCAGGGCAATGCTGCCATTGTCGGCAAAGCCGGGCAGCAGGGCGGCTTTCATGATGATGGACTGCAACGGCAGTCCGGATATCTTTTCGCTGACCACCGCGCCCAGTTCGCTCGCGTCTCCCAGGGGACGGGGTACGCCGTCTTGCTTTTTCTTGAGCATGGCCTGATAGGCGTACTGCAGGTTCTCGATCTCTTGCCTGGCGATCAGGCGGGGATTCCCGCCGCATTTCCCGGCACGATAAATCTTGATAGCCATTCTTTCGCTGCCTTCAGTGAAATCGGCGCAAACGTCGTAGATCATGTGGTCGTGTTTGGGAGTGTGTCCCACCACGCGAAGATTTTTGAAATCGCCTCGGTTCGGATAGTACGTTGCCGCTGTTTTCGCTAGCTCCGCCAGAATCTGGTCCAGTACCGTCTCGGCCATCAATGCTGCTCCTAGGGAAAAGGTTCGGCCCGCGCGCAAGGAAACGCGCTCGAAACAACTTTTTTTATCGGCTTATGAGTTCAGTATTTTTATTAGCGACTGACGAACTGGCACGGCTGGCTTCTCTTGTGCAGTTTTGCTGCCACCGCGTCCGGCAACTCTGAATCGTTCGGTTGCGATGAAAAAAAAGAGGTTACAAAAAGGTAAACAGGATGGAGAAATATTCCCTGAGCACGCATGTGCTCAATGTGGGAAGCACTGCGCGACAGACTTGCACGCTTGCGCTCAGGCGGCTCCCCCACAAAGTGCGCAAAAATGTTGCCACAAGAGAAACATATCCAGCGCATTGCGCAAGAGCCGCGCTTAAAAGAGCATGCCAAGGGCGCGAGCAAAGCCGCGCGGGGCGTTCGATCAGTAGAACAGGTACTTTCTCCACTTGACGTCAGACCGCCCGATCATGCGCATGATGTGACGGCTGGTGTGGAGGGTGAACGGACGCGGCTCCTTGACCAGCTTCATTTCCGTTTCCGAAAGAAGGTGATTCCCCTTGCGGCGATTGCAGGGGTGGCAGCAAGCTACCAGGTTCTCCCAGGTGGACGAACCTCCGCGCGAACGCGGGACCACGTGGTCCAGCGTCAGTTCGCCGGAGGGCAGCACCACGCCGCAGTATTGGCAGGTATTGCGGTCGCGGAGCAGGATGTTCTTCCGCGAGAGGGCGCGGGTCTGGTGGGGGATGCGGCGGTACTCCAGCAGCCGGATCACCGATGGCACACGCATGGCCAGGCGGGCCGCGTGCAGGTAATGCCCGTTCTCCTCCTCCGGCATGGCCAGCCCCTTCAACACCAGCACGATGGCGCGGCGGGCGGCGCAGATGTTGATGGGCTCGTATGACGCGTTCAACACCAGTACCGGCGTCTGCATGGGCAGGCTCTTGCGCGGCTTGGGCTGCTCGTGCCCCTGCGGCTCATTATGATGATGGCGTTTGTTGTGACCCCGTTCATGCATGGCCCGTTGTTCCTCCTGAGAAAGCCCCGGCGGCTCGCGCCAGCATGCTCTCCGCTTCCCGAGTGGCCCGAGCTGCCGTGGCCACAAATACTTCGCTGGCTCCCGCCCGCAAGAGAACCCTGGCGCACTCCCCGGCGGTAGCGCCGGTGGTCATGACGTCATCCACCAGCAGAATCTTCTTGCCCCGGAACGTTTCCGGCTTTGTTACCGCGAAAGCTCCACGCAGGTTCGCCTGCCGCTGATGGCGAGTCAGCCCGGTCTGCGAGACCGTTTCCCGGACTCGCACCAGCGACGCCGCTTCCAATTGGATGCTCCCGACATGTTGCAGGCGCATGAAAGCACGCGCAATTGCCGCGGCCTGGTTGAAGCCTCGCGTCCGTTGCTTCCCCGGCGCCAACGGTACCGGAACCACCAGCAGCGGTCCCGTGATTCCCGCTCCGGTCATCGCCTGGCTCAAAAATCGTCCCAGCAACGGCGAGGCCGAGCGGATTCCCTGGTACTTAAACACGTGCAGCAGGTCGCGCAACGCGCCTTCATAGGCGCCGTAAGCCACGGCCTTGCGGAAACGCGGTTTGGCGCGGCGGCATAGCTCGCATAGGGGAGCCGGGTCGCCCGCAAAACGCCCGCCCAAAAGCTTCTCGCCACAGGCGGAGCACAGCGTTCCACCGAAGGGAACGATTCGGTCCAGACAAGCATCGCAAACCGGGAGATTAGAAATCTTGGTGAGGGCCGAACGGCAGATTCGGCAGTCCGCGGGAAAAAGGACGCAAAAGAGGCTGGCGGCTGCGGAATGAACCGCCATTTCCATCCTTCGAGCCCGGCTTAGGTCACCACTACTGAAGACGACCCTCCTCGAGGAAACAGTGCGGGAAGTTCCTTAAGTATAACGGGGATTCGGGGCCGGAGGCAATGGAGAGATCGCCGGAATCGCGCGTAATCGCCCGGAATCGCCGTGATCGGGTGTTCGATTGACAGATCTGTCGGTCCTTGTGGCTTTGTGAAAGGGGCGGAGGACGACCGCAAGCCGGAACAGGCTCCCCGCGCTTTTGCCCGATCACGGCGATTCCGGCGATCACGGCGATCACGTGCGATCTGGCCTTTCCCGATTTGTAATGCCGCCCTCATTGTGCTAACTTGCGTGCACTTTAGAAGGCCAACAACGATCAGGGAGGCTACTGTGGCGCAAACCGTCGAAGCCAAAACCAGCCAAGAGCCGGAATTCAAGCCGTATGTGCCGGCGACAGAAGTGCGACCGGAACTCACCCCCAGAGCGTTGATCCTGGGAGGAATCTTCGGACTCCTGTTTGGCGCGGTCACGGTGTACGTGGGACTGCGCGCAGGTCTCACGGTAGCGGCGTCGATTCCCATCGCTGTGCTCTCCATCAGTATCCTGCGCGCCTTTGGCAAGGCCAGCATTCTGGAAAACAACATCGTCCAGACTACGGGGTCGGCCGGCGAATCCGTGGCCGGCGGCGTGATCTTTACCCTGCCGGCTTTGATCTTTCTGGGCTTCGGCCTCGATCAGGCTCGCATTTTCCTGCTGGCGTTGATCGGCGGGTGCCTGGGCGTCTGCTTCATGATCCCTCTGCGACGCCAGTTGATCGTCAAGGAACACGGCAACCTCCTTTACCCCGAAGGCACCGCCTGCGCCGACGTTCTGATCGCGGGCGATAAGGGCGGCTCGTTCGCCAGCCGCGTCTTTGCCGGGCTGGGCTTGGGCGGACTTTACACGTTTTTCGCCAACGGCAATCTCTTCGCCGCCTGGCCGGGAACGCCCGCCTTCAACCCCAAGTGGTATCCGGGCTCATCTGTGCGCGCCGACGTCACCTCTGAATATCTAGGTGTGGGTTATATCATTGGGCCGCGCATCGCCGGCGTCATCTTTGCCGGCGGCGTGTTCGCTTGGCTGGTCGTGATGCCGGCGATCAAGTTTTTCGGCGGTCACGTGGCCGGACCTCTTTATCCCGGCACGATTCCCATCGCCGATATGACGCCAGGAGACCTGTGGGGTTCGTATATCAAACCCATGGGGGCGGGAGCGGTGGCTGCGGCCGGACTGATTACTCTGCTCAAGACCCTGCCTACGATCGTCGCCGCGCTTCGTGCCGGAGCCAAGGACCTGGCGAGAGGCGCCGCGGGCGCGGCAGGCCAGCGTCGCACGGACCGCGACCTCAACCTGAAGTGGGCGCTGCTGGGAGCCGGCGTGCTCATGCTGATGATGTGGATCATGCTCACATTTCCCGGATTTTTTCTGGTGAAGCCTTTAGAGCATGCCCAGACTTCGGGGCTGAATAACATCTTTGCTTCCGTACTAGTAGTAGTCTTCGGCTTTCTGTTCGTTACCGTCTCCTCGCGCATTACCGGGCTCATCGGAACATCCTCCAACCCAATCTCGGGAATGGCGATTGCCACGCTTATGGCTACTTGCGCCATGTTCCTGGTGATGGGCTGGACAGGAACAGCGTTCGCGGCCTTGGCCATCAGTATTGGCGGCGTGGTCTGCATCGCTTCCGCCAACGCCGGCAATACCTCGCAGGACTTGAAGACCGGATTCCTCGTCGGTGCCACGCCGGCCAAGCAGCAGCTGGCACTGATCATAGGCGTTGTCATCTCCGTGGCCGCCATCGGATATACGCTGATGGCGATGAATAGTGCGCTGGAAGAGTTCCAGCCCGCGAGTATCGCCGTCGATATCAATCATCTGCCTGACGGAGTCTCTCTACTCCCCAAGTCGGACCTCCAGACGGTTCCGCTCACCAGCGCAGATGGAAAGCTTCTCGGGAAAACCCAGTCAGTTCACGACATGGTTTTGCTCAACGCCCTTAATTCTCCCGACATCCCAGACGGCAAATACTTTTACAACCCTCAGTCAGGAAAAATCGAGGTCCAGTGGGTGGCCGGAATCGGCAGCAGAAATGCGACCGCGCCTCAGGCCCGCCTCATGGCCACGGTCATTAACGGTATCCTTACCCGCAAGCTGCCCTGGGGACTGATTCTGCTTGGCGTCTTCCTGGTCATTGGGGTTGAGATCCTGGGAATACGGTCGCTCTCTTTCGCTGTGGGCTTTTACATTCCAATTTCAACTACGCTGGCGATTTTTTGCGGCGGCCTGGTGCGCTGGCTGGTGGACCGAGCCGCAGCCCGCGCGGGTGAGAAGGCGGAGGACAGCGACGTGAGCCCTGGCTCGCTCTACGCCAGTGGGCTCATTGCCGCCGGCGGCATCGTCGGCCTGTTGGGCATCGGGGTCAAGTTGATGGCGATCAAGAATTGGATCCCTGACCAACTCCTCTCGCTGAGCAAACGAATCCCTTATCTTCTCGACGCCCAATGGCTGTCGGTGCTGATGTTCGCTCTCTTGGCTTACTCGCTGTTCCACTTCGCCCGCAAGCCGCTGGGCGATAAGCAAAAATAGCGCGCAGCGCCATGCAAGCCGCGTCGAGGCCGGTCAGGATCACCGTGATGGGAAGCTTCGTGGTGGACCTGGCGTTCCGCGCGCCGACGCTGCCAGGCTGGGGCCAGACCATCACCGGCTCCGGCTTCAAGCTCGGGCCGGGAGGCAAGGGATCGAACCAGGCGGTAGCGGCGGCGCGGCTTGGGGCGCAGGTCACTTTCATCACCAAGCTGGGCCGCGATCCTTTCGGCGACCTGGCCCGGCAAACCTACGCTGCCGAGGGCATTGACACCGCCTACGTCTTTGCGACCACGCAGTATCCAACCGGCGCGTCGTCGATCATAGTGGACGAAGTCCGGGGAGAGAACGCGATCGTGGTTGATCCGGGCGCGTGCTTCCACATCACCACGGACGAAATCGACCGGGCACGCGATGCCATCGCCTCTTCTTCCGTCTTTCTCGCGCAGCTGGAGACCAACCTGGGTGCCGTGGAGTATGGCTTGAAACTGGCCCGCGAGCTGGGCGTGACCACCATCCTGAATCCGGCTCCGGCCGCGCCACTGCCCGAGCGAATTTATCCGTTGTGCGACTACATCACGCCCAATGAGAGCGAAGCTGCTGCGCTCACCGGCTGCACGGTCGCAACTCCACAGGACACGGCAGCCGCAGCCGGCGTGCTGCTTTCGCGCGGCGCCCGCAACGCTGTCATCACCCTGGGAGCACAAGGCGCATTTGTGAAGAGCGCCGCGGTGGCCCAGCACGTGGCCGCGGTGGATGCCGGCCCGGTCGTCGAGACCACGGGCGCCGGCGACGCGTTCAGCGGAGGCTTCGCCGTCGCGCTTGCGGAAGGTTTCGAGGTAATTACTGCCACGCGGTTCGCCTGCGCGGTTGCAGGAATCTCGGTCACGCGGCCAGGCACGGCGCCCGCCATGCCGCGGCGGCAGGAAGTAGACGCTCTGCTAGACAAAACTCAGCACAAGACCTGCGGAGGCAGCATCTAGCCGCCGGCCGTCGATTTGGTTCAGGCGATAACACGAATAGTGGGGCGCAAGGCTATCTTTCATGAACTCAGGATTGCTAACATTCCACACGTCCGTTCGTCTCTCGCCTATGCCGAACCACTTCAGGTCTTTGCTGTTAGCGAGGGCCAGCCTGTCTTTCGCTCTTGCCTGTTCCGCTCTGCCACCCGGCGCACAGCCCCAGCCTGTCGCCACGCCAACGCCGACTCCGCCGGCGCAGAGCAACCAGCGCGTCCAGGACGTCAAGTTCTTCAGCAAAACCTTGCAGCGTGAGATGCCTTATCGCGTGATTCTGCCGGAGGGCTACTTCATGACAGAGATCCGCTATCCCGTCTTATATCTGTTGCATGGGTACACCGGCCACTACCGCAGTTTTGAAGCCCACTCCAATCTCACACGCTACCTGGGCCGCTACCAGCTCATCGTGGTGTCGATCGAAGGCGAGAATTCCTGGTACCTGAACTCAGCCACCAATCCCAAGGAAAAGTGGGAAGACTACTTTCTTCACGACGTCATCAGCGACGTCCAGGATCGCTTCCGCAGCAATGGCGGCGACGCTCGCGCGATTGCCGGCATCTCCATGGGTGGCTATGCGGCCATCAATATCGCGCTCAAAAATCCCGGCCTTTTCTTTTTTGCCGCCAGCCTAAGCGGCTCGCTCGACGCTCCGCACAATCCCGAGTTCGATAAGTTTCCCGGATTCGCTGACGTCTTCGGCCCGGCGGGCAGCCAGACACACAAGAACAATGACGTCTTTCTGCTTGCCGAAAAAGCCGAGCCGCAACACACCAGCTTCATCTTTCTGGCCTGCGGCACCGAAGACGATACCATCCAGAGCCAGCACCACTTCGCCGATCTGCTGCGCCAACGCCACATCGCCTACGAGGCCATCGAGTTCCCCGGAGAGCATGAGTGGACTTTCTGGGAAGCGGCCATCCCGCCGATGCTGCGCTCGCTGGCGCGCCGCATGCCGGACGTGGCAGGTGTGGACTTGCGATAGACCGGGACCGCCGGCAGCGTTTCGAGCCTTCGACCTATAATTCTCTGATGTCGATCGCCGACAACATCGCCCAGGTTCGTGAACGCATCGCTGCAGCGGCGGCGCGCGTCGGGCGCGACCCTCACTCCATCACCCTGATGGCGGTGAGCAAGACCGTGGAACCGGAGCGCATCCGTCAGGCGATAGAGTCGGGCGTACGCGTGCTCGGCGAAAATCGCGTCCAGGAGTTCGAATCCAAGTTCCCCCGCCCCGACGACCGCAGAGACGCGGAGTGGCATCTGATCGGCCACCTGCAGAGCAACAAGGCCCGCAAAGCGGTCGAGCTTTTTGACGCGATCGATTCCCTGGAGTCCGTGCGCCTGGCCGAGAAGCTGAATCAAGCCGCCGAGGCGATGGGCAAGGTCTTGCCGGTGTTGATCGAGATCAACGTTGGCGGCGAGGAGTCAAAGACCGGCATTCCTCTGGACTCGCCCGACTTGGACGGCCTGCTGCACGCGATGCCGCGCTTCGAACATCTTCAAGTACGGGGATTGATGGCCGTGCCGCCGTTCACGCCGCATCCGGAGGCCGCGCGGCCCTATTTCCGGCTGCTGCGCGACCTGCGCGACGCCATCGCCGCGCGCCGGCTGCCGCGCATTCAGATGGACGCGCTCTCCCTCGGCATGTCCCACGATTTTGAAGTCGCTATCGAAGAAGGCTCGACCTGCGTGCGCGTGGGCACCGCCATCTTCGGAGAAAGGCCCAAACCATGAAGACTTTCGATCGCGTGATCGCCTGGGTGCTGCTGGCATTAGGCTGCGCGCACACCGTGGGCGGCGTGGTTCTGATGTCGCAGAAGCTCAATCTGGACTCTGCGTGGTTTTTTTCCGGAGGTCTGGCCGTGATCTTTGGCGCCTTCCTGAACCTGATCCGCACCTATCGCCCAACGGACAGCATGATCGCGCGGACCAGTGTCCTCGCCAATCTGCTTCTGCTGATCCTGGCCGTGCTCCTCTGTTGGGCGCTGGGTCACGATCTCAAGCAGAATCCGCAGGCAATCCTGCTCGTCGCCTTGGTGGTTGTGGAGTTTCTGTTCTCGGTCCGGCAATGGTCGCGGTAAGAGACACTCCCGCCGGCGCCACGTTTGCCGTCAAGGTCCATCCCCGTGCCCGCAAGAATACCGTCACCGGCGTGGTGGGAGACGCACTCAAGCTGTCCCTGACCGCCCCGCCGGTCGAAGGCCGGGCCAACCAGGCCGTGATCGAGTTTTTTGCGGATTTGTTTCAAATTCCCCGCTCGTCCGTTACCATAGCCAGCGGCGCAACCAATAGGAATAAGGTAGTCAGGATTACGGGCATGAGCAGGGTGGCCGTAGAGCAACGCCTTATGGCAATCCTGCCTGAAGTATGAAACCTTAGACAGAAGACACACACTATGGAAAACACCGCAACCGCCACCGCATCTCCCCAGCTTGACACCAGGTTCTTCGGCCACCCGCGCGGCTTGGCCACGCTCTTTTTCACCGAGATGTGGGAGCGCTACAGCTATTACGGCACACGCGCCCTGCTCATCCTGTTCATGACCGCCAGCGTGGCCACCGGCGGCCTGGGCTTCTCGGTGGTGAAGGCGGGAGCGATCTACGGCTTCTTTACCGCTACGGGTTATCTTCTCAATCTGCCCGGCGGCTGGTTTGCGGACCGCGTGCTCGGACAGCGCCGGGCCGTATTCCTAGGCGGAGTCTTTATCTCTGCCGGCAACTTCTGCCTGGCCGCGCCTAGCGTTACGGTGTTCTACGCCGGCCTGGGCCTCATTATGATCGGCACCGGCCTGCTCAAACCCAACGTGAGCACCATCGTCGGCCAGCTATATGCGACCGGCGACAATCGCCGCGACGCCGGTTTCTCCGTCTTCTACATGGGCATCAACCTGGGAGCTTTCATCTCGCCGCTGATCTGCGGATGGGTGGCGTCAAAATACACATGGCGATGGGGATTTGCAGTCTCCGGAGTGGGCATGGTACTGGGCTTGGTCCAGTACGCTATGAGCGGCAGACTTCTGGGCTCCGCAGGGCTGCATCCCTCCAGCACCGGCGATGCCGCGCGCGACCGCGTCCAGAGGCGCAACGGCGTGATCATCGCCGTGGGCCTGCTGCTGGTTCTGGTTGTTGGCGCAGCGCTGGCTTCCGCCGGGATCATCCACGTTACAGCCGACGCTATCTCCGCCGCCCTGGGCTGGGTCCTGCTCGGTATCACGGTAGCCGTATTCTCCTGGATGATCTTCGGCCGGGGATGGTCCGCCGAGGAGCGCAAACGCGCCGTCGCCATCTTCGTGCTCTTTGCCGCCGCCGCCATCTTCTGGGCCGCGTTCGAACAGGCCGGCTCGTCTTTGAATCTCTTCGGCGAGCGCAACACCAACCGCCACGTCTTTGGCTACGAGTTTCCCGCGGCCTGGTTCCAGTCCGTCCAGCCGATCCTGGTCATCATCCTGGCGCCCGTGTTTGCTTTCATCTGGCTGCGTCTTGGCCGGCGCGATCCGTCCAGCCCGTCCAAATTCTCGCTCGGCCTGATCTTCGGCGGCCTGGCTTTCGCCATCATGGTTCCGGCAGCCGTGGGCATGAACGTCTCGCTGTGGTGGCTGGTGGGCTGCTACTTTCTCCAAACCGTGGGTGAGCTGTGTCTGAGCCCGGTGGGGTTGAGCGCCATGACCAAGCTGGCGCCGGTGCGCGTTGGCGGTATGGTGATGGGCATATGGTTTCTGGCCAGCAGCGTCGGGAACTGGCTGGCCGGTAAAGCGGGTGGGCTGTTTGAATCCATGCCGCTGCCCCGTTTGTTCGGTTGGGTAGCCGCGATCTGCCTGATTGCCGCGGTGGTTTTGGCTCTGTTGATCAAGCCCACCAAGCGCATGATGTCCGGCGTATCGTGAGCCAACCGCTTCTCGCGGAACCGTCGCCCTCGCCGGTATGATTAAATAGAAGATTCACGATATGGACCTAAAAGCCATACAGTCCGCCCTGCTCGAGCGCAGCCTCGACGCCTGGCTCTTTTACGACCATCATCATCGCGACCCCATTGCCTATAAGGTCCTGGGCCTGCGCGAGGACCAGATGGTCACCCGCCGCTGGTTTTACGTGATTCCCCGCGAGGGCGAGCCGGTTAAGCTGGTGCATCGCATTGAGGCCGGGCACCTGGATTCGCTGCCGGGCAGCAAACGCGAGTATTCCTCGTGGCGCGAGCTCTGGGACAACCTGCAGGAGATGCTGGTGCGGCACCGCACGGTGGCCATGCAGTACTCACCCAATAACCTGATTCCCTACATCGGGCTGGTCGATGCCGGTACGGTCGAACTGATACGCAGCTTCGGCAAAGAGATCGTGAGCTCGGGCGATCTGGTGGCGCGCTTTGAGGCCGCATGGACCGAAGAACAGATCCAGAGCCATTTTGCCGCGCGCGACGAGATTGACGCCATTGTGCCCGCCGCTTTCCAGGAGATCGGCCGCCGGGTGCGGGCCAACGGCGCCACCGAGTACGAGATCCAGCAGTGGATTGCCGAGGCCTTCCGCCGCTCCGGGCTGACGACCGAAGACTTGCCGGTGGTCGCCGTGAATGGCAACGCCGCTAATCCTCACTACGAACCGCGGCCGCAGGGTTCGGCGCGCATTCAGCAGGGCGATTTTGTCCTGCTCGACATCTGGGCCAAGCGGAACACGCCCAACGCCGTCTATTACGACATCACCTGGACGGGCGTGATCGGTACGCCTTCGCCGAAGCAGCTCGAGGTTTTCAACGTAGTCACCGGGGCGCGCGATGCCGGCATCAAAAAGGTCCAGGACGCCTTCGCCGCCAAGCGCCGCATCTGCGGCTGGGAGGTGGACCAGGCCACCCGCGAACACATTGCCTCCGCCGGTTTTGGCGAGTACTTTACCCACCGCACCGGGCACTCCATCGGCGTGAGCGTGCACGGCAATGGCGCCAACATGGACAACCTGGAAACCAAAGACGAGCGCGAGATCATTCCCAATACATGTTTTTCCATCGAGCCCGGAATTTATCTGCCGGGCGAATTCGGCGTGCGCAGCGAGGTCAACGTCCTGACCCGCAACGGCGCAGCGGAAGTTACTGGTAAAATCCAACGCGAACTGGTTCTGATTTAGTGACGAATCATGCCAAATTCTGAGACGAGCACTTCCCCCGCGCAGCCGGCAACCGCCGCGCCTGCGACTGCCATGGCCCTGCTGGCGCCGGCCGTCGGCTGGCTGCTTCCCGGCGCCGGCCACCTGATCCAGAAACGCTGGATCCGCGGCTTTCTGATCATGGCTTCCATCGTAGCCATGTTTGCTCTCGGCCTGGCCATGAACGGCAAAATCTATAAGCCCAATACCGGCGATCTACTGGACATCCTGGGCTTCGTCGGCGACGTGGGCTCGGGCGGGCTGTACATTCTGGGCCGGATCCAGGAGTGGGGCGGCACCGCCATCACGGACGCCGCCGCCGACTATGGCACCAAGTTCATCGTGGTGGCGGGATTGCTCAACGTGATGAGCATGGTGGATGCACACCACATCGCCATCGGAAAAAAACCATGATTCTCCTCGCCTTGCAGCCCTCCCACTTTACCGCCGCCGTCACCTTCGCCTTCTTCGCCTCGGTGATTTTCGGTATCACCCTGCGCAGCACCGCGCGCGACATGTTTCGCTACGGCGCCTACTGCTTCGCCGTTTTCGTCGGCGGCATGTTCGTGGGCGGTTGGGTAATGTGGCTGTTACACCACTAGAGATTTGGTAAGTGGGTAATTGTGAGTCAATCTGAAGAGCTTCGGGCGCGAACAAAGCGCTTCGCGATTCGAATCGTCCGTCTATTTCGGGCCCTGCCGCAATCGACCGAAGCACAGGTAATGGGCAAGCAACTCTTGCGGTGCGGTACCTCAGTCGCTGCCAACTACGGCGCCGTGTGCCGCGCCCGGTCGAAAGCAGAGTTCATAGCCCGAATCGGCATTGTGGCTGAGGAAGCGGATGAGAGCGTTCTCTGGCTGAATTAATCGAAGAAACGGGAACCCTGGCCAGCAAACAGCTCCTGGATATTTCGCGAGAAGAAAGAGAACTCACAGCCATCTTCTCGGCGTCGCAGAAAACCGCGAAAGACAACTGAAAATTACCAACTTACCCAATTACTAAATTCTCCTCACTTTGGCTTCGGCGTCGGAGTCGGGCTCGGCGTAGGATTCGGCACCTCGCCCTTGAAGGTAATGCGCGTCGAGGCTCCGAACCGCTTGTAGTTGGTGTACTTGATGATCTCGCGGATGTGGACATCGCCGCTCTTGAAGTGCAGATCGTCGTCGGCGCGGGTGTAGGTGGGGAACCAATACTGGCCGTCAATCTGTTCGCGGTAGGTCACGAATTTGGGTGTGAGATTTTCGTCCCCATTTTTCTTCTTCGCGTGGAGGTCGGGGACGTTGCGGCCGCAGGTCTTCACGATCTGCAGGTCATGATTATCGATCCAGATGCGGCCCTGGAAATAGCGCTGGCCCTTCTCGATCTTCTTGGGCGCCATGTCAAAGACGTAGGTATCGATCTCGTCCACGTGCTGTTGGCCCACGTAGAGCACGTCATACTGCGGTAGATCGGCCGTGGTGAGCACGAAAGGCAGGCGATTGCGGATGTCGTCAAAGTCCTCTTTGGTCATCTGGACCCGGGTCAGCGAGTCCATGGGCGCAAAGGTGACGTTTTCAATGCGGCCGCCCTTGTCGTCATAGGTGATGTCCCAGACCTGCCGGAATTCGCCGTCCACCGTGTTGCCTTCGAGCGTCTGCACGGTGATGTCCTGGGTATAGGTGTAGTTGTTTCTGGCCTGTTTGAAAACGTCCTCTTTGGCGGCGAGTTTCTGGATGATCTCTTGCGTGGTCATGCCCTGCGGCTGCGCCGGGTTGAGCGTGCCGTTGCCTTCTTCGCAGTTGGTGTCGGCCAGCAAGACTGCAGGAAGAAATAGGACGAAGAAAAAAACACCCACCCATAGCGCGCGTTTTCGGCAATTCATAAGCTTTTCCTTGTTGGATTCCATTCGTTGGATGCAAACCGCCACGAGCAGTGTTGCTGAACGGCGGCCCTTTTTTGAGAACACGCTAGCCTCAACCGCCAAAAATAGTTACACTGGCGTGCTTTCCCGGAGGCACAATGCGGCGCTTCATGCTCATTTTCGTATTCATCTTTATTGTATTCACCATGGCGTTTCTTGGCCAGACGGCGGCTCAGACCGCCTCGACCGGCAAGCGCCTGTTCACCTTCGACGACATGATGGCCCTCAAGCGCATCGGCGGCCCTACGGTTTCACCTGACGGCCGGTGGGTACTTTTCTCCGCCGTGGATGTGGACTTGAAGGCCAATAAGCGGACCTCGCACCTCTGGGTGGTGCCGCTGGCCGGAGGTGAATCGCGACAGGTGACGTTCGATCCCGCAGGCGAGACCGGCGGACACTGGTCGCCCGACGGCAAAAAGCTGCTCTTCGTTAGTCCTCGCGGCGGCAGCTCGCAAGTGTGGACACAGGAATTCAATTCCGCCGAGGGCGCCACCACCGGCGAACCTAAGAAGATCACCAGCATCTCCACCGAAGCCGATGGCCCCATCTGGTTTCCCGACGGCAAGAAGATTCTGTTTATCTCCGAGGTCTATCCTGACTGCCGCGACGACGCTTGCAACAAAGCCAAAGACGAAGAACGCGCTAACTCCAAGGTGAAGGCCATGGTCTTCACAAAACTCTTCTACCGTCACTGGAACCATTACACGAACTTCAAGCGCTCGCATCTGTTTGTAGTCTCCGCGGAGGGCGGCACGGCCCAGGACATCACGCCCGGCGATCATGACGTGCCTCCCTTCAGCCTGGGCGGCCAGGACAATTACGCCATCTCGCCCGACAGCCAGGAAGTCGCCTTCACCAGCAACCACGACGAAGTGGAAGCCACCAGCACCAACAATGACATCTTTGTGGTACCCGCCGCCGGCGGAACCGCAAAGAAACTCAGCACCAGCCCCGGCAGCGACTCCACGCCGCTTTATTCACCTGACCGAAAATGGCTGGCCTGGCGCATGCAGGAGCGTGCAGGATACGAAAGCGATCGCTTCCGACTGGTCACTTACAATCGCGCCACTGGAGAGATCCGCAACCGCACCGAAGACTTCGATCATTGGGTGGAGAACTTTATCTGGACTCCGGACTCCGCAGCGATCTATTTCACCTCCGAAGACGCCGGCGAGATACCGATTTACATGCTCGATCTCAACTTCGACAAGGTGTTGGCCAAGGGAGGTTATCCCATCGATGCCCAGGGCCGGCATCCCGTGGGTGTTCAGGAGATTGCGCGTGGCGCGAACGACGATCTGAGCATCACGCCGGACGGCAAAACTCTGGTCTTCACCCGCATGTCCGTCCGGGCGCCGAATGAGGTTTACAAACTGGCGATCGGCAGCAAAGACGCCGTTCAACTCACCCATCTGAACGACGCCGTGCTGGCCCAGGTCGTCATGCAGCCGCTGGAGCCTTTCTGGTTTTTGGGCGCCGGCGGTACCAAAGTCCAGGGCTTCATCGTCAAGCCGCCCAACTTCGATCCGCAGAAAAAATATCCCGTAAAGTTCCTCATCCACGGCGGGCCGCAGGGCCAATGGGGCGACGAGTGGACCTATCGCTGGAATGCCGAACTGTTAGCCGCGAACGGCTATGTGGTCATCATGATCAACCCCCGCGGCTCCACCGGCTACGGGCAGAAGTTCATCGACGAAATCAACGGCGATTGGGGCGGCAAACCCTACGTTGACTTGATGAACGGCCTGGACTATGCCGAGAAGACTTACCCCTTCATCGACAAAGGCCGCGAATGCGCGCTGGGCGCCAGCTACGGCGGCTACATGATCGACTGGATCCTGGGCCACACCAACCGCTTCAAGTGCCTGGTTTCGCATGACGGAATGTTCAACGCCGAATCGGCCTATGGCAGCACGGAGGAGCTATGGTTCAACGAATGGGAGTTCAAAGGCCTGCCCTGGACCGACCGCGAGAATTACCGCAAATGGTCGCCGCATTTGTACGCGACCGAGTTCAAGACGCCGACCCTGGTGGTCCACAGCCAGCTCGACTATCGCCTGGACGTTTCCGAAGGCTTCCAGCTTTTCACCACTTTGCAGCGTCTGAAGATTCCCTCCAAGATGCTCTACTTCCCCGACGAAGGCCACTGGGTGCTCAAACCCCAGAACAGCCAGCTCTGGTACAAGACGGTGAATGAGTGGGTGGATGAGTGGGTTGGAAACAAATAACCGCCGCTTGGAATCGGGAGATCGCCGTGATCGCTCGTGATCGCCGGAATCGCCGTGATCGGAAGAAGCTCGAAGGCTTTTTCTTCGGCCCGGTGCTTGCTTAAGGAACTGATTCAGTTGTCACCCGAGCCGTAGGTCGCTTCAAGACATCCGATCACGGCGATCACGCGCGATCACGGCGATGTCGGCGATCTCTTCAAATGCTACAATCCAACCGTGTTCAAGTTCTCGGTCATCACCACCCTTTTGCTGGCCGCATGCGTCTTCGGCCAGCAGGAACCCAAGCAGCCGTCCCCGGGCCCCCAGGTCAAGCTGAACGTCCTGAACGTGTGCACGCCTTCTGCGGAAGAGCAGGCGCAGATCAGGAGCGCTTTCGCCAAGGCGCAAGTTAAGCCGGTTTTCAGCCGCGACTTTGAAGTTTCGCGCGGTCGCGCCACGCTGAAAGACGCGCCGGACTCGAGGTTTGTGCGCTATCGCCGCGATATGGCCCCTGAATCGCCGATGCTGACGGCGCAATATTCCATGAGCAAGGACGAAGACAACACCGTGGAGACCCTGGTGCTGCGCACGCGCGATCCCAAGGAATTTCACGAGCTGTCATTCGAAGACCGCGTGTCCGCCGGCGCGGCTTCGCCGGTGTCGCTGCTGACGGTGGACACTCCGGTGAGCCGCATTCGCCTGGAGCGGCTCAGCAAGAGTTCGATTGTCCTGGCCCGCTGCGAGGGTGGCGATCAAAGCGCTTACGAGCCGCTATTTCGCCAGGCCTCGGAGATCATGTCGCAGTACCGCAAGGCATTGGAGCTGGGCACCACGTTGCATTCCGACATCGTTTGGCTTACCGGGTCTGCCAAGCCGGCCGGTACCGACCACCCGGCGGCGCACAGGGTCCCGAAGTGACCCGCTGAAACTAAATCGAGGACGATGAATCTAAACACCACCATGGAAACTTCCGTTCGCGACAATGTGATTCTCGGCACCGGCTGCGCGGGCTTGACGGCCGCCATCTATGCCGCGCGGGCCAACTTGAAACCGCTGGTGGTTGACGGCCATGAGCCCGGCGGGCAGTTGTCCATCACTACGCTGGTAGAGAATTTTCCCGGATTCCCTGAGGGAATCCAGGGGCCGGAGTTGATCGCGAATATGCGCCAGCAGGCTGCGCGCTTCGGCGCCGAATACATGCATGGGCACCTGGTCAAGGCCGATCTCACCTCGCGGCCGTTCAAGCTGGACTTCGGCGCCGGCAAGACCATCGCCGCGCAAACATTGATCATCGCCACCGGGGCCTCGGCGCGCTGGCTGGGACTGCCCAGCGAACAGGCTCTGATCGGCCGCGGCGTCTCTTCCTGCGCCACCTGTGACGGCGCCTTCTTTCGCAATGTGCCTATCACCGTGATTGGCGGCGGCGACTCGGCCATGGAAGAAGCCCTGTTCCTCACCCGCTTTGCCTCCAAGGTCACGCTGATCCATCGCCGCGAAAACTTCCGCGCCTCCAAGATCATGCTGGAGCGCGCCCGCAAACACGAGAAAGTCGAGTTCCTGACCGACACCGTGGTCGAAGACGTTCATGATCCGGCCAAGAAGGAAGTCACCGGCCTGACGCTGCGCAACCTCAAGAGCGGAAAGATCTGGGACTTCCCCACGCACGCCATGTTCCTGGGCATCGGCCACGAGCCCAACGCCAAAATGTTCGCGGGCCAACTGGATATGGACCAGGACGGATACTTGAAGAGCCACGACTACGTCTTCACCAACGTTCCCGGCGCCTTTGTCTGCGGCGACGTCCAGGACCGGCGCTATCGCCAGGCCATCACCGCAGCCGGCTCCGGCTGCGCCGCCGCGATGGAAGCGGAGAAGTTCCTGGAAGGGCACGGCAGATGAGTTTTCACGGCGCCAGTCTAACCATGCGCTAGTTACACATCCTTCAGTTGTTCCTCGTCCATGCCGAAATAGTGGCCAAGCTCGTGGATGACGGTCAGCCGAATTTGTTCGCGGACTGCGGCCTTGCTGGAGCAGATGGCTTCGATATTCTTCTGATAAAGCACGATGTGATCGGGCCCCGTCGGCAGGCCAAAAACGCTCTTCTTGGTGGTGGGCACCCCGTGGAAGATCCCTAGTAGCAGTTGCCTTGGCTGCCCCGGCAGTGCTGGCGGCTGGTTCGACGGCACATCCTCCACTAGAACAGCAACGTTGCGAATGCGACTGCGAAATTCTTGTGGGAGCGAGTCCAACGCCTCTTCGACCAACTTGACGAAATGCTCGCGCGTCATCCTTCACCCACTTGAGACAAGGAACCGCTGCTCATTCCGAAATCATAAGGCTTCATTCGCCCAATCTCTTCGGATGTGTTAAAAACATGTTTGCTTCCGGGCTTGGGTTTCCGCCATCCAGCGTTTTCGCGCTACGAGTCGCATTCTTGCTAACTCCTTGATTCGGTTGGCAAAAAAGGCAGTGAAATTTATTTAAACATGATATATCACTATGATATATCATGATGATATATGGCAGAAAAAGATGCCGCGGGAAAGTTTGCGCTCTTAGGAATGCTCAGCCTTTGTCCCGGCTCCGGCTACGACATTAAGAAAATGGTGGAGTCGAGCATCGGCTATTTCTGGAGCGAGAGCTACGGCCGCATCTACCCTTTGCTGAAGCAGCTCACGAAAGAGGGCCTGATTCGGCAGCAGCGCGAACTTAATCGGAGCCGGCGTGAACGGCAACCCTATGCCATCACTCCGAAAGGGGCCAAGGCGCTGGAGGAATGGCTGCGGCGCAGGCCGCGCCTGGAGCCAAACCGCAGCGAACTGCTCTTAAAGATGTTCTTCTCAGGACGCGTGCCGGTGGAGATCGCATCGGCGCATGTGCTGGAGCGCAAGCGGACGGAAGAACGTAATCTGGCTGGTTATGCCCAAGTGGAAGAGCAGCTCAGGCAGAACCGTGGCAACCATCCTGAACTTCCCTACTGGCTTTCCACAATCAGCTATGGACGGCACCGTTCGGAAGCCATTGTGATCTGGTGCGACGAAACCTTGCGACGCTTTTCTCAAATCAAAAAACAACCGAACGTGAAACGAGGTATGAAATGAAAGACCCCTTGTGGATAACAGCTCTTCGCGTGGTACACATTGCGTGCGGCTTCGCGGCATTCTTCATTGCTCCGGTGGTCTTGGCCACCGTGAAAGGCGGCACACAGCATCGCCGCTGGGGTAAAGTCTATTTCTGGTCCATGGCAGCTGTGGCGGCGACGGCACTTATTCTGTCAGTCTACCGGCCAATTATTTTCCTGGCTCTGGTAGCAGTGTTCAGCTTCTACATGGCCTTCTCCGGTTATCGGGTGCTCTACCACAAGCGTCCTGAGCAGGGCGAGAAGGCCGGTGCCATCGATTGGGCAGGCGCTGTCCTGATGTTTGGCGCAGGCGTATTGCTCATTATCTTGGCCGTCGTTCAACCCACGCCGACCTGGGCCAGGTTGTCGATTGTGGCCATGGCTTTCGGGATCACCGGCGTGTTCTTTGGAGTGCGCGACGCGTGGTCTTTTGTGCAAAGACCCAAGGACGCACATTTCTGGTGGTACAACCACATGGGCGGAATGATTGGCTCCTACATCGCGGCCGTCTCGGCTTTTTCCGTCGTCAATTTCAGTTTCTTACCAACGCCTGTCCGCTGGCTGTGGCCATCGGCAATTGGCATTCCGGCAATACTGCTGTGGATTCGCTTCTACCGGCGTAAATTTAACCCGCAACCATCGGTGCGCCGGCAGGCTGTAGCGTAGCCCCCGCATCCACGAAATGGGTAATCTCTTAACCAGCTTTTTTGTGCGGATTGTAACCATCAGATTGCCCATTTCAACATATCCTCCCATTCGCTCAATCATGCTGGATGTGTTACAAAAATATGTTTGCTTTCCATCGTTGAATCCCGACCCGCAGGAGCCTCGTGTTAAGGGCCGCCTTCATTTCCCTTTCGGAAAGCAAGTCCCTCCGTTCCGCAGCCGAGAAAACCTGGGCCGGACAGCGGCTATCACGCCGCTTTGTCGCCGGCACCACGATTGAAGATGCTCTGGCTGCCGCGCGCGCCGTCAACCAGCTCGGTCTCAGCGTGAGCGTGGACAATCTGGGTGAAAACGTCACCAACGCCGACGAGGCCCGGCACAGCGCCCAGCTCTACCATCAGTTACTCGACCGCATCAGCGAGCAGGGGCTCAACGCCAACGTCAGCCTCAAGCTCACTCACATGGGCCTGGACGTGGACGAGAGTCTCGCCTACCAGATCAGCAGTGCCCTGGTGGAGCACGCTGCCCGGCTCGACAGTTTTGTGCGGGTGGATATGGAAGGCTCGGCCTACACCGATCGCACGCTGGGCTTTGTCCGTCGCCTGCACGCCGCAGCCGGGATGCGTGGACACACGGGCGCGGTGATCCAGTCGTATCTCCATCGCAGCGAGAATGACGTTGAGCAGCTCATCGCCGAGGGCATCCGCGTGCGCTTGTGCAAAGGCGCGTACAAAGAGCCGCCGGAGATTGCCTTCGAAAAGAAAGCCGACGTTGACTCAAACTACGTGAAGCTGATGAAGATGCTGCTGAAGAGCGGCGTCTATCATGGGATGGCCACGCATGACGAAAAGATGATTCGCGCGTCCATCGATTTCGCGCGTGGAGAAAAAATTCCGGCTACGGCCTTTGAGTTCCAGATGCTCTACGGCATCCGCAGCGACCTGCAGCGAAAGCTGGTCCAGGAAGGCTGGCGCTGCCGCGTGTATATCCCTTTCGGCAGCGAGTGGTATCCCTACTTCATGCGCCGGCTGGCGGAGCGTCCGGCTAACTCGTTGTTTATCCTGAAGAACCTGTTCCGCTGAGACGAGCCTGGCCCGCGGTGGAACGAAAGCGAGCCTCCTTAATGTTGATGCCGCCTTCCCCTGTCGAACTGATCACCGAGAATAGCGCTTGATCTCAACCTCGCTGTCTCTAGAAGGCTCGCGATCAAGGATCGTGTCGCGCCCCCCGTTGAGAAACTTGTCAAAGAAAGCGTTGGTATACGACTCGATGGTTCGCAGTGACCTTAGAGCCTTCGCTGTGCCCTCAGGATTGCCGGCGGCCAGGAGCAAGGGAATGTCTGAATAACCGTTGTGCTTGAAGCCGGGGATTTCAACCCAGACCTGGTATGCGCCACCGGAGCAGCCTTGAAGCTCCTTGTCTACCTTCGCCAGAAAATCAGCTGTGTCCTGATCGTCTTCTTCGCGGGTCATGTGCAGAGCTGCGAGTTGATCGTCGCGTAGCTTCGCTGGCGGTTCACTGATGAACATGAAAGGCTGTGCCGGCAGGCGTCCTCCGTCATAGCTCAGAATAGGCCCATCATCCTCGACGCCGTCCTGGTTCAAACACGCCTTGAACCGTTGGTCGAGTTCGCAGGCTCGGGCTGCTGCAAAGCCGCCGAAAGAGTGACCGAATACGCCCACTCGGCCAACGTCAATCCGCCCGGCAAATGGCGCCTTCTGCTTGGGGGCCATATTGAGCCGTGTTATCTGGTCCAGAGTGAAGCGAATGTCGGCGGCCCACACATCGACCCGTTCGCCTTCCCATTTGTGCAATTCGCTCAGGGTCTCGGGCCCGGTGATTTCGATCCGAGACCGGCGGAGGTTTTCATCCGATAATGGAATCGTTCTGCCATCGGGAAACATGGCGACCGTAACTTCATACGTGTGGTGGATTGTTGCCACCACGTAGCCACGACTCACCAGTTCCTGGACTTGATGTGTATAGGCGTAGGGTTCCCCGCTAAAAGCGTGGGACAAGATGACAAGTGGAAAGCGGCCATCGCCTGGGGCAGCCGGAGCATTCTCGTAAGCATGCGTGTGGACATTGCCGGAAGCGATCATCGACCATGCATTTCCCCAGTTGTTCCTCTCGGCCTGCGCAACGGGGCTTTTGTCGATCTTCTCTGCGTCTGGAAAGTATGGCGCGGTGCGTGCGGCCGGTTTCGCCGGGGCGGCTGGATACCAGACATCCACCATGATTTCGCGAGACGCGTTCGGAACCTTGGAAAGGACTTCGGGGCGAGCCGGATCAACCCAATCGTACCGTACGCGGCCGACTGCGAACGGACCCGAAGGCTGGGGAATATCGACGGCAGAAGACGGGCTCCGGTTGGATCGAGCCGATGCTGCCGCGATAGAGATAAATAGGACGAACCAAACCACGCGAGTCATGCGCCGCCTCCTCCATAAGCGACATGATCGGCAGCGGAAACTAAAATCTGCGGTTTCACTGCCCACCAATGCTATGCCGACGAACCGCAGAATTCCAACTTCAGCCGTTGGATACAGCAATCGCTCAGTGCGGTCACCATGACACGTGATGAAGAACGCTAGCGGGCAGAAATTACATAGCAGCGCGTCTCGCGACCCCAGCCACTCTCCGTGTAAGTCATTGCTAGTGCGTAATATCGGTTTGGCATAAGAGATGCCTTAAACATCTGTGTAATCCCTTGGAATCATGAAGACGTTGAACGCGCCAGCCCCCTTGGCCGGCCAGGATAGACCGCAGTCAACCTTGGGCCCCCGCTGTTTTGAAGGAGAGCGTTCCGTGAAATCAAAGAAAACCATCGTTATTTGGGGAACCGCGGGCGTCATCGTCGTCGTGGCCGGCATGGCCGTCACTCTTGCGCTGCTGGTAAAGCAAAGCCCGTCGTTCCGTCAGGGTCTTCTGGCAAGAGCGGAGGGCAACATCGATGAGTCCACCGGAGCGCGCGTCGCGGTGCGCGACTTCAGTCTGAATTTCTTTCCTCTCCACATCGACATGTACGGAGTCGTGGTGCGCGGCAGTGAGCCGCAGTTCGGCGAGCCTTTCTTGCGTGCCGACCACGTGAGTGCGGGAATTGCGATCGGGTCACTTCGTGGCCGCAGATGGACCTTGCATGACGTGGTCATCGATCGTCCGGTAGTACATCTCTTTCTCAACCAGGCCGGTGAGAGCAACCTGCCGCAACCCGAGACCGACGGCAAGAAGAGAGCGAATGTTTATGACCTGGCGATCCGCGAATTACAGCTCCGCGACGCGGAGGTTGAAAGCAACCAGCGAAGAATCCAGTTCGATGCTGAACTGCACAACCTGCATTCGACCGCTGAATTTGACGGGAGCGCGAAGCGGTACCGTGGCGTACTGAACTATACTGAGGGCACGGTCAAGTACAGCCACTATGCGCCTATGGCTCACAGCCTTGAATTGAGTTTTGACGCGGCGCCCGAGAAGCTCGTAGTCGATCATCTGGTTTTGGTCGCGGGCAAATCGCGCATTGCGGCGACAGGGACGGTGGACAACTACAACGATCCAAGGGTGCAAGCGGCCTACGACATCCAACTGGCAACCCATGACGTTGCGCCTCTCCTCCCGAATGATTCGCTGCCTGTCGGTGTCGTCCACCTGGACGGATCGCTAAACTATCGACGCGATTCCGCCCGTCCGGTGTTGGACACAATCGCGCTCAGC
>CAZFRV010000103.1:0-6782 GCA_964521445.1 uncultured Acidobacteriaceae bacterium
CAGGACGCCGACTACTCGCTCGACGATGACGGCGATTACTTCACCTGGACGCTCGGCGAAACCAAGGCGGTGCTAAGCGGCGAGGAACTCGAAGTGGCCGCGCTGCACTATGACATCGGCGAAGTCGGCGAGATGCACCACAACCCGCAGAAGAACGTCCTGCATGTTGCCGCGAGCGTGGAAGACATCGCCAAGCGGATGAAGAAGACGCCGGAGCAGGTGCAGGCCATTCTGGAATCGGCTGAGAAGAAGTTGTACGCCGAGCGCCTCAAGCGTCCGACTCCCTACGTGGACAAAACCGTCTACGTCAACTGGAACGCGCTGTGCATCTCGGCCTACCTCAAGGCCGCGCAGGTGTTGCACCTTGACCATGCGCGCAAGTTCGCGCTCCGCTCGCTAGACCGCATTCTCTCCCATGGCTGGAAACCGGCCACCGGCTTGCAGCACGTGATCGCATATTCCGATCCCCAGGCAGCCCAGCGCCGCGTTCCCGGCGTGCTTGACGATTACGCGTTTACCATCATCGCCTGCCTCGACGCTTACGAGGCCAGCGCCGACCTCACCTACTTCCACTTCGCCGAGAAGATCGCAGAAGTCATGATCGCGCGCTTCCAGGATCCGCACGAAGGCGGCTTTTTCGACATCGCCACGGGCCCCGAAGTGGGCGACGGTCTGGGCATCGTTCTAGGGGCGCTGGCGGCGCGGCGCAAGCCGCTCCAGGATTCGCCGACGCCCGCGGGAAATCCGGCGGCGGCCATCGCTCTGCTACGTCTCCACGCGTTCACCAACGACGTCAAATATCGCCAAAGCGCCGAGCGCGCGCTCGCGGCTTTCGCGGGCATTGCTGCGCACTATGGTCTGTTTTCGGCAACCTATGCCATCGCCCTCGACATGTATCTGCGCCCGCACACGCAGGTGGTAATCGCCGGAAGCGGCGAGCAGGCGGACAAACTGCTGGCTGCGGCGGTGTCGCGCTTCTCCCTCAACAAGTCGGTCCTGCATCTGGCGCAGGGCGAAGTCGTCCCACAGATGCTTCCTCCCGCACTCGCGGAAACCGTTCCCAACTTGCCGGCGGTCAAAGCCGGCAAGACCGTAGCCGTGGTGTGCAGTAACTTCACCTGCCAGCCGCCGATAACGGATGCGGAAGAACTGCACGCTGTGATCTCGCGCGTGAGTTCTGCGTGAAACTCCGAAGTGCAGCTTTTTTCTGCAATCCCGAAGCGTAGCGAGGGATCGCTATCGCTACGAGAGTTCCACGGCTAACGAAACCTGGTAACCGAATGAAGCGACGGTGGACATCCGCATTTTGTCGTTTTCCTTCGGCCCCTCCTGGTCATAGGGCTCCCTCGCTAGCGCTTCGGGATTTCAGAGAAAGCAGGCGCCGCGGGATTACTAAGAAAAGGCTTCGTCCAGCAGTTCCACCACGTGCTTCACCAGCAGCTTCAGGCCGCGCTGGTTGATGCCGGCGCGTAGCTGAATCATGCAGCCGACATTGGCCGTGGCAATCATATCGGACGAGACGGAAGTAACATCGTCCATCTTGGCCTCGAGAATCTTCATCGACAATTCGTTTTGGGCCACGTTGTATACGCCGGCGCTGCCGCAGCACTGGTCGGAATGCGGGAGCTCCACCAGCTGGCAGCCGATCGCGGTTAGCAGTTCCCGCGGCGGCGTGCGGATGCGCTGGGCATTGGCCAGATGGCAGGGGTCCTGATAGGCGACTTTCTGCGTGATCTTCTTTCTTGGCGGACGCAAGCCAATTCCGGCGAGGTATTCGGTTACATCTCTGGCTTTGGTCTTGAACTCTTTGGCGCGCGCGGCGTACTCGGGATCGTGCTCCAGCAGATCGTCGTACTCCTTCAGGTGCGAGCCGCAGCCGGCGGCGTTGGTGACAACGGCGTCGTAGTCGCCGCTCAAAAAGATGTTGATGTTATTGCGGGCCAGCTTGCGCGAGTCATCGCGAAATCCGGCGTGCGCGTGCAACGCGCCACAGCAGCCCTGGCCTGCGGGCACGTGGACTTCAATCCCGTTCTGCGTGAGCACGTTGATGGTGGCGCGGTTGAGATGAGAGAAGGCCACGTTGTTGATGCACCCGGCCAGGAAGGCAACTCTGCCGCGGCGCTCGCCCACAGCGGGAAAGACCTTGCCGATCTCGCTGAAGAAAAATTCCTTGTCGATCTCCGGGGCTACCCGGTCCAGGTTGGCCACGCGGAAGAGCCTGAGCAGGCCGGTTTTGCGCAACAGGGTTTGCAGGCCGGAGCGCTGATAGAAGCGCATGAGCCGCGCCATGAACGCGAGCCGCCCGAAATTGACAATGATCTTCTTGAAAAACAGATTGCGCAGCACGCGCTGGAGCCAGGGACGCTGGTAATTGGTTTCGATTTGCGCGCGCGCCCGCTCTACGATGCGTCCGTACTTCACGCCCGAAGGGCAGGCGGTTTCGCAGGCCAGGCAGCCCAGGCAGCGGTCAATATGGTTGACGAAGGCTTCACCCATCTCCATCTTGCCATCGTTGACGTGCAGGACCTGGTAGATGCGTCCGCGCGGCGAATCCATCTCCATGCCCAGAGCTTTGTACGTGGGACAATGGTTCAGGCATAGCCCGCAATGCACGCACGTGCGAAGCAGGTCCCAGGTCGGGACATCCTGATCGGGCGCAGCCGGGGGCGGCTGCACTCCAGGCTGCGTCTGATCCACCAGCGAAGATGCAGTTCGTTCAGACAATGAATCGGCCTCGATTCAGGATATTGTTCGGATCCATGGCGCCTTTGACGGCCTTCATCATTGCGACATCGGTCGGCGTCGTGCCCCAAACGTCAAAGTGCGGCTTGGCTTCCTTGGGACAGTGCGCCACCTCGGCCGACGATCCCGGCGGCAGCAGTCCGCGGAAGGCCGACACGCAGTTGGCATACTGCATGGCTGAGGGCGGATCAACGGAAAGCGGCATGAAGGCCATCACCAGGTTGCCGGTAGCGGCGCGGCCCAGCACCGCGGGAATCAAGTTGTAGTCTGGCGCGGTGCGCTCCAGCGCCTGGATGGCCGGTCCCACGTTCTGAATGGAGAGATGCGTGTATAGCACCATGGCATTGCGATGCCGCGCCAGGACGGCGTGTTCGAAACCTGAAACCCACGCCCAATATTGCTGTTCGGCGGCTCCGTCGAGTGTACGCGTGACCGCCGAGCCCAATTCGCTCGCGTAGCGCGCCAGCACCGTGTCACTGCCGGCGGCGCGAAGCACAATCTGCCACTCCTCAGCCGGCGTGGTCGCGGAGGCGGGTAGGTAATCCTCTGCATCGCGCACCACCGGAGGGTCGCACAGGTACTCCGGCGCGCGCGGCGAGACGATCTCCAGGCATAACGGGGCCAGCGGGGATTTAAAAATCCGGCTGCGGAACTGGAGCGCTGCATCGAGCGACGCGAACCCGCATACGAAAGTCCGCGTCTGCCGCGGCCGGGGAAAGATTTTGAAATTAGCGCGGGTAATCACCGCCAACGATCCGTAGCTGCCGGTCATCAGCTACATCAGGACGTAGCCGGCAACGTTCTTCACCACGCGCCCGCCGCCCTTGGCTATTTTGCCGTCGGTGGTCACAAACTGTATGCCAATGCAGTAGTCGCGCATCCCGCCAAATGCCGATTTAAGCGGCCCGGCAACGCCGGTGGCCAGCAACCCACCAATGGTCGCGCGACCGAGGTTGGCGGCATCGCACGGCAACCATTGCTGGTGTTCGGCGAGCCTCTCCTGGGCCTGGGCAAACGGCGTGCCGGCCAGGATGCCGATGGTCAGGTCGCCGGGATCGTAATGTTCAATGCCGTTCAACCGCGTCGTGCTGAGAAGGATGTCAATGCGTTCAGGAACGCCGCCGATATCCTGCTGGGTGCAGCCACCCGCAGGCGCGACTACCAGATCGTGGCTGTTGGCGAGTTGCAGAATCGCCGCAATTTCTTCCGCCGATCCCGGCGCCACCATGGCTCCAGGAACTACGCCATTGATGTCAAAGGCGCCATCGGCCGGCACGCTCACGTGCGCCTCACCCACAATCGTGGCCAGTTCGCGCTCTACCGAAATTGTGGTTGCCGTGGTCGTAAGAGCTCCTACCCCTTTCCGGTCCGAAGGGGCACGGCTTTAGCTGTGCCGTTAGCATGGCTTGTGGGTTGACGAGAAAATGTCGTTCCGCGAGGGCCGAGCGCCGGAGGCGCGAAATGAGGTAGCCCAGGGCGTAAGCCCTGGGGGAGCATCGCAAATGCGCCCAGCCCCGTAGGGGCGACACATATTCCGTTGGCGGACCGCAAAGATTGGAATTCCTGGTGCATACGTTTTGATGTGCCGCCCCTACGGGGCTCACTTTTCTTCTTCACCCTACCCAGCGCTCACGCGCTGGGCTAACTCATTCCGCCCCTAACGGGGCTCGTGTTTCGGCGTCCCCTGCAAACCAACTGCCCCGGGGCTAAGCCCGATTCTTTTCTAGCCTTAGAGCACGGCTAAGCCGTGCCCTTCAAACCTCGCGGCCCTAAAGGGCCGCTCTTCCACCTCACGCCCTCACTCCTGCGGCCGGTTCAACTTTCGCTTTGGGCAGCGGCCCGGTGATTTCGCGGCAGAAGCGCAGATCGGGAATCATCTTCTGCGGGTTCAGGATCGATTCCGGATTGTAGGCGTTGCGCAGCCGGATCATCACTTCCAGGTCGCTCTCCGTGAACATGTAGGGCATGAGGTTGATCTTCTCTGATCCCACGCCATGCTCGCCCGTGATCGATCCGCCGAAACTGAGGCAGCAGTCCATGATCTCTTTCGCGGCCTTGTGACTGTCTTCAAACTGTTTGGGATCGCGTGCGTCAAACAGGATCAGCGGATGCAGGTTGCCGTCACCGGCATGGAAGACGTTGCCGATAATCAGCCCGTACTTCTGGCTGATACGCTCAATCTCCGCCAGCGTGGCCGGCACCTTGGTGCGCGGGATCACGCCATCCTGCGTGTAGTAGCCTGAGGCCACGCGGCCTACGGCCCCGAAAGCGGTCTTTCGTCCCAGCCACAGCAACTGGCGCTGCTTTTCGTCTTTCGCGCGGCGGACCTCGCGCGCCTTCTGCTCGGTGCACACGCGACTGACGGCTTCCGCCTGCTCTTCCACCGCTTCTTTAAGCCCTTCAAGCTCGATCAGCAGGACGGCGCCTGCATCCATGGGATACCCGGCGTGAACGTTTTCTTCGACGCAACGCACCATCCAGCCGTCCAGCATCTCCAGCGCCGCCGGCGTCACGCCGCTCTGGGTGATGGCCACCACGGTGTTGGCTGCGTCTTCAACGGTGTTGTAGATGCCCAGCAAAGTGGCCACTGCTTCCGGCGACTTGGTGAGCTTCACGGTGACCGCCGTAGCCACGCCCATGGTGCCTTCCGAGCCCACAAAAAAGCCGGTCAGATCCAGGCCACAGGAGTCCTGGGCTTTGCCGCCAAATTCAACGACGCGGCCATCGGGCAGCACCACTTCGAGACCGGTGATGTGGTTAACGGTCACGCCCATGGCCAGCGTATGCGGCCCGCCGGAATTTTCCGCCACGTTTCCGCCGATCGTGCAGGCCCGCTGGCTGGAAGGGTCGGGCGCGTAGTAGTAGCCGTACTTGGCCGTCGCGTTTGAAACCTCAAGGTTGACCACGCCGGGCTGGACCACCGCGCGCTGGTTGTCCACGTCGATTTCAAGAATCTTGTTCATGCGCGCCATGGCCAGCATAATGGCCTGCTTGCTGGCGATCGCGCCGCCGCTCAGCCCTGTGCCTGCGCCGCGGGGAACCACAGGAGTCTTGGTCGCGTGCGCCAAACGCATGATTCTCGATACGTGCTCGGTGGTCTGCGGAAAGACCACAGCGCCGGGACGGCTCTTGTCCTGTCCGCCGTCGTACTCATAGAGCATGAGCTCTTCGGGACGGTCGAGAACAGCGTCTTTGCCGACGATTTTCCTGAGCTGGCGAATGATGGTGGAGTCCATAACGGCTCGGCTGAGAACGATTGTAACGCTTCACCCTGACGCATGCTAAACTTCGACCCCGTCCCTCCTCGAGACACAGCGAGACATCATCCTGAACCCACGAAGCCGAGCCTTGTGAGGCTGAGTGGGGTGACCGGGGTCCCCGGCGAGCCCGATTTTGGCTCGCTGGGGTGGCTTGTAGGATCGGCTCCGCGGCAGCGTCGCATGAGCCGAGAAGGATGCATGTTTCGCTCGGGTTTTCGAAGCACGCGCCCCGATTAGACACCAAGCCGTTCTTGGCTGACGCGTGACCGCAGCGGAGCAGGTCCCTCGGCACCGCTCCCGCGCGAGCTCGGTCGCGGACCTCGGGATTGGGTCTCGTGAGGGGAGAGGGTCGGGTCGTGGAGGACAGCGATTGTATTAGAAGAGTCAAAGGTCGACGGCGTGTCGACCACCCTTCGCCTACTCGTACCTCAGCGCCACTGTCGGATCCACGCGAGTGGCGCGGCGCGCAGGGATGTAGCAGGCGATCAGCGCCACCACCATCAGCAGCACGGACATGGCGACGATGGTGAGCGGATCGACAAAGCTGACTTCAAACAACATGCTGGAGAGATAGCGCGCTACGGCGGCGGCTCCCGCCAGGCCCAGAAACACGCCCAACACGGTAAGGCGCAGACCATCGCGGATCACCAGGTGGAAAACCTGCGCCGGCGTGGAGCCCAGGGCCATGCGCGTGCCGATTTCGCGCGTGCGCTGGCTGACGGAAAAGGCCATCACTCCGTAAATCCCCACGGCGGCGATCAGCAGCGCCAGGCCGGCCAG
>CAZFRV010000104.1:0-4884 GCA_964521445.1 uncultured Acidobacteriaceae bacterium
CAGGCGTGATACTGGCACTGAATGCGCCCGGCGAAATGGCCTTCCTGCTCCTGGCAAAGCATTGTCCCGCGATGACGGCAGACGTTGTGGAAGGCGCGGATCGTGCCCTGCTCATCGCGCACGATGATGACGCTGGCGTTAGCAAAGTTCCGGACAAAGTAGTCGCCGGAATTCGGGACCTGGTCCGTGCGTCCCGCGCACAGCCACATGTCGAAGTGGATGGCTTCCATTTCTCGCTGGAACCAGGCGGGATCGGTGTAATAGCTCTGGGGAAGCGTCATGGCTTCGGACACGGCGACGGCTGGGCGCGTGTTGGAGTAAGAAGACATCTCTAAACTCTAATTCTACCGCCGGAACTCCTTCACGATCTCTCGCGCCGCGCTCGCTCCCGATCCGCCGGTCAAGCCGACGCCGGGATGTGTTCCCGACCCGCATAAATAAAGGTTCCGGATGGGAGTGCGATAGCGCGCCCAGCCCAGCAGCGGACGCATGGTAAAGAACTGGTCAAGGGTGAGTTCGCCGTGGAAGATGTGCCCTTCCGTCAGTCCGTAAGTGTCTTCCAGGTCTTGCGGCGTGATGATCTGGCCGTCCTCGACAAGTCCGGGCAAGTCGGGCGCGTATTCGCTCAGGGTCTTGACCACGGTTTCACCCAAGTCATTGCGCCGGCTCGCCCAATCGCCGCTCTTCAGTTTGAATGGCGCGTATTGCATGTAAACGGACATCACGTGTTTGCCGGTGGGAGCGAGAGAGGGGTCAGTGAGCGAAGGAATGGCGACTTCCAGATACGGATGTTGTGAGAAGTCTCCGTACTTCGATTCATCAAACGCACGCTCCAGATAGTCAATCTCAGGTCCAATGTGAATGCGGCCGCGCAGGGCCTCGCCACCCGAATCCGCTTTCAGCCCCGTGAACGTGGGCAGAGCGGACAACGCCAGATTCACTTTCGCCACCGTTCCATGCATGCGGTAATGCTGCAACTTCATCACGAAATCAGGGGTGAGATGAATGGGATCCACGAGCTTGAGCAACGTGCGGCGGGGATCAGCGTTGGAGATCACGGCTTGAGCGCCGATCTCGTCTCCGTTCGCGAGGACCACGCCGGTGGCGGCGCCATCTTTGATGCGGACTTCCTTCACCTCGGCGCCGGTACGAATCTCCGCTCCAGCTTCCTTTGCCGCCGATGCCATCGCTTGCGTCACCGCGCCCATTCCGCCCGCGGCAAAGCAGGCCGAGCCGGCAGGATGCGAGTCGCCGGCAGCGCGAAGGAGCAACACCAGGCTGCTGCCGGCGGACCATGGGCCCAGCGCCGTCCCAAAGATTCCACGAGCGGCCACGGTGGCGCGGAGCAGTTCCGTCTGGAAGAACTCGGCAACCAGATCGGCCACAGCCATCGGTCCCCAACGCAGAAGACGGTAGAGATTTTTCTTTCCCAGCTTGCGCAACGAACGCCCGGTTTGGAGCATGCGCCACAGATCGGTGCGGCTCGGATCGTCAATGTCCGGCGGTGTGACTTCTAGAGCATCACCGATCACACGGCCGATGCTCGCCAGAGACTCCTGAAAAGCCGGATACTGGACGGCATCCTTCGCGGAAAACTTCGCGACCTCCTGGGTAGCGCACCTGACGTCGTTGTACAGAACCATGGCGCGCCCGTCGGGCGAGAGTGCGGTGACGCCGACGTCAGAAGTGATCAGCTTGAGGCCGTGGCGAGCAAGCTGCATGTCACGCAAGATCTCCGGCAGGAGTGGACCGGCGGCGTGGGCCAGGGTGGAGCAGCGGAAGCCGGGGTGAAATTCCTCGGTGACAGCAGCGCCCCCCGGCTGCGCGCGCCGCTCCAGCACCAGAGGTTTGAAGCCGGCTTTGGCGAGGTAAAACGCCGTCACCAGCCCGTTGTGGCCGCCGCCTACGATAACAACGTCGACCGCGTCGCGCGTCTCCGGCATCGGCTAGCTGGCCCCCTTCACGTCTTTGAGGATCTCCAGGGCAGCGAGCCGGCCGGGGGCACCCATGATGCCGCCTCCGGGATGCGTGGCCGAGCCGCACATATAAAGGTTCTTGATGGGCGTGCGGAACTGCGCATACCCCGGCACCGGACGCAGGAAGAAGAGCTGTTCGAGGGAGAGTTCGCCCTGAAAGATATTGCCTTCGCTCAGTCCAAATTCGCGCTCCAGGTCCAGCGGCGTCAGCACTTGCTTGTTGAGGATGATGTCCTTCAGATTGGGCGCGTATTCGGCGATGGTATCGATCACGTTGTTGCCGAAGGCTTCGCGCTGCTCGTCCCAACTCAATCCTGGACGCAGTTTGTAAGGCGCGTATTGCACAAAGCAGGACATCACGTGTTTGCCTGGCGGCGCGACCGATGGATCGGTGAGCGAGGGGATCACCATATCTATGTAAGGGCGACGGGAGAAGTTGCCGTATTTGGCGTCGTCGTAAGCCCTCTCCATGTACTCGACGCTCGGTGAGATCGAGATGGCGCCGCGCAGGTGAGCCCCCGGCCCCGGCAGGCACTTGAAATCCGGCAGTGCGTCGAGCGCAATGTTCACCTTCCCCGACGACCCGCGGAATTTATACCGCCGTACATCTTCCAGGAACTCGGCGGGGAGTAAGCCATCTTCGATGAACTTGATGAAAGTGAGACGCGGGTCCACGCCCGAAGAGACCACATCGGCGCGAATTTCATCGCCGTTGCCGAGGACCACGCCCTGAGCCCGGTTGTTCTTGACCATGATCCGCGCCACTGGTGACTCAGTGCGAATCTCAGCGCCGGCCTCGCGCGCGGCTTCGGCGATCGCGTTGGAGATGGCGCCGGTGCCGCCGCGAGAAAATCCCCACGAACGGAACGCGCCGTCAATCTCGCCCATGTAATGATGCAGGAGAACGTAAGCCGTCCCCGGCGAGCGGATCCCAAGAAATGTCCCGATGATACCGGAGGCGGACATGGTGGCTTTGAGCACGTCGGTTTCGAACCACTGATCGAGGAAGTCGACGGCGCTCATGGTCATCAACTGCACCTGGTTGTACTTGTCTTCCGAGGCCAGTCCCTGGAAGCGCCTCCCGAGGAACAGCAGCTTCATCAACTCGCGCGGATTGAGCGTGGAGGGATCGGGCGGCACCATACTCAGGATCGGCTTCACAAACCGGCACATGGCCTGCATGGCTTTGCCGAATTCCTCGTAGGCCTCTGCATCCGACTTGGAGTGGCGCGCAATCTCTCGCCGAGTCTTGCCGTGATCGTTCACGCGCCACAGGTAATCGCCGCTGGGCATGGGAGTGAAGGTGCCGTCGAGGGGCAGGATTTCCAGGCCGTGGCGGGGAAGATCCAGGTCGCGGATGATCTCCGGCCGTAAGAGCGAAACCACATAGGAGCATACGGAAAACTTGAATCCGGGAAAAACTTCTTCAGTGACCGCTGCGCCTCCGAGAACGTGGCGGCGCTCCAATACCAGAACCTTCTTGCCGGCGCGCGCGAGATAGGCGGCGTGGGTCAGGCCGTTGTGGCCGCCGCCAATCACGATCACGTCATATTTGTTTGAAGCCACTGGCTTCTAGCTCCTGGCTTCTGGCTTGATCAGGACAGAAGCGAAATTGATGAAAAGACCGAGTGAGCAAGGAAAAACTGCACGTACGATATTGCCGGATGGCTCAGAGGCCACTGAAGAGGACGCTCCATTGGATGAGGCGACGCATGTAGAAACGTGATTCTAACATCTTGCCACGGTCAGCGGTATCGTCGCCTACGTCGCCAGCTGTGGCTAGCGAGACGCAGCTTTTGCTCTGGCCTGAGCAGTAACGGCCGTCATCTGGCGCAAGTCGTTCAAAAGGAGGCCGACGACGTCTCTGTAGTTACTGTGTACGTCGTCGTTGATTACGGTCATTCTCACGGGACGGACGAACGTCCACAGTATGTGACGCGTCTTGGCGTCCCGTATTGTCAAGCAGACTCGAATGCCCCAAGCAGATTGTAGAGAGATCGAACCAGCCTTGCTCGACCCAGCAGCGCCCATTGGCAATGAGTCCGAAACGGATGGTTCAAAGATTAAATCAGCCTCGCTCGGCGATGTCAGTTGATAGCGTCCCCAAGCCCTTAAGCCCGCGTCCAGCGTCTCATAAAGCTGGCCGGGCGCGTTTTCCGCGAAGAAACCGTCTTCTTCGCGGGGCCTGGAAATGAACACCTTCCTGACGTCACTGATCGTGGATGGGGCCAGTGCGCTCTGGGTGTACTGTGGGACCGATATGTGAGCATCGGGCTCGCCAGCCAATTTGGCCAGACTAGTAACCAAGGCCGCGATAGCCTTATCCAAGTCCTTTTGGTCCGCAAAAGACCCCTGAATGGTCTGGTCACTGCGAATGTCTTGGTTAAGTTCCCATAGCGCCGCCTGAGTTCTCGAATCCAGAATTGTCAATCGCAGGAATAAAGGTTCTGAACGGACGACAGATACCTGACAGACCAAATCAGCGTCGGCTGGTGTGGGCGCCAGTTTGAACCGAGCCCAGCTCTTCATGGTTGCGTAAAAGGCGTTGTAAGGCTGCAGCGGCCGGTGTTTCCAATCACTCAGTGGTTCGCCTCCGGCGTTGGAAATAAAAACGGTTTTGGCGTTGCCGAGTTGCGGCGGTATCGGAGCGTCCGGCGGCGTAGCAGCATCCTTCGCGCTTTGCCGACTGGCATCCGCAGGAGCAGCCCGGCCGCTCAAGTTGGCTAGATCAAATGTGATGGCGGCCAGCGCTCGCTCGATATCTTTGCGAGAATTGCGCTTGAGAATCGTCGGCTCTAAATCGGGCCTGAAACCCCACAGGGTCACTCCGGTCTGGGGATCGAGGATTGTCACCCGAAACCGCGGATCGGCGGAAAGTTGAAGGATCAAATCTGCGCCGGTAGTAGCT
>CAZFRV010000105.1:0-13664 GCA_964521445.1 uncultured Acidobacteriaceae bacterium
AAGTATGTGGCCGACCGCTGGTCCGGCCCGGACCATGATGAGGCCGTCGAGCTTTGGAACCGCGTGCCTGCGGCACAAAGGCCTGCCGGCGACCTCGCTCCCAGCTCTGCACCCGAGGGAACGCAGATGGTGGAAGGCAGAATCAAGTCAGCCAACTGCGGCAGCAAAGACGAAAAGATGAACTTTGTGCTGGATCACGACGGCCAAGCCCTGCGTTTTATCGCGAAGGGCGGCTTCCGGGGCGGGTTTTCGGACACGCTATGGTATGGTGAAGACCACTTCAGCTTCTGTCGTCACGTCGATGGATTGCGGGCCGTGGTGCGTTACAAGCCGTCGGCGGACAATGCTTACGCAGGTGAATTGTCAGAGCTGGATTTCCGCGACGATCTGCCTCCGCCGGCAGAAGCCAAGAAAGCAGAGCCTAAGACAGCCGGCCAGCCTTGAGTTCGATCGTGCCTCTTCAGCTTCGCTCGAATCGTGAAGATATATACTCATCTCCATCCGATCGTCAGGTCGCCAGGGGAAACGGAAATACTTGTCATGAAATCGGTGAAGGGTCTTGCCGCCTTTGTCTTGATTGTGGGAGGCGCGGCGGTTTGTTTCCTGACGTTCGCAGTGGCCCTGAGTTTTCTCTTCTCGCTCTTTGCGCCGCCGCCGGTTTTGAATCAGATTCTCGGCTATATTTCGCTGGCCGGCCCACTGCCGCTGCTGGCCGGATCAGTCATGGTGTTCTTTCCCAGGACACAGCAAATGGGCGCCAAGCTGACGCTCGCAGGATGCTTGATCCTGTCTGTTTACATGGTGGTTTGTTACGCGAGGCTGGGCGTCTTCTCAGTTGGAATCTGGGACCGCTTGTTCTGGTTCGGTTTGATTCCTGTCGCGGTCCTCGCCGTGGATTACGCGGCTTATCGCCTCTACCTTCTGGTCAAAGCAGGGTCGCCGGCAGGTGCGTTGGATCGGCCGACGACTTAGCGTGTCCTTCCCTCGGTGTATCTGGACAAAGCAATGTTGTAAAACGAGCTAGTGTATTTGGGCTACGGCAACTTTGTTGACTCCGCTGCACGCCAGGTAAAGCCGGCCGTCGCGAGTCGCGACCATGTTGCGCACGACCCCGCCGCCGGAGGGAATGGGCGTGGCTGAGAACGTCTTTGCAGCCGGATCGAACTGCACCAGGGTATTGGGGTTCACGCCGGACTCGCTGTACCAAACGATGCCGTTTTGAGCCACGGCAATGCCGTAAGGCCTGGACGTGGGTCCGCCCGGAGAAGCCCATTCCTCAACTCTCTGTGTTTTGGGATCGAAATGCCCGAGGTAGCCGCGAGCGTAGTCGGAATAGTAGATGGTCCCGTCCGCGGCCAGGGCCAAGCGTCTTGGTCGCGCGCCCTGAGGCAAGGCGTACTCGGTGATCTCCATCGTTTTGGGATCGACGCGGGCCAATTTGTTGCTGCCAAATTCGCAGAAGTAAGGTACGCCCTGCGGTGTGATCACGATCCCATAAGGGACGGCGTGCGGTGTGGGAACTTCCTTGGCCTTGATCTCGCCGGTCTTCGGATCGAGGCGGCCAATGAAATTGGACTGCTCCGTGGTAAACCAGACGTTGCCCTGGGGATCGAGAGCGGGCGTGTGAGGATCGCGGACGCGCGGGTCCGTCATGTGATGCTCGGTGATCTCCCCGGTCTTGGGATCGAGCTTCCCAACGTAGCCTTTGAAAATGGCGGTGAACCAGATGTTACCGTCCTTGTCGGCCACCAGGCCGTGGGGGCCGGAGCCAGGCGTTTTCAGCGGGTATTCTTTGAACACGCCGGTCTTGGGGTCGAGACGGCCCAGTGTGTTGGCCATCTGCCCGGTGTACCAGAGCGAGCCGTCGGGAGCCAGAGCCGGATCATGCGGACGCGAGTTGGCTGTTGGGACATCCCACTCCTGGATGGAAACGTTTTCCGGTTTCGCTGCCATCAAGACGGCGGCAGCAAGAGCAGTCATGGCGATGAGATTGGATTTTTGAAGTCTCATTTCGTCTCCTGGTCAGGCGCCGAGTGTCCCACGGAGAGAGTCAGGCCTCGAACAATCAGGATAACTATACGCCCCGCTTGACCCAGCGGGAAAACTCTCCATCGGTTCGCAAAGGTCGTTGCCCTGGAGTTGGCTTTACCGCTTCCGAGTGCTCATTTCCCGGCCAAGCCCACGCGACGCTCGAGGACCTGGAAGCGGGCGTCAGACCGGAGGCTTTGGAACTCGGGGTAGACGCGCAGATAGACCAGCCACTCATCGTGGCTTTTTACGGCTTGGTCCAACCAATGGAATGCGTTCTCCGAGTCTCCCAGCCCGGCGTAAACCAAAGCGATGTGGAAAGGTGAAAGGTAGGGCTGCCCTTGCTGCTGAATGCGCAGCAACTGCTCAAGAAGTCCCAGCGCTTCCGTTCTGCGGTGGCTGACGGCGTAGGCATAAGCCAGCCAGGCCATCTTTTCCGGCTGCGATTTGGAGAGCTCCCGGGCCTTCTCGAACTCGGCGATCGCTTGTTCAGTCTGGCCTTGCCAGAGAAGGGCGGCAACACGCTTTCCTGGGACTGAAGTGCCCTGAACATACATCGGCGAGGGCCAACCCAGTGCATTCCCCTGGCGTCATGCCGTGGAGAATCGAACGCCCTAATTACTTCACTTTGCCCCGTTCACGGGTGCTCCGGTCGCCGGCGCAGGCGTTCTCAGAGATTGGTAGTAGCCGTCGAAGAAATCCAGGCCCGCTTTGTTGACCTGGGAACGCACGCCAATCTGGTCGCCAAACTCAATCGCCTGGTCGGTGGCCGCATGGTAGGCCGGCCACTTGGCCAGGCCGCTGCCGTTTGGATCGCCGGTCTTAGCAAAATTCACCCAGTAAGTGGAAATCGTGTCTGCCAGCTTGTGGTCGGCATCCTGCCACGGAAACGACCAGATGAAGTTGCCAAAGACATATGGGAGTTCGCTGGCATGGAAGGCGCGCAGGCGAGCACTTTGTGGGCCCGGCGGGCGGTGGTTAAAGTAGTAAAGATAAGCGGGGTGATGGCCGGTCTTGGACGCCAGACGCGCCCAAGTGCGCATCTCCCAGCCGAAGACCTGGTCGCGATAGGCCGAATAGAACGACAAGACAGCTTCGCCGTCCGATCCCGAAGGATAGACTTTGAGAAACTCGTCCGCCTGGTCGCCATAGCGCTGCCGGATGCCGGAAGTATAGGCAGCGCTGGTGACCATGGCTCCCTGCGGGGCCAGAGTGGTGCCTTCGTCGGCGTTGAAGCCGACGACCAATGGCACGTCATTCTGTTTACCTTGCTCAAAGATCGTCTGCACGTCCTGAGGGAGGACCCATCCATCCACAATGGCGCTCGCGACCGGCGTGTCGCTGGCTTTCAGTAGTTCCTCCGCAGGCTTGGCGCGCAGCGTCTTCAGCGCGTCTTGTGTGGCGCCCAGCGTGGCCGCGAGACGCTCGCCTGCCTTCTCCGCCACGGCCAGACTGTTCATCGGCGAGAACAAGCCGCCGCTTTCGCCGATGGCACGGTGAAAGAGTCCATGCGCCAGCGGACTGGCCATGAGACCGTTCACCGCCCAGGAACCGGCCGACTCGCCGAAGATGGTCACGTTGTTGGGGTTGCCGCCGAAGGCCGCGATGTTCTTCTTGACCCATTCCAGCGCGGCAATCTGATCCAGCAAAGCATAGTTTCCAGAAGCGCGATGTTCGGATTCCGCGGTGAGGGCGGGGTGAGCAAAGAAACCGAAGATCCCCAAGCGATAGTTGATCGTCACCAGCACTACGCCTTTGCGGGCAAAGTTCTCGCCATCATAAGCATCGGAAATTCCGCTGCCCCGGGTGAAGCCGCCGCCGTGTATCCACACCATTACGGGCAGATGGTCTTTCGCGGACTTAGCCGCAGTCCAGATGTTCAGGTACAGGCAGTCTTCACTCAGCGGCGGGAGTTTCGCCTGATAGATCGAGCCGGCGGGATACTGGGTCTGCCAGCAGGCGCTGCTGAACTCTTTGGCTTCGCGCACGCCTTGCCACGAAGCGGGAGGCTGCGGGGCCTTCCAGCGAAGGTCGCCCACCGGCGGCGCAGCGAAGGGAATGCCACGATAGACGCGGACGTCCGGGCTCCTGCCTGCGGTCCCGGAGAGCAACCCTTGCTCCACGCGCACCGCATCTGCAGCGGCAGCGACAAGCATGGGAGCGATCAACAGGCTGGTAAGAAGTGTCAGGCGGAAACGCGTCATAACCATGTGGCGAGCCTCTCTCAGGGAATGTTAAGGTCCTGTGAAAACCCTATCCTAACCCGGCTTGGCGGGATTGGAAAGGCGAACCGTTCTCCCAGCTAGGCTACGCGGCGGGCGAGGACCAGGGTGACGTCGTCGGGCTGCTCTTGCGAACCGATCCAGTCCTGAACGGCGGCCACCGCGTGCTCAGTGACACGATCCAGAGGCAGGTCGCGGAAGGAGGCGATCGTCTCTACCAGACGGTCTTCGCCGAATTCGCCAAAATCGTTTTCTGGTTCGGTCATGCCGTCACTGAACGCGATGAAGAGGTCTCCGGGCTGGAGCTGCACGGTCTGCTCCTCGTACTCAACAGCATCAAACAGGCCGACCACGGTACCGCCAATGTCGAGCCGGCGCGTGGATCCATCTTCGCCCAGGATGATGGGCGGCAGGTGGCCGGCATTGGAGTAGGTCAGCCGGCGGGTTTCATCGTCATAAAATCCGAGAAACAACGTTGCGTATTTTTCCGGCTGCGTGCTCCGGTAGAGATGATGATTCAAGAGCCGAAGCATTTGCGCCGGGGAGGGGCGAGTGACGCGCCGAGCCAACGTAGCAATGCGCGTGTCCGCGCCGTAGCTGGAAGCAGCGCGCATCGGGACAATCTCCTCCTGCTCATACGCGCGGACCGCGGAGTGAATGGTGGCCATCAGCAAGGCCGCGGAGATGCCCTTGCCACTGATATCGCCTACGGCGATGCCCACGTGCTCCGGACCGTCGGAGAGGAAGTCGTAGTAATCGCCGCTTACAATGCGCGCCGGGCGGCAGGTGCCGAACAGTTCCAGAGTCCGCGTGCCCGCGCCGGACTGGGGAAAGAGTTGTGCCTGGACCTCATGGGCGATCTCCAGCTCGCTTTGCAGGCGCTCTTTTTCCTTCTGCTCCTCGATCAGCTTCTCCAGCGACTCGGTCATGGAGTTGAAGGCGGTCTGCAGGGCTCCAAGCTGGTCCTTGTGGCGTACCTGGATGCGATGCGAGAAGTCGCCGCGGTTGATGTGCTCCGTTGCTTTGTACAGGGTGGCAACAGAGTATGTGACCGTCCGCGTGAGACGGATGCCGATCAACCATGCGATCAGTACGATGATGGCGAACGTTACGGCCAGTACGGCCAGAGCGATAACGACAATGCCCGCCCAGTTGCTGGTGGAAGTGGAAAGTCGTGAATAGAGCGAGGAGATCCTCATAGTACCCACGAGCACGATTTCTTCGTCAGCCGCGCCCGTCTTCCAGTTCAGCGGCTGGAGCACCGAGTAATAGTTGAAGTCTCGATCCCAGCGATTGATTGCCGTAGGCAGCGTTCCCGCTGAGATTCCCACAGCCGGTTTTCCGTTGACCATCACCGCGCTGCGACCGAAGTCGATTTGGACGTTCGCGTCGCTTTTGGGACCGTTCGGGTTTCTCTGCGGTACATAGAGAGTCAGGGGGCCGAGGTCGGCGGCAATCTTTGAGAGAAAGGCCCGATCCACGGGCACGCTGGAGATCACAGCAAGACGTTTTCGTCCGGAGTCCACGATATTGACGCTGCGCAGGTAGATATGTCCTTCATCAAGCACCAGGGCGCGGAAACCGTCTTTCAACCACTTGGGCCGCGCAGATTCCGGCAGGACTTGGACGACTCGCCCGGGAAAGGCCGCATCGTCCGCGAGCAATCTCTCGGGAGAGTCTGCGGCGCCAGGACGTTCGGCTATCGTCCCGGCTGCGGAAAAATTCTCCGCTTGCAGACGCTGCAGTTGAGCTTCGATTTCAGAAACGGTGAGATATGCCGAAAACTGTCCGGCGAGAAAATAGGCGGACAGCGACGCAATGAGGAGCGCCAAGACCAGGGGCACAACCCCGATGAACATATACGTCACGATCAGCCGGTTGCGCACACTCCACATCACATGGTTGCGGAACCACCGCAGGGCTAGGGCCAGTAGCAGAATGGCAAGCAAGAAGCCAAGGAATCCGGTCCATTGGCTGAGAGACCCGGAAACGGCAGTGGCGCCGGTCCGCTGAAAGATCCATCTCAACCCGAGCAGCACCAACTCGATTGCGGCCAGGTAAGCGGTGAATCGGGCCAGGCGCGTGCGTGGCGCGAGCCAGGAAAGTTTGCCGGTGATGGTGCTCCAGAGGGCCAAGCTGTACTGATTATAGCGGCAGGTCAGAAGGGGTCGGCAAGGGAGGCTACTTGAGGCCGGTGGTTTCTTCGTTCGGCTGCGGGGAAAACTCCAAAGCCAAGTGGGCCCCGGCCAGCAGCATCAGTCCGGAAAGGAAGGCCCAGAACATCAGCGTGACGGAGATGGAAAAGGAACCGTAAACTTCATGGAAATCGAGCCAGGGTAACGCCTTCATGTAGGCATACTTGGAGGCCTCCCAGAGTACGCCCATGGCTGCAGCGGCCGGCAGCACATCTCTGGCGCGAATCTTCCCGTTGGGCAGCAGCCAGTAGATCAGGAAGAAAATCGCGATGCTGGTAAGCAAAGCCAAGCCCTTGAGAACAACAAAAGCCGCGCCTTTGAAGAGAATGTTCTGGGTGTGGCCCATCATCATAAACTGGATCATGAGTTGGTTGCTGGCCACCAGCCCAACCGAGAGCACGGCCAGAATTCCGCAAGCGAAAGCCAAACCCAGCGAGATAATCTGATTGCCTAGATAGGATCGGTTCTTGGTAAATCCCCAGATGCGATTCAAGGCCACCTCCAGCGGCAGAAATACGCCGGTCGAGGTAATCAACAAGATGAGGACGGACGCGAGTTTGGCTCGTTGCCGGCTCTTCACCAGATAGTCGAGATTACGTACCACGAAGTCCTGGCCCACTGGCAGATGGTCGCGCAGAAGCTGGACCACAGCGTTGGACATCGCCTGGGAGTGGAAAACGTTGCGGCTGAGCCACATCAGCAGCACCATGAACGGGAAGAACGACAAGATCGCATTCGCTGCCACCGAGAAGGCAAAAGTGTGGACCTCGGGCTTCATGAGGTAGCGCAACGTGGGTACGCCTCGGGTGGAGATGATCCGCTGCCATGGTGCCGGAAGGAACCGAACCGCCGTGGTGTGCGACGACCTCCCCCTCGCCGGCGAGGCTGAACTGCCGAGTTGGTCGGACGCGGCCGGGTCGAGTGGCATTTGAGGCTTGAGCCATGGTATCAGAACCCCTCCCTGGCGCTTCCGGAAACTAAGTAGGAAGCCAGCTAAGTGTCGTTAATTGAGTGACTTATGGGAAGATTTGAATTTTCTTAAATAAAGTTCTTTACAAAAGCCAGAGTTCCTGAATACTATGCGTAGCTCCCAAGAACATTCTAATGAGGGGCATTTGGGTTGATGTTTGAGCAGCGCAGTCGAACTTCACGAAACGACAGGTTGCGAGAGCTTAAGCGGGCGCGTCCCGGTTTTGCCTGGCAGCCATGTTTGTGGAAAGCTGGCCCGCCAAGCAGCAACCTCTTCTCTCTTCCTGATTCATGCAGGATGAGAATTTTTCTGATCTGAGGCGAAAGGAGTTTTACCTGTGAGAGAGAAGGGCACAGTAAAGTGGTTCAACGGGGCCAAAGGATATGGCTTCATTCAGCGATCAACCGGAGAAGATGTGTTCGTTCACTTTTCCGCCATCCAGGAGAACGGCTACCGAACGCTGAACGAAGGCGAGACCGTGGAGTTCGAGCTCCTGAAGGGGCCGAAAGGCTATCTGGCCGCGAACGTCATGCGCGGCGCCGCCAGTTAACCCTGAAATCTGCGTCTTGACCCCTTGCCGCGGCAAGGGGTTTTCTTTTTTCCGTGGCCGTGCTGAAAGATGGGAAAGACTATCAAGCGAAAAGACCCATTTGCTGGTTGCAGGGCAGATCATGGGGCAGACGGAAGTCTCGTGACGCGATCCCATACTTCAAGCGGTACTTTCGCACCAGGCCTGTAACTCTTCGCGTATACGCCGCAGAGACAAAGGCCCGTTCCGCGAACCTCGTCTGGTAAAGCGGGACGAGGCGTGGAAACTTCTCTTGCAAGAAGGGAAGAAAGACTTTGGCTGCGCAGGGCTTGAGAAACAAGGGGACAGCGTACACCGAGGTCGCGCCGGCGCCAGCCGCGGCCCGGACCAGGCTCTCGATCGCGGCGGGAGAGTCGGTGATGCCGGGGAGGATCGGCGCGCAATTGACTCCCACGCGGATCCCAGCCCGCGCCAGTTTCTCTACCGTCTTCAATCGGAGGTCGGGGCGCGGCGCGCGAGGCTCCAGGAGGCGGGCCAGTTCCGCGTCCAGTGTGGTGACCGTAACGTGGATGGACAGCCGGTTCTTCTCTGCTACGGTTTGCAGCAGCTCCGTGTCGCGCAGAATCAAGCTCGACTTGGTCACCAAACCCAGGTCCAATCCTTCATGACGCGCTAGCTCCTCGAAGATCGTGCGGGTGATTAGGTACCTTCGTTCCGCCGGCTGATAGGGGTCTGTGGCGGTCCCGATGGCGATCATCTGGCCGGGCCGGACCTGCTTGAGCTCCTGGTGCAGAAGCCAAGCCGTGTTCTGCTTGACGTAAATCTTGCGCTCGAAGTCCAGGCCGTCGCGCAGCTCCATGAATTCATGGGTATAGCGGGCGTAACAGTACTTGCAGGCGAACTCGCATCCGCGATAAGGATTGATCATCCAGGCGAAAGGCATGCGCGGCGAAGTGCAACGCGCGAGCAGGCTCCTGTTCTGGAGCGTGAGATACTCCACCTGGTGGCCTTCCGAGACAGCTTCTCCCTCAGCAGCCAAGCGGGCGATACCTACGAGAGGAGTGGCGGGTTCGAGGTGGGGGAAAAGGGAAGCCATGGCGTATTCGCTTTTTGTTCGCTTTTATCGTAACATGTTTCGCGTTCGCGACCGGAGAAAATTCGCCTTTCTTCTGTGTCTCTGCGCGCCCCTCGCGCCCGCGCAGACCGTCCAGCATGCGGACAAGTTCCCCGGGGAAGGCGCCGGCGCGAAGATCGAGAAATGCATAGCTGCGTTGCCGGTCCAGGGCGGCGTTTGCGACGCACGCGAGCTTTCCGGGCTGCAGACGGCTGCTTTCGGGTTCACCGTGGGCGCGCCGAACAAGCCGGTGGAGCTGATTCTTGGCCCAGTAACGCTCATGACCGGAGGCACAATCCACGTGCAGGCCAAGAGTTCGATCATGGGTATGCCGGCGGGCTTGGGTATTGGCTCAGATCAATCGGCTACGGTGATCAAGGCCGCTGACAAGTCGGCCCTCAACCCCGTGGTGCAACTGGACGGCGCTCTGGCAGTGCTTCAGGACCTCACGGTGGATGGCAATAAGAAAGGCGCACCGAAAGGCGGAGCTGCCATCCTGGTAAACGCCGCGAATCGTGTTGAGATGTTCCGGGTGACGGCGCAGAATGCTGCCGGCTATGGAATCGAGATCTACTCAACGGAGCGTAATGAATCCTGCTGTGCCAAGCTGTCCAAAATGATGGCCATCTCCAACGGCCAGGCTGGGCTACACTTGGCCAATACCGCGGATATCTTCATATCGCTCTCCGAGTTCGAGAACAATGGCACATTCGGGATCGAGCTGAACAATTCGCCGACGACGCGGATCGAGCACTCGGACCTGGGCGGCAATACGTTGGACGGTATCAGGGTTTACGGCACAGGTTCTTCGCGATTGCAATCCAACCGGCAGATCATTACCGGCAACCAGTTCGGCAACAACGGGCGCTACGACATTGCAATCGCCGGGTACGACTACGATGGCAAGAAGCACGTCTCCACCGGCAACCTGATTTCGTCGAATGAGTTCATCGGCAGCCCCACACGCCCGGGCGGCTACGAAGCCGTTCACATCGTGGACAGCGGCGAGAACACGATCGTCGCCAACACATTCGCCGCGCCGAGAGATCATCCCTACAGCTCGTGCGTTGGGATATCCGGCGAGCGGGAGATGCCGGACAATGTCACCGGAAATACGTGCACCACAGGCGCTGCCAGCAAAGATGCATTCACCGGCACGCCGAACACCGTATTCGGAAACAATCAGGGAAAAGGAGCGTCCCAGCCCAAAGCAGCGCCCAGTCCCAAGTGAGGCAGGATCTTAAATCAAGCGGCCTTGCCGGCGGACCGCTTGTATCTTCCCAGCAATTCCGCTTGCGCCAGGATATGCCCTTGTATTGCCTGTTCCAGACCGGCCTTGTTTGATCCGGCGTGGGGATCGAGTTCTACATCGAGCGCGTAGAGCCGAAAATAGTAGCGATGCGTACCCGAAGGCGGGCAAGGCCCGGTATACCCGTAGGTTCCGCTATCGTTCTTCCCCTGCATGCCGCCGCCCGGCAGGTGGTCCTGGTTGGGCGCATTTTCGGGAATGTTATCGGCAGTTGGCGGAATGTTGTACACGAGCCAATGGGTATAGCCTCCGGCCATCGGGGCATCCGGGTCGTGCATCGCCAGGGCAAACGATTTGGTTCCCGCCGGAGCGCCGCTCCAGGAGAGTTCAGGCGAGACGTTCCTGTCGTCGCAGGTAAACTTTGCTGGTATGTTCTCCTCCGGATGAAACGCGGTGCTGGTCAGTTGCAACATGGATTGGTTCCTCCCCTTGGGTTGCGGGACCGCAGGCGCCTTGAAGACCGGCGCCGCCAGCGCCAGAATCAGCAGAGCTGCCCGACAGAGCAAAGAGGCCCGGTGCTGTGAATTCACGATCAGATTCTCCTTCGATCCGCGCAATCCATTTGGTTCGATGCCCGATCAGGTGGTGAAAGATTGATCCAATGCAAACAGATCAGGTTCGTTCCAGCAGACCGGCTGCTTCCCGGTCCGCAATCCACAATAGTTTTCCGTGCTGCGGCTGGACGCCCTGCGCGGGGTAGGCGCCCTTCTTGGCCGGATCAAAAATGTCGCGCAGGATTTGCGCTTTGCTTTGTCCCGACGCCAAAAACAAGACTTCCTCCGCATGGTTCAACACCGGATACGTGAATGTGATTCGGTAGGTCTGGAATTTATCGACCCAATTGGCAACAACCAACCTGGACTTCTCCGTCAAAGCCGTACTTCCGGGAAACAATGAAGCGGTGTGACCCTCGTCGCCGATGCCGAGCAGAATCAGGTCGAAAGCCGGCCAGGCGCCGCCGACCAAACGGAAGAACGCGCGAAGCTGGCGGTCGTACTCACTGGCGGCAGCTTCGGGCTCAAGTTCCGCATGAATCCGGAAGACATTCTGCGGCGGGATGGGAACCCGGGACAGTAAAGACTCCCGGGCCATGCGGTAGTTGCTCTCAGGATGGTCCGGGGGAACGCAACGTTCGTCGCCGAAGAAGACGTAAATCTTCTCCCACGGCAGGCGATCCTTCCGGTCTTGAGCCAGCAACGTGTAGACGCTGCGGGGCGTATTGCCGCCAGATAAAGCGACGCAAAAGCGCCCGCGCTCGGCGATGCTAGCCTCAGCGCAACGGCAGAACTCGTCAACCGCTGCCGCATTCAGTGCAGCAACGTCGGGGACGATTTTCAATTCAGCGTTGTTGCCTGAAGTTTGCATGCATATCCGTGATTTTATGTGGCGTTGGCCTTCATCACCGCGTACCGGGCCGCTCCGAGCAGGCCAATGTGTTCGTTGACGATTACCTTCACCGGCACCGTCTCCAGCAAGGGTCGCATCCGACCCTTGGCCACAAATCTCTCCATAAACAACGGTCCCTTGAGTTTGGCCCGGGTCTTGCCGGCGATGCCCCCGCTCACGAAGACTCCGTTTACAGCCAGGAGCCGGAGCGCAAGATTACCGGCCTCAGCGCCATAAACGCTCGCGAAGATATCCAGCGCACGGTCGCAGATGGCGGCTTTGCCTTCCAATCCGTATTGCGAGATGAGAACAGCCGGATCCAACGCGCGCTCCAACTCGTCCTTGAGCCATTGCTCTTCCTGTTCGATTTGGGAATCGCGTAGAAAGTCGTAAATGTTCTTGATTCCAGGCCCGGAGAGCACGCGTTCGCAGCTCACGTGGCCGAACTTTTTCATCAGATAGCCGTGCAGCGCTAGCTCCAGTTCGTTGCCCGGAGCAAAGTCGGCATGGCCGCCCTCGGCGGCAAAGGCGTGATGTTCGGTCCCATCCCAGAACATGCCGGCTTCGCCCAGTCCGGTTCCGGCGGCGATCAACGCCGCATTCCCGGGACATGGCTTCCCGGGATTCAGCGTAAACAGGTCGTCAGGCTCAAGGTCATTGATCCCGTACGCATGGGCTTCGAGATCGTTGATGAGCCAAACATTTTTGATCGCTGTCTCACGGGCAAGCTGGCCGGCATCCACGATCCAGGCCAGGTTGGAGGCGTTGGCCCGGCCGTCCAATACCGGACCAGCGATCCCGAAGCAGGCGTTTGCCGCGGTGGCGGCTTGGCCGCGAAGGAAGAGCCCCACGATCTCGTCCAGGCTCTCGTGTTCACGGCTGGGATAGATGCACTCGCGGGCGAGTTTCAGCTTACCGCCGTCCTGCTCGAAGAGAGCGATCCTGGTGTTGGTGCCTCCGATGTCACCGGCGAGAATCATTCCTGGATCTTTCTCCAGTGACGGCCGTCGCGAGTAATGAGTTCCTCGGCCTCAGGCGGCCCCCAGGCACCCGCGGGGTAGTTTGGAAAACTGCGCGGAGGCAGCGCTTTCCACACGTCGAGAATTGGATCCACGACGCTCCAGCCGGCCTCCACCATATCCGCCCGCTGGAACAGCGTTTGATCTCCGCGCATGCAGTCATACAACAGCACTTCGTAGCCGGTATTGGGCTGGAGGCCAAAGTAATCCGAGTAGTTGAAATTCATCTCTACGGAGCCGACCTTCATCAGCGCTCCAGGCATTTTGGCCCCGAAGCGCATGGAGATACCTTCGTCGGGAGCGATGTGGATGATCAGCTGATTGGGCTTTAGGCTGCTGACCGGCGTGTCGCGGAACAAAACCAGCGGAGCGCGTTTGAACTGAATCGCGATTTCCGTATGTCGGACCGGAAAACGCTTTCCCGTGCGTATGTAAAAGGGAACGTCCGCCCAGCGCCAGTTGTCGATGAGCAGCTTGAGCGCGACGAAGGTTTCGGTCCTTGAATCGGGTGGAACGCCTTGCTCCGAACGGTACGCCGGAACCGGTTCGTTATTGATTTCACCCTCTCCATATTGCCCGCGCACCGCACAATGCAAAACGTCTTCGGCGTCCAGAGGCTGGATGGCATGCAGGATCTTGGATTGCTCGTCGTGCACCGAATCCGAGCTGAAAGAGATGGGCGGCTCCATGGTGGTCAGCGAGATGAGCTGGAAGAGATGGTTGGGAACCATGTCGCGCAACGTGCCCGCGGCGTCAAAGTATCCGCCGCGTTGCTCCACGCCGACGGTCTCCGCCACCGTGATCTGCACGTGATCGACATAACGCCGGTTCCAGATCGGCTCGAAGATTCCGTTGCTGAAGCGAAACACCAAAATGTTCTGCACGGTTTCTT
>CAZFRV010000106.1:0-9305 GCA_964521445.1 uncultured Acidobacteriaceae bacterium
TCACGCGCATCATCGAGCTGCGCCTGGACGACTTGCGCAAACTGCTGGCCGACCGCAAGATCACCATCGAGCTCACGCCGGCGGCCAAGGAGCTGTTGTTCCTGGAAGGCTATGACCGGGCTTATGGCGCGCGGCCGTTGAAGCGGGCCATCCAGCGGCTGATTCAGGACCGGCTGGCGTTGAAAATCCTGGAAGGCGAAGTCCTGCACGGCGACCACGTCGTCGTGGATGCCGACATCCCCAAGCGGGAGATGATCTTCAATGTCAACGGGCGCGAGAAGACAAAACCCAAGCGCGCGCCAACCTCCAAGACAGCATGACCGTCTTATACATAGATAGCAGGAGGTAACGTAATGGCCACGAAGAAGAAGACGCCGACGGCGGCACAAAAAGAAAAAGACGCAGCCAAGCGCCGCGCCAGGATACGCAAGCTGGCTTTGGTTGTGGGAGTTTCCAGGGCACGCAGAAGACGAGCAACCGCTCGCCGCGCTGCATAGGGTTTGCGTGAGGGAGTATCCAGCCATGGGCGCCAAGACACGAAAGAAATCGAGCGCGCGTAAGTACGACAAACGCGCCGGCGAGGAAGTACGCACGGAGATGCATCACATGCGCGAGGGCAAGCACCCGGTCAAGAATCGCGAACAGGCGATCGCCATCGGGCTTGCCAAAGCGCGTAAGAAAGGCGAGAAGGTTCCTTCTCCACCCGACCGTCGCGCCGCGTAAGTTCAGATTTGCGGTGAGAGCTGCGGAGGCAGAGATGCGTCCGCTATTTCCTGGAAGATTTCTCGGTCTTCTTTTCCGTCTTCTTGGAATCGACCTTGTCAGTCTTGTCGGAGGACTTGGCAGACGAGCTCGCTCCGTCTTTCGCGCCATCCGATGCCGCGCTGTGCGTACTGGACTCAGACGAGCCGGCGCCTTTGCGGGCGTAGTCGGTTACGTACCAGCCGCTGCCTTTGAACTGCACTGCGGATGCGGAAAGCAGCTTTTCCACCGGCCCGCCACATTCGGGGCATTTCTTCACCGCCGGATCCGAGAATTTCTGGATCTTCTCAAAGCGGTGTTTGCATTTCTTGCACTGGTATTCGTAGAGAGGCACTCGAGGCTACCTTCGCATGGAGCTGGGATGCCCTGATTGTAGGGTGATCGCCGGGACGCGTCAACACGCTGATTTCAACCGGCAGGCCGGTGCAGGTTCATGTGCAGCCGCTCGGCGCGACGTGCATGGTAATATCCGTGGCCTATGACCTCTCTCCCCGCAACCATGCGCGCCGTCCAGCTTCATGACTACGAAGGCAAGCCGGGAAGCCTGACTGTTGCTCAAGTCCCGGTTCCCCGGCCTGGTCCGGGAGAAGTCCTGGTCAAGGTCTTTGCTTCGCCCGTCAATCCCTCCGATCTGATGTTCATCGTCGGCAATTACGGCTTCAAAAAGCCTTTGCCGGCCACACCCGGATTTGAAGGCAGCGGCACGGTGGTTGAAGTGGGCGGCGGCATGATGGCGCGCTTCATGAAGGGCCGGCGCGTGGCCTGTGCGGCCGCCGATGCCAAGTCCACCGGAGGGATGTGGGCAGAATATATCGTTACCTCGGCGCAGTTCTGCGTGCCCCTGGGCAAGAAGGTGGAGATGGAGCATGGCGCCACCATGCTGGTGAATCCCCTGACGGCATGGGCCCTGGTGGACGAGGCCCGGCGCGGCGGCCATCGCGCCGCGGTGCAGACAGCCGCGGCCAGCGCGCTGGGAAAGATGGTGATCCGGCTCGGACAGAAGTTTGGACTACCGGTGGTCAACGTGGTGCGGCGGCCGGAACAGGTGGAGTTGTTGCGTGGCCTGGGCGCGGAGCACGTTCTCAACAGCGGCGATCCTGATTTCAATGACGCCTTGCGCAAGATCTGCCACAAACTTGGCGCCAGCATCAGCTTTGAGGCCGTAGCCGGAGAGATGTCCGGACGCGTGCTGCAGGCGCAGCCTCAGGGCAGCCGCATGCTGATCTATGGCGGGCTCTCACTCAAGGCAGCCGAGATTGACATTGGGAACTTGATCTTCGAAGGCAAGCGTGTAGAAGGCTTCTGGCTGAGCGCCTGGCTGCGCGGACGCAACGTGCTTAGCCAACTTCGCGTCGCCCGCCAGGTTCAGGAACTGCTGGCCGGCGATTTGAAGACCGAGATTCGAGCCCGGCTGCCGCTCGAGAAAGCCGCCGAGGGCCTGGCCCAGTACGCTGCGAATATGACCGCTGGGAAAGTGTTGTTGGTGCCGTACGCGCTTTTTTGCATCCCGAGCGGCAGCGAGGGATCCTATTGCAACTTTGCTTTGCAGGAGTTCGAAATTTTCTCTTGTGTTTTAACTGTACTATGTGTCATAGTACAGTTAGTGATTCCGTTCCGAGTCCATTTCCGGCCTGGAGTTTCGCTCTACGAGCAGGTGGTCTATGCCGCCAAGAAGGCCATGATCTCCGGACAGATGAGGCCCGGCGATCCCTTTCCCTCCGTCCGTGTCCTGAGCAAAGAACTCAAGATCAATCCCAACACCGCGCACAAAGTCGTAGCCCACATGGTGTCGGCGGGTCTGCTGGAGACGCGGCCGGGCATCGGCACCATGGTGGCCGAGCTACCCGAATCCACGAAGTCGGAACGCACGCAATTGCTCGGATATGAGATCGAGCAACTGGCGGTGGAAGCAAGAAAGCTGGGAATCAGCCTGCAGGAAATGGTGGAAGCAATAGCCGTGCACTGGAAGCGCCTGGGCGGCGATAACACGCCGCAGGCGGCTCCTGATCGAGGAGGACGCAAACGATGAGTAGCACGATTTGCACGGAGAAACTCACCAAGCAGTTTCGCCGGGTGAAGGCGTTGAACGGGCTGGATCTGGATGTGCCCCAGGGCGCGATCTACGCTCTGGTCGGTCCCAACGGGGCGGGCAAAACCACGGCCATAAAAATTCTAATGAACATTCTGCGCCCCACCAGCGGCCGTGCGCAGGTGTTGGGCACCGATTCTCGACAAATTACCGGGAAGGCCTTTACGGCGATCGGCTACGTCTCAGAAAACCAAGAGCTTCCCGGATGGATGCGCGTGGATGCCTTTCTCGACTATCTGCGCCCGTTTTATCCCAGTTGGGACCGCGATCTGGAGAAGGATCTGGTCAAGCAATTCGATCTTCCGTTGAATCGCAAGTTGCGCGACCTGTCCCGCGGCATGCGTATGAAGGCTGCGTTGGCTGGATCGCTGGCGTACCATCCCCGGCTGATCGTCCTGGATGAACCTTTTGGCGGCTTGGATCCTCTGGTCCGCGATGAACTGATTGAAGGCATGCTGGAACGCGCCGCTGAGGCCACGGTCTTGATCTCGTCGCACGACCTGGCCGAGATTGAGAGCTTTGCCAGCCATGTGGGGTATCTGGATCAGGGAAGTCTCAAGTTTTCCGAAGAGATGACCACGCTAGCCGACCGCTTTCGCGAAGTGGAGCTCACTCTGGAGTCGCCGGCGGCTCTACCGCCGAGTCTTCCTGCCACGTGGATGCAAGCCAACTCGTCAGCCACGGCGGTGCAATTCATTGAGAGCAGGTTCGATCGCGAGCGTACCAGCGCCGAGATTCGCCAGGTGTTTGGCCAGCCGCGCGACGTGGCGTTTACTCCCATGTCGCTGCGTGCGATCTTTCTGGCCATGGCCAAGACCGGGCGGGGAGTCGATCAAGGAGGCCGGCAATGAAGATCCCGCAGATCCTGCATGTCCTTCGCAAAGATGTTCGCCATCACTGGATCGAGATCCTGCTGTGCCAGCTGGCGCTGCTGGCGTATTGCTGGGTCCAGGTACGCGGCTGGAAAGAGCAAACTTTCAACTTCACGATCTTGACGCAGTTCATTGTGATGCTGTTGCCGCTTACCTGGTATTTGTTCGTCTTCCGGGTGGTGCAGAGTGAATCGCTGGTGGGCGATCGCCAATTCTGGGTGACCCGCCCTTACGAATGGAAGAAACTGCTTGCCGAGAAAACTCTCCTGGTATTGGTGTGTCTCAACCTGCCGATGCTAATCGGCGGAGCCATCTTGCTTGCCAAGGCAGGGTTTTCACCGGCGCCGTACCTTCTTGGGCTCTTGTGGATGCAGGTTTTGTTGCTTCAACTGCCCTTCCTGCCGCTGCTGGCTTTGGCTTCGGTCACGCGGAATCTGGCGCAGGGAGCGCTGGCGCTGGTGGTCGTCTTGCTGGTCGTTCTCGGCAACTCAGTCTTTCACTTAGCCTTCGACGTCGCTCACTCTTACACGATGTATACAGCGGTCGCGCTTTCCCTGCCGAGTCGCCGGTCCGACTGGCTCGAGGATCTTGTGCTGCCGCTTGTCTGCCTTGCAGCCGTTGTGCTGCAGTACGCGGGCCGCAAGACCGCCCAGTCGCGCCTCTGGCTGGCCGGAGGAGCATTGGCCATGGTAACGATCGGCGTGATGACCTCGTACGCCAGGCGCAACCGGGACCCGTTCCCGGCACCGGCGCACCAGACAATCGCCTTTCAAGCGGCTTTGAACCCAATGAAGGTCGTGGCGCCCAAGGTTCCTCCGGAGAAGGGCGAGTACGTTGTCTTTGCCTTTCCGCTAAGGGCGTCGGGGCTGCCGACGGGCTCCGTGGGCTGGGTCAGAGGAATCAGGATAGCCCTGGAGACCCCTAGCGGGTTTGAGTGGCACGGCGGTTCAGGGCTTGTGGGACTGTTACGCTCAGGGGAGAATCGGTGGTGGGCATCCTTCGCCATGGAACAAGAAGCGTACGAACTCCTGAAATCGGCCCCGCTCAGGGTCCGGGTCACCGTGGCGGCAGAAGTGTTTCACGAGCATGACTTTGAGGACGTGACCGCAACCGGCGGTGAGTTTGATGTCCCACGCGTGGGCCGTTGCCGTATCGCGGAGAGAGATGATCGCACGCTGCGCTGCAACTCCCCCCTGGTCAGACCCTCAATGGTGGTGGCGCGCGTGGATCCCGCGCTGTCCACCTGTCCTGACTGGGAGGAAACGCCGGAGGTTCCTTTGGACGGCCTTCCTTATGCATGGCTGCCCAGACGCAAATCGGAGCTCGCCGAGTATGGAATCAGTCCGGTGGTGCTGTCGTATTTCTCTTTCCAGTCGTTCGCTGGCCGCACGCGTATCTGCCCGGGAACGCCGCTGACTTTCAGTTTTCCGGAGTTCGTGGAAGACGTGCGCAGCGACTTCGAAATCGAGAATGTCAATCTCGACGAATATCGGAGGGTGGCCTACAGGTCAGAGGGCATCACCGGGGCGAACGGGGCCACGCTTGGTCTTCCGCCTCTACGCTGATTTCAGCTTCGGCTTCGTGATTTGATCAAGCCTAACTTCTTGCCTGATAGCATCGGTCATGGGGCGAAAGTCTACGCCAATCCGGCGGCTACTGCTATGCTGGCGCTGAGAGTAAGGCGAGGTCCTGATCTTGGCTGCAAGCGATGGCTGAAGCGAACACAAAGGGCGTGCTCTACGTGGTGGCCACTCCTATCGGCAACCTGGAGGACATCACCTATCGCGCGGTCCGCATTCTGAAAGAAGCCGGGCTGATTGCCTGCGAAGACACGCGACAGACGCGCAAGCTGCTCGACCACTACGGCATCGCCACCCCGACCACCAGTTATCACGAGCACAACGAAGCCGCGCGCGCGGAAGAGCTGGTGCGCAAACTGGAGGAAGGTCTCACCATTGCGCAGGTTTCCGACGCCGGCATGCCGGGCATCTCCGATCCCGGATACCGCGTCATCAAGCTGGCGATTGAGCGCGGCATCACGGTGGTCCCGATTCCGGGACCGTCGGCGCTGATCGCGGCCCTGGTCGGCAGCGGGCTCCCCACTGATGCTTTTGAGTTTTTCGGCTTCCTGCCTGCTAAGTCCGGCCAGCGGCGAACCACTCTCGAATCTCTGCGCCAGATCCGGCAAACCGTGGTGGTCTATGAAGCTCCGCACCGCATTCGCGAAGCCCTGGAAGACATCGTCGCAACCCTGGGCCCGGGCCGGCCCGTGGTCATTGCGCGTGAGCTGACGAAAGTTCATGAGGAGTTTATTCGCGGGACGGCGGCCGAGGTTCTCAGTCAGGTGCAGGGACGTGACTTGAAAGGAGAGATTACGCTGCTGATTGGGCCTGGCGAGATTCAACCTGAACGTAAGGCCCCAAAGGACCTCGCCGGACGCCTGCATGCGATCATGAAAGAGCAGAAGCTCGACGAAAAAGCGGCGCTGAAAGTTCTCGCCAAGGAGTGTGGCCTCTCCAAGAGCGAGGTGTATCGCGAGTTGCAGCGGCTGAAGCCGCGTAAGACCTGAAGACCAGATTATTGATTGGGTCCTGATGGCACAGAAGTGCCTGTACCACACAAATGGAGCGTTGCCGTGCCCCACATCAAGAGCGCACGCATTCCTCCAAATACTATTCGGCAGCCGACGTATGGTCGTGCACAATCCTCCAGCCTGCGGGCATTCTTTTGACGATCAAAGTGAACAAGCCGTGGGGTTGTTTGCCGTCAGACATGGTGAGCTGCCATTTGCCGGTCACCACCGCCGCTCTACGGCTGAGGATATCGATGTTCAAGTCTTGAAATACCAATTGTCCCATCTCTTTGCCTTGGCTCTGGTAACGCTGCCGATAACGCTGCAAGGTCGGGTCCCAACCATTGGTGATGTCGTCGCCGGAAAAGAAGGAGAGCTCGGGGGAGTGCCAGTAGCCTTGCATGAAGCCTTCGATCTGGCCGTGGTTCCAGGCTTCAATCTGCGAAACCAGCATGTGTTTGACGCCTTCCTCGGCCTCCGCCCGAAACTGCTCCACGGCTTCTTCCTGCGGTTGCGGGCTGGCGGGAGCTTGGGCTTGTGGAGGCGACGGTTGGGTCTGGGGCGATTGTGGCGGATTGCCGGACGCCATCGCCAATAACGATAAAAGCAAAAACAGCGGCCATTGCGTGCGCATGGCAGACATTGTAAGCCCGCCCCGTTTCGTCGCGGCAGCCTCCTATGTCGCCTTTTTGATTAGCTGACTAAAGTCACATGAGCCGAGTGACCTCGCATTGACCTGGGTTAGATAAATAGGCTATTTTTCGAGCAACTGTAGTTCTGTCTTCCGCAAGTGTTGTGGGGACAGACGGCCCCATCCCCCGGAGAGCCTGAGAGTTGCAGTAAGAGTTTAAGAGTGAATACCACCATGACTCCGCAAACGGTTGGGAGATACGAGATCACCGGCGAGCTCGGCCGCGGGGCCATGGGAGTGGTGTACAAAGCCACCGATCCCACCATCGGCCGCACGGTGGCGCTCAAGACCATGCGCCTGGACGTGCACGGTCTGGAGAGCGCGGAAATCGTGCGCCGCTTCAAGAATGAGGCCCGCGCCGCCGGTTTGCTCAACCATCCCAACATCGTCACCATCTATGACGCCGGCGAGCACGAAGGAATCTTCTACATCGCCATGGAGTTCATGGAAGGCACCACGCTGCAAGAGGTACTGGATCAGAAGCGCATTCTGGACGCGGATGAAACAATCCAATTTTCCCGCGAAATCTGTGAAGGCCTGGACTACGCGCACGCGCACGGCATCGTGCATCGTGACGTAAAGCCGGCCAACATCATGATCACCTCCCGGGGTATCTTGAAGATCATGGATTTCGGCATCGCCAAAGCCGGCGGCAGCATGACTTCGACCGGACAAGTGCTGGGAACGCCGAACTACATGTCGCCCGAGCAGGTCAAAGGCCGGTCTCTGGACGGGCGCTCCGACCTGTTCAGTTTTGGCGTGATCCTTTACGAGATGCTGACCGGCGAAAAGCCGTTTGTGGGCCAGAACGTAACCACCATCATTTATAAGATCGTCAATGAAACCCCCATTCCGCCGCGTGATCTGGACGCGGCCATCCATCCCGGGCTGAATGCCATCGTGATCAAGGCGCTGGCCAAGTCGCCGGATGAGCGCTACCAATCGGGCGCGGAACTGGTTCGCGATCTTGAGAACTACAAGCTGGCCGGCGCCACCTTGCAGGCGACTACGGTCTTGCCGCCGCAAACCGCGGCCTTGCCCGCACCGGAAAAAACCGTAGTCCTGCCCATGCGCGTGGTTGGCGGCAGCGCCGTGCGCGCTGCTGAGCCGGAAGCCCTGCCGGTGAAAAATCCGGTGCCCTTGCGCCAGCCTGCGGCCGTTGTTCCCTCCAGTCGCAGAGGCGGGCTGATGGCGGCCTTGGTCACCCTTCTGGTGCTGGGAGTGGCAGTGGGCGGGTATGCGTTGTACCGCGCCCGCGTCAAGATGCAGCAACTGGAAGCCCAGGCGAAGTCCGGTGAAACTCAGCCGGCCCAGCCGCAAGTGGCCAAGCCAAGTCCAGCGCCCGCCGCCAGCGCTACTCCGGCTGATACGGTTATCCCGCCGGACACCAACGTAAAGCCCGTGGAGAGCGAGAAGACCGCGGATGAGAAATCGCCTTTCAAACCCAAGAGACCGCCGAGTGCTGCCGCCGTCCCGCCAAACGAGCTGACGTTTACATCGCAGCCGGCTGGAGCCAAAGTGGCAGTCGACGGCCAGAGCGATCCCGCCTGGATTACTCCTTTTAAGGCGCAGCATTTGACGGCCGGCACGCATAATGTTGTCTTTTCCAAAGACGGCTACATCACTCAGACGCGCACCGTGGAAGTAGTGACGGGCAAGAGTGTGCCAGTCTCGGCGGAGCTCAGTCAGGCTGCCAAAGTTGTGGTTGGCAGCAACCCATCAGGGGCGAGCATCTGGGTTGACGGCAAGGATTCCGGGATGGTTACTCCCTCCCAGCTAATGCTCGAAGGGGGGCAGCATCAGATCATTCTCAAGCAAGCCGGATACAAGGATGGTTTTTGGGCTGGCGGTTTGGCCGCTGGCCAGACTGCCAACGTCTCTCCGGTCATGCTGAGCCTCAATCAGCAGGCAGTGAAAGGCCCCAGCCAGAACATTCTCAACCGCTTCCTGGGATCAGACGCTATCCCCGATGGCAAGGGCCTGGTCCACATTCGCACGGTGCCGGAAGGAGCCACGATCATCATCGATGGCCGCGTTGCTCCCAAGAAGACGAACGCCAGGTGGCCGGCAGAGCCGGGCGTTTACAGCATTGATTTGCAAATGCCCGGGTACAAGACCATTCACCGTAACATCCAGGTGAAGCAGGGAAAGATCACTCCGCTCGACGAGATCCTCGAGAAGCAGTGAGGTGCTCTCATGGCACCTCATCATTTCGCCCGACCCCCAAAGGCCGCGCTGAATCGCGGAGTTGTTCAACGTGAACTGATTCATCTCAAGCAAAAAAAAGAGCGCCTCGACGGAGGCGCTTCTGAAGCCAGC
>CAZFRV010000107.1:0-20001 GCA_964521445.1 uncultured Acidobacteriaceae bacterium
CTTCGCTGTTGTAAACCGGTACGACGATCGACAGCTCTTGAGTGGCCATGGGGCGTTAGGTGTGCATGACCCGATTGCCGAAGAAATCGAAGCGGGGCGAGGGCAAGTTGAAGGAGACGGAGGCAGCTATTCACTTCAAGTGAAAACCTCACCACTGGTGAACACTGATGGCACTGATCAGTTGTGAGTCTGGGTGGTTTTCGATCAGTCTGATCTGTGTTCATCAGTGGTAAGGTTTTTTGTGACATGCCCCAAGCAACCTATCTCGAAGCAATCCGGCAGGGACTCTGGGAAGAGATGGAGTCCGATCCAACCGTCTTTTGCATCGGCGAAGACATCGGCGTCTACGGCGGCGCATTCAAAGTCACCGACGGCTTCATCCACCACTTTGGCCCGCAGCGGGTGATTGACACGCCCATTGCTGAATCGGCCATTGTGGGCGCAGCTTTTGGCGCGTCGCTGACCGGGATGCGTCCGGTGGCCGAGTTCCAGTTCATGGACTTTATCGGCTGCGCCTTCAACCAGATCGTGAACATGGTGGCCAAGTCGCATTACCGCTGGGGCGCACCCGCCCCTTTGGTCCTGCGCGGACCCGCCGGTGGCGGCGTTCACGGCGGACCGTTTCACTCGCAGAACCCGGAGATGCACTTTGTGCACACGCCGGGGATCAAAGTGGTCGCTCCGGCCACGCCCAGCGACGCCAAGGGGCTGATTAAGTCGGCCATCCGCGACAACAATCCCGTGCTCTTCCTCGAACACAAGTTTCTCTATCGCCGCATCAAGGAAGAAGTCCCCGACGGCGACTATGCGGTGCCCATCGGCAAGGCGCGGCTGCATCGCCCCGGCCGCGATCTCAGCATCATTACTTATGCAGCCATGGTCCACGCCGCGCAGGAAGCCGCGGACCTGCTGGCCAAAGAAGGGATCGAAGTCGAGATCCTCGATCTACGCACGCTTTCGCCGCTCGACCGCGAGGCCATCATCCAGACGGTAAAGAAGACCAACAAGGTCATCCTGTTGCACGAAGACACCAAGACCGGCGGCCTGGCCGGCGAGATTGCCGCCATCATCAACGAAGAAGCCTTCGACGACCTCGACGGCCCCATCGTCCGCATCACCGCGCTGGATACTCCGGTGCCATTCTCTCCGCCGCTCGAACATTTCTTCTTGCCGAAGGTGGAGGATGTGGTAAGGGAGGCGAGGCGGTTACACAGCTATTAGCTTCTTCATTCCGAAGTCTCGAGCGAAGCGAGAGATCCCTATAGCCACGATGAGCTAAGGGCGGGCAGTCGGTCACAAAGTGCGACCAAACAGAATTAGCCCACTGCCTAAACGCGACAAAGCCGAGATACGTTCTTTGTTGATTTACAATGGTGGGCCGAAAGGCCTTCGCAGCGATAGCGACCCCTCGCTGCGCTTCGGGGTTTCAGAAAAAAGCCACGCTCAGGACGTTGGACAAAATGCAATACCTCTTGAAAACCGAACCCACCGTTTACAGCTTCGCCAATCTGCAAAAAGAACAATCCACCGTCTGGGACGGCGTTACCAACCCGGTGGCAGTGAAGCATCTGCGCGGGATGCAAAAGGGCGACAAGTTGGTGATCTATCACACTGGCGACGAGAAGACCGCTGTGGGCACAGCGACGGTCGAATCGGTCGACAATAGCGATCCCAAAGTGCCGAAAGTCAGGATCAAGGTCGAGAAGGCCGTCGCCAAGCCGCGCACGTTGGCCGAGATCAAGGCCCACAAGCTCTTTGCCGACTCTCCGCTCGTTCGCCAGGGACGCCTCTCGGTAGTGCCCCTGACCGCGGAACAGTTCGCCTGGCTTACGGAATAGACTTCAGCATTCGCGACGCTGCCCGCCTTCCGCAGGGCCATTGCCCCCATAAAGCCAAGATTCCTATTGACATTCTATAGGAGGCGCGTATTCTGATATAGAGATTCTATAGGAGAATGCGTCTTGCCCTCGAAACAAGTGGAATTGCTGCAAGGGACGCTGGACATGCTGATATTAAAGACGCTGCGACTGGGGCCCCTGCATGGCGTGGGCGTGGCCGAACGCATTGAACAGGTCACCCAGGGGACGTTCCAGGTCAAACCGGGATCGCTCTTCCCCGCCCTGCACCGCATGGAAGAAAAGGGCTGGCTTGCGGCATCCTGGGGCGAATCGGAGAACAACCGGCGGGCCAAGTATTACGCGCTGACCAAGGCCGGCCGCCGCCAGTTGGAGACGGAAACCGAACGCTGGAAACAGATCTCACTGGCCGTAGCGCGCGCTCTGGAAGCGAATTAAGGAGTGTTTGCCATGGAATGGTTGGCCCGCACCGGCAGTTTCTTTCGCAATCTTTTACGACGCCGGCAACTCGATCAGGACCTTGATCGCGAGGTCTCATCCTACGTCGAGCTCCTGGCGGAGCAGAACGTAAGAAAGGGATTGGGCCGGGAAGAAGCGTTGCGCCAGGCGCGGATTGAGCTGGGCGGCGCCGCGCAAGTGCAAGAGGAAGTACGCCGCGTCCGCGCCGGCGCGTGGCTCGGGACCTGCTGGCAAGACCTGAGATACGGCGCGCGGATTCTGCGCAACAATCCAGGATTCACCCTGGTGGCGGCGCTTACGCTTGCCATCGGCATTGGAGCCAACGCCACGATCTTCAGCATGGTGAATGGGCTGCTGCTCCGTCCTTTGCCCGTGGACAAACCGGAGCAGCTTACCTATCTGTTGTCGAAACACGAAGGCTGGGGCAATGGGTTTTCCTATCCGGATTTTGAAGACATCCGCAATCAGACCGGTGACGCGTTTTCCGACGTCGCGGTGGAGGAATTGTTCCACATGGACGGACTTTCCTATGCCGGCAGGACGCACACCATGTGGACGAACTACGTCAGCACAAATTTCTTCACCATGATGGGAATCCGGCCGGCGCTGGGCAGTTTCATCCCGCCCGATCCCACCCTTGCCGGCAACGAACCTGTGCTGGTTCTGGGTTATTCGTTCTGGAAGAAGCATCTCGGCGCCGATCCAAGCGTCGTTGGCCAGCGTGCCTCGGTCAATGGCCGGGCGGTCACCATCGTCGGCGTGGCCCCGGAAGGCTTCGGCGGCACGTTCAGCTTAGTCGATGTCCAGGGATATCTGCCGGTGAGTCTTGCCGACAGCGCTCCTGCCGATCAAGGCAATCGGCAAAACCGTGAACGGCTGGTGGGTCTGGTTCTGGCGCGGTTGAAGCCCGGTGTCACTCTAGGCAAAGCCCAGCCCGTTCTGGACGTGGTGGCAAACCGCCTGGCGAGCCAGTACCCGACGATTCATAAAGGGTTGCAGCTTCGTCCGGTACTGCTGGGAAATGGACTCACCAACTCGAACGGCGAGAACCCGTTGCCGGTGATGTCCGCGCTGTTCTTGATCCTTGCCGGACTGGTTCTGGTTCTGGCCGCAGCGAACCTCGCCAATCTGCTGCTGGTGCGTGCCCTCGCGCGCAACCGCGAGATGGCCTTGCGTTCCGCTTTAGGCGCGCTGCGGGCGAGGCTGATCCGCCAGGTCCTTACCGAAACCGCGCTCCTGGTGTTGCTGGGTCTGGCCGGCGGCGTGTTGTTCGGCGTGGGCGGCAGCCGCGCCGTTAGCTCCATTCCATTGCAAACCGATCTTCCATTTGTGCTCGCTTTCACTTTCGACTGGCGCGTCTTTTGCTATGCGCTGGCGGCGGCGCTGATGGTGGCCCTAGTCAGCGGCGTGCTGCCCGCATGGCGCGCTTCCGGGGCGGACCTGAATGAGGTCATGCGGGAAAGCGCGCGCAATCTGAGCCCGCGACGGCAGCGTTTGCGGAGCGTGCTGGTGGTTTCCCAGGTGGCCGGTTCGCTCACGCTGCTGATTGTCGCCGGGCTCTTTGTGCGCAGCCTCAGCAACGTGCAACACACGGACCTGGGCTTCGATCCCAACCAGGTCATGAACTTCACCATGGACGTGCGGCAGGCCGGCTACAACGAAGCCCAGGGGCGCGAATTCTACGACCGTTTGCTTGAGCAGGCGCGCGCTTTGCCGGGAGTGGAATCAGCCAGCCTGGCTCAAACCGTGGCTATGGGGCTCGAAAACTGGGGCGGAGAGATTAAGGTTCCGGGCTACCAGGAGGCTCCGGGACAACCCAAACCGTTCGTGGGCTACAACGCTGTTTCGCCCGACTACCTCAACATGCTGCGTATTCCCATCGTGAGGGGCCGCGGCATTTTGGAATCTGACAGCGAGAGCGCCACGCATGTGGCCGTGATCAGCCAAACCATGGCGGAGAGCTACTGGCCCGGTAAGGAGCCCATCGGCCAGCAGTTCACACTGTTGCAAGACCGGGACCACGTGCAGCAAGTAGTCGGCGTATTCAAGAATGCGCGGATGGGGGAAATTACCGGGCCGATCCGGCCTTTCTTCTTCATGCCGATTGCACAGAATTATGCGTCGCGTCAGACCCTGCAGATTCGCACGTTGGGCAAGCCCTCGGCCGCTGTCAAGCCAGTCCTGGCCACGATCCATTCGCTACAGCCAACCCTGCCGGTCGGCGACGTGCAGAGCATGAATCAGGTTCTCGATGGTCTGAACGGATTCTTGATCTACCGCCTGGGCGCTGCCCTGGCTGGGGCCTTGGGTCTTCTAGGTCTGACGCTGGCGACGGTCGGCGTGTACGGAGTGATTTCCTACTCCGCGGCCCAGCGCACCCACGAAATTGGAATCCGCATGGCCCTGGGCGCGCTGCCGGGCCAGGCGGTGCGCGCCATCTTTCGCCAAGGCCTGATCATTGTCGGCTGTGGCATGGTTCTGGGAGTGCTGGCGGCAGCGGCGATCGCGAAGGTCGTCGGCTCGTTCCTGGTCGGGGTCTCAGCCATTGATCCGGTTACATACGTGGGAGTTTCGCTGTTGTTGGCTGCGATCGCGCTGTTGGCGTCGTTCATTCCGGCGCGGCGCGCCTCGCGGGTGGATCCAATGATCGCGCTGCGCCACGAATGAGTCGCGACGCGCCCGGACGAAAGTCCGTAATTAGAGGAACAGTCCCTTTCGCGGCCCTGAAGGGCCGCTCTTCCACCAACCGCGCCCGCCCGATTCCGCGATCCTTACTTTTGTCCCGACGCGCCTTGTGCCGGTGGCGTCATCCTGAGCTGCCACATCAGGAAGTCCAGCTCGTCGGTGGTGTTATCGATCTGCTTACCCACGGGCGTACCGCCGGAATGGCCTGACTTGGTCTCATAGTGCAAGAGGATCGGCTTGTCGGAGCCGTTCGAGGCCTGCATGAGCGCCGTCATTTTGCGGGCATGGAGCGGGGCCACGCGCGTGTCCGAATCGCCGCTGATGAAGAGCACGGCTGGGTACTTGGCGCCGGCTTTCACGTGCTGGTAAGGCGAATAGGCGTAGATATATTTGAACTGGTCAGAATCATCGGCCGAGCCGTACTCCGGCACCCAGTACTTGGCCACCAGGAACTTGTCATAGCGGATCATGTCGAGCAGGGGATAACTGCAGATCACGGCGCCAAAGAGGTCCGGCCGTTGGGTGATCATGGCGCCCATCAGCAGGCCGCCGTTGCTGCCGCCGCGAATCGCCAGCCGCTGTGGCGAGGTGTATTTGTTGGCGACCAGCCACTCGCCGGCGGCGATGAAATCGTCAAACACGTTCTGTTTTTTGTCGAGCATGCCGGCGTGATGCCAGGCCTCGCCGAATTCGCCGCCGCCGCGCATGTTGGCCAAGGCGTACACTCCGCCGCTGGAAATCCAGGCGGCGGCGAAGGCATTGAATCCGGGCGTGGAGTTCACGTTGAATCCGCCGTAGCCGGTGAGCAGCGTTGGATGGGAGCCATCCAGCTTCAGGCCCTTGGCGTGGGCCAGAAACATGGGAACGCGGGTGCCGTCCTTGGAGGTGTACCAGACCTGTTTCACCTCATAGCTGTCGGTCGCGAACGGCACTTTGGACTGGAACCAGACACTCTGCTGGCCGTTGGCCACGTCATAGCGGTACCAGGTGGCGGGGATGTGGAAGGAGTTGAAGTTGTAGAAGCCCTCCGTGCTGTCCCAGGTTCCACCGAGTATAGATAACGATCCGAGAGTGGGCGGCTTGATTTCGCGCACCAGCTTCCCGTTGGTATCGTGCAGTCGCACGTGGTTGACCACGTTTTCGGTGACGGTCACAGCCAGCTTTCCACCGACCAGCGACAGGCCGTCAAGCACGTTCTCGCCCTGGGGAATCACTTCGCGCCAGTGATCGCGACCTGGATTCTTCAGATCCACCTCCATGACGCGCCATTTGGGAGCGTTCCAGTTAGTGCGAAGGTACAGCTTGTCGCCGCCAATCTCGGGCTCAAACGCCGCCTTCACATCGTTGACGATAGTGACCAGGGGGCCCTTGTTCTTCAGGTCCTGAACATAGACCTCGGTCTGGGCCGCGGCTGAACCATAGCTGACATCGATCAAAAGGTAACGGCCATCGACGGAAAGGCCGCTGCCGATGATCTTTTCCCCGTTGTAGCCTTTGCCAAAGATTTCTACGTCAGCGTTGAAGTCGGTGCCGACCTTGTGGAAGTACACGCGGGGACCGTCCGGCGTGCGCCGCGTGAGGTACACGCCGGTCTTGTCGGGAAGAATGGCAATGCCGAAATAGTCCGCGTGGGGGAATTTATCGGGCAGGTCTTTGTGCGCGTCCACGTCAAAAAGATGGGGTGTGGTCTCGTCTTCGCCGCCCTGGCGCAAGGAATACACGATGAGAGAGCCGTCCTGGGACACCGCGTTCAACCCGACAGTGATGGTATGCTCCGGACTCAGCGTCAGAGGATCGATGAGCAGTTCGTCCTTTCCGGCCAAGCCCTTGCGCATGAAGAGAGAAGCCTGGTCCTGGTCCGCCTGGCGCCGGCTGAAGAAATAGCGCCCGTTGCGAACCCGCGGCGCACTCATGGCCTCGGTTTTCAGCAGAGCCGCAACCTTTTGCTTGAGTGCTTCGCGCCCCGGGATATGGCTGAGCAACGAATCCGTGTAAGCATTCTCGGCGTCGATCCAGGCCCGGGTCTGGGGGCTGTTCTGGTCTTCCAGCCAGCGGTAAGAATCCACGATCTCCACGCCATGGATAGTCTCCTTCACTTCATTGACCTCGGTCTTGGGAGGACCTGCGACAGAGCCGGTAACCGCGCCGTTCGATTCACGGGCGGGCTGAGGGCCCTGCACGGCGAGAGCCGCGGAGACGAATGAAATCAAGAAGACGGCGAGAAAAAGCACAACAAAGATTCGGCGCATTAAGACCTCCGGAAGAACTCGTCAGGAACTGGGCAAGGCGTTTCTCAGGCAGGAACGCACATTCCATGGGATTCTAGTTTTCCGGGTACTCTGGGGTCAAGGAAAAGGACGATCTTTGGCGGTCGGAATCGGCGTTTCTTCAGCCATATTACTGGACAGTAATGGCCTTTTGCGCCCACAATCTTCGAGGAAACTATTTTGGACCCAGTCCGTATTGTCTACAAGTAGAAGGGAAATCGTCAGTTATGAAAAAACTATCGAAGGGCCTGTTGTGTCTGGCGTTGGCATTGTCCTCGCTGGCAGTGCAAAGTCAAGACAAGAAAGCTTCCCCCGCCGGCGGCCTGCCGCCGCTGATTGACCGCGAGCTGATCTTCGGCAATCCGGAAATCGCTGGCGCGCAACTTTCCCCCAACGGAAAGTACCTGGCCTTTCAGAAGCCTTGGAAAGACACGCGCAACATCTACGTCAAAGGCGTGGAAGAGCCGTTCAGCGCCGCGCGCTTGCTCACCACGGAAACCAAGCGGCCAGTCGCCGGTTTCTTCTGGACCCGTGACAGCAAGTACATCCTGTACGTCAAGGACAACGACGGGGATGAAAACTACAACGTCTATGCCGTGGATCCCGCAGCCAAGCCTGCAGCCGGCGCAGAGGCCCCGGCGTCACGTGACATGACCGGGCTGAAGAGCGTTCGGGTAGAGCTTGTGGATGTCCCCAAGAACGACCCGGACACGATCTACATCGGCTTGAATGACCGGGACAAAGCGTGGCATGACCTTTACAAATTGAAGCTCTCCACCGGCGAGAAGACGCTGCTGCGCAAAAACACCGAGCGCATCAGCGGCTGGAATTTTGATCTTCAGGGCAACCTGCGTTTGGCGACTCGATCTGCGGAGAACGGCGATACGGAAATCCTCCGCGTGGATGCCGACAAGTTCACCAAGATTTATTCCTGCAGCGTGTTTGAAGAGTGCGGCGTGGCCCAATTCCAGAAAGATGGCAAACGCGCTTACATGGTGACCAATAAGGGCGACATGGACTTGGTCGGGCTGGCGCTGCTCGATCCGGAGACGGGAAAGACTGAGATGGTGGAGTCCGATCCGCTCAAGAGGGTTGATCTGGCAGCCCCGGTGTTTTCTGATGCAACCGACGAGCTGGCGCTCACCTTGTATCAGGACGACAAGCCGCGCCGCTATTTCAAGGACAAAGGCTTTGAAGCCGATTTCAAGTGGCTCCGGGCCAAATTACCCGGCAAAGAAGTGGGCCGCGCCTCGGCCACCCAGGATGAACAGGTCTGGCTGATCAACGCTTCCAGTGACACCGAACCGGGGGAAATCTATCTCTTCGACCGCAAAACTCACAAGCTCGCCTTGCAGTACAAGATTCGCGAAAAGCTGCCCCGTGGATCCCTGGCAGAGATGAAAATTGTCAGCTACAAATCGTCGGACGGGCTGGAAATCCCGGCTTACCTCACTCTACCCAAGGGAGTTCCCGCCAAGAATCTGCCAACGATCATCTTCCCTCACGGCGGACCATGGGGCCGCGACACGTGGGGTTATAACCCATATGCTCAGTTCTTCGCCAACCGCGGCTATGCCGTCTTGAGCATGAACTTCCGCGGCTCCGCCGGCTACGGCAAGAAATTCATCGATGCCGGCAACCTGGAGTGGGGGCGCAAGATGCAGGATGACGTGACCTGGGGCGCGAAGTATCTGGTTGCTCAAGGCATCGCCGATCCCAAACGCATCGGGATCTTTGGCGGCTCCTATGGCGGATACGCCACATTGGCCGGCGTGGCTTTCACTCCCGACGTCTACGCGGCGGCCGTGGACCTGTTTGGCCCCGCCAACCTGATCACTCTCATGGAGTCGATCCCACCTTATTGGGAAGCTGGGCGACAGATGTTCTACCAGCGCATGGGTAATCCCACCACGGCAGATGGTAAAGCGCTGCTGGTGGAAAGGTCGCCTTTGACCTCAGCAAGCAAGATCAAAACGCCCCTGATGATCGCGCAGGGCGCCAACGATCCCCGGGTGAACCACGCCGAGTCAGAACAGATCCTGGTTGCGCTGCGCGACCGCGGCTTCCCCGTGGAATATCTGCTGATTCCCGATGAGGGCCATGGCTTCGCCCGCCCCGTCAACAATATGGCTGCCCTGATGGCGACCGAACGGTTTCTCGCCAAGTACTTGGGGGGACGGTACCAGGAAGGCGGAACACCCGAGGTCGTGGCCCGGCTGAAAGAAGTCACGGTTGATCCCAAGACCGTGGTACTGGCCAAGAAAGTGGACCCCAACAGCGTGGGAGCTCCCAAACCGGCCGTGGATCTGCAACCGGGAACCTATAAGTACAAAGCGACAGTGGCTGCGGGTGGGCAAACGATCCCGCTCAGTGTTTCCACCGTCATCACCGAGGACGGCGGCGCTTGGACCGCCACGGACGTGGTTGACACGCCCAACGGGACGGTCACGCAAGTGTCCACGCTCGAAAAAGGAACTTTGATCGAGCGCAAGGTCAGCGTGAAGCAGGGGCCGGTAGCGGTTGACATCAACTTCGCCGGTGGCAAGGCGGCCGGCAACATGAGCATGAACGGACAAGACCGGGCGATTTCCGTCGATCTGGGCGGACCGCTATTCGCCGATGCCGCAGGCGCCAAACAAGCCATCTCGTGCCTGCCGCTGGCCGAAGGCTACAGCACCACGTACCGGAACTTTGACATCCTGAAACAAAAGGTGAAGTTGATGCAGCTCAAAGTTTCCGGCGTGGAAAAAGTGACCGTGCCTGCCGGAACCTTTGACGCCTACAAAGTGGAGATCTCGTCGGGCGATGGCGACACGGAAACGCTTTGGATAGCCCAGGATTCCCGCAAGGCCGTCAAAGAATCAGCCGTGGTGGCTTCCATGGGCGGAGCCGTCATTACCCAGGAGCTGCTACCGTAGGGACCCATCACCAGTTCGCAACAAGAAGCACCCACCTTGCGGTGGGTGCTTTCTTTATTCCGGGCACGGACCGCGCGTTCCTCAAAGCTTCGTCGTTCAAGTCAGCCCTGTCGTCTTCCCTTATACTGAAATGCTACGTTTGACAGTCCTTCAACGTCGGCCTTAGCGTGTCCGAAGTTTGTGGAACTCAGGGGCGTGCGCGCGAATCCAAACAGAAGGGTGCTCTCTTACCATGAATACTTTCTCCAGCCGCTCGAAATTGCGCGTCGCCGGCCAGGAATATGAAATCCACCGGCTGGATGCGCTGGACCAGCATGGCTGTCCGCCGCATCGCCTTCCTTATTCTTTGCGAATCCTGCTGGAAAACCTTTTGCGCACCGAAAACGGCCGCAGCGTAACGCCCCAAGACATCCGCTTTCTGGCCGAATGGAAGCCCCAGGCTGTTCCCGACAAAGAGATCGCCTTCACCCCGGCGCGCGTGCTGATGCAGGACTTCACCGGCGTCCCCGCGGTGGTGGACCTGGCCGCCATGCGCGACGCCATGAAGAAGATGGGTGGCAACGCCACCTTGATCAATCCTCTGCAGCCGGCCGAGCTGGTGATCGATCACTCGGTGCAGGTGGACGAGTTCGCCACCGCCAACGCGCTGGGCATCAATGCCCGGTTTGAGTTTGATCGAAACCGGGAGCGCTACGCGTTTCTGCGCTGGGGGCAATCGGCGTTCCGTAATTTCAAAGTCGTTCCGCCGGACATGGGCATCGTTCACCAGGTCAACCTTGAATACCTGGCGCGCGTGGTCTTCTCCGAGAAGTCCGCGAAGAACGCCGGCGCCACCCTCGCTTATCCCGATACGCTGGTCGGCACCGATTCCCACACCACCATGATCAACGGCTTGGGCGTGCTGGGCTGGGGCGTAGGCGGCATCGAGGCCGAGGCCGCCATGCTCGGGCAGCCGGTCTCGATGTTGCTGCCGCAAGTGGTCGGCTTCAAGCTGACCGGCGAGTTGCGCGAAGGCGCTACCGCCACCGACCTGGTTCTCACCGTGACTGAAATCCTGCGCAAGACCGGCGTGGTAGGCAAGTTTGTGGAGTTCTTCGGACCCGGACTGGATTCTCTGCCGCTGGCCGACCGCGCCACCATCGCCAACATGGCTCCGGAATATGGAGCCACCTGCGGATTCTTCCCGGTGGATGAGATTACGCTGGGCTACCTGCGCACCACGGGCCGCAGCCAGCAGCAGATCGCTTTGGTGGAAGCCTACTCAAAAGAGCAAGGCCTCTTCCGCAGCGCCACCAGCCCGGACGCCGACTACTCGCAAGTGGTGGAACTCGATCTCGCAACAGTGGAGCCCAGTGTGGCCGGGCCGCGCCGTCCCCAGGACCGCTCGCCGCTTTCGAAGGCCGGAGAATCCTTCCTGCAGGCCCTGCCCACGCTGATGGGTCCACGCGCCGCGAAGAACGGCAGCAAAGCCGCGCCCCAACCCATCGCCCGACTTGAAAGCGAGGGTGGCACCACGGCTATCGCTCTCGAAGACCCGCATGCGCCGGCGGCGCAAAAAACAGTCGATGAAGACGTCTTTGAGCAACTCCACGATGGCTCGGTGGTGATCGCCGCCATCACCAGTTGCACCAACACTTCCAACCCCTCGGTGATGATGGCCGCGGGACTGCTGGCCAAGAAAGCCGTTAAAAAAGGCCTGCGCCGCAAACCCTGGGTCAAGACTTCGCTGGCACCGGGCTCGCGCGTGGTGACCGAGTACTATCGCAAGGCCGGACTTATTCCGTATCTCGAGCAGCTTGGCTTCAACGTCGTCGGCTACGGCTGCACAACGTGCATCGGGAACTCCGGGCCGCTGCCCCAGGACGTCTCCTACGCCATCAACGAAAGAGAGCTGGTAGCGGTCTCAGTGCTCTCCGGCAATCGCAACTTCGAAGGCCGCATTAATTCTGAGGTCCGCGCCAACTATCTGATGTCGCCGCCGCTGGTGGTGGCCTTCGCGCTGGCCGGCCGCATCGACACGGACATTACCCGCGATCCGCTGGGCAAGGGCAAAGACGGCAAGCCGGTCTACCTACGCGACATCTGGCCTACGCAGAAGGAAGTGCAACAGGCCGTGGCTGGCGCCATCGAGCCGGGCATGTTCACTCACAACTACGCAACGATCTTCGATGGCGACGAAGAGTGGAAGAAGCTGCAAGTTCCGCAGGGCGAAACCTACCGATGGGAGCCGAACTCCACCTACATCAAGCGCGCACCTTACTTTGACGACATGCCGGCAAAACCGGCGCCGGTCGCGGACATTAAGAGCGCACGAGTGCTGGCCAAGCTGGGCGATAGCGTGACCACCGACCACATCTCGCCCGCCGGCTCCATCAAGGCGGCAAGCCCGGCTGGCAAATATCTCCAGGAGCGTGGCGTCAAGCCTGCTGACTTTAACTCTTATGGCTCGCGCCGCGGCAATCATGAGGTGATGGTGCGCGGGACCTTCGCGAACGTCCGCCTGCGCAATCGCCTGGCGCCGCAAACCGAAGGCGGCATGACCAAACACCTGCCCAGCGGCGAAGTCATGTCCATCTTTGACGCCTCGGTCAAATACATTGCCGCGGGCGTTCCGTTGATTGTCCTGGCCGGCAAAGAATATGGCTCCGGCTCGTCGCGCGACTGGGCCGCCAAAGGGCCGCTGCTTCTGGGCGTGCGCGCGGTGATCGCCGAGAGTTATGAGCGTATCCATCGCTCCAACCTGGTAGGCATGGGCATCCTGCCCTTGCAATTCCTTCCGGAAGAGAACCCGGACACGCTTGGCCTGAGCGGCGAAGAAGTTTATGACATCGTCGGCCTGCCGCAACTGCTGGCGGCCAAGTTTGCCGGCGGGCGGCAAATCAATGTCCGGGCCACCGCCGCCGATGGCGCGGTCATCGATTTCGACGCGCTGGTGCGCATCGACACGCCGCAAGAGATCCTCTATTACGAGCACGGCGGAATTTTGCAATACGTGCTGCGACAGCTGCTGGCGGGCAAATAGCAGTGATTCCGATTCGCGATCTATTCGAAACTCACCTGACGGTGAGCGATCTCAAACGTTCCATGTCGTTCTACGGCGAGACCCTGGGACTCACGCTGGCCCGCGTTTTTCCCGAGCGAAACGTTGCGTTCTATTGGATCGGGCAGCCGGGCGGGTCGATGCTCGGCCTATGGGAAGTTGGTTCAGGCCCGCAACGCATGAGCCTGCACACCGCCTTTACGGTTGAGCTGGCCGATTTGCTGGATGCTCCCCGGCGTCTGCGCGCCGTCAACGTCGTGCCCCGCGATTTCGCCGAGAATCCCACCGATGAGCCCGTGGTGCTGGCCTGGATGCCCGCGGCCTCGCTCTACTTCCACGATCCTGATGGCAACCTGCTGGAGTTCCTCGCCATGTTGCCTGACGATCCCCAACCCGATTTGGGCGTGATCAGCTGGACCGATTGGACACGGCACAACCCCGCGCGGCGAAAGTCGTGAGCGTTTCCCCGATGATGGATCTTCCGGGATCACGTGCTCTCTGGTTCTCGATCGGAATTCGCAATGACAAATGGAGGCATTGAAGAGACGGTGAGACGACAGACCAGCGCCGGAGGCGCGCAATAACGATAGCCCGGGCCGTAAGGCCTGGGTGGGCATCAAAAGAAAGTTGAGCCCCAGCGGGGCGACACTACCCAGGACATACTTCGGATCAAACTCGATGCCGTGTTTCTTCAGCAACGCGACGAATTCTTGTTCGAACGTCATCTTCCGATGATGCAGTTCCTGATTGAGAACATATTGCTTCACCACTGCAACGTTGGACGCGCTCACATTAAATGCTCCGAAGCCTTCCTGCCACGCAAACTTGATTCCCTGTTCCCTCATCCATCGAGAAGAATTTGATTTCAACAGGCTGACCGCCTTGGAAACTGCCATGGTCGGTGGCAACTCGACGAGCGCATGAACGTGATCCTCAACTCCGCCAATCGCCAAGGCCAAGATCTTCGTGTTGCGGCAAATGCCTCCCAAATAGCTCCAGAGTTTTGGTTGAATTGTCTTTGAGATCTGTTTTTTCCGCCCCCTGGTGCTGAAGACAATATGGACGTGAGTCTTCGTGGAGGTGTGTGACATGTGTCGCCCCTCCGGGGCTGACATTCTAAACGAACCTTTCCCAGGCCTTACGGCCTGGGCTACCGTTGTGACGCGCCTTCGGACGCTCCGAGATCATGGCTTGAGTTGGTAAAATGAACGGTTTCGACACGCTTACGGTCCATGGCCACCTCCGCAAAAACGAAAATCCTGCTCTCCTGGTCGAGCGGCAAGGACAGCGCCTGGGCTCTGCACCTTCTCCGCCGGCAGCCGCAATACGAGATTGCCGGACTGGTGACTACCGTCAACTCCGCCTTTGACCGCGTGGCCATGCACAGCACCCGCCGCGCGCTGGTGGATATGCAAGCTGCGGCCGCCGGCCTGCCTTTGCTGACCGTGCCGCTGCCCTGGCCCTGCTCCAATCATGAGTACGAGCGGATCATGAAAGATGTTTGCTCTCGGGCCGTGGACCAGGGCATGACCGCCATTGCGTTCGGCGATCTTTTTCTTGCCGACATCCGCGCCTACCGCGAGCGCCAGCTCCAAGGCACCGGCCTGGAGCCGCTCTTTCCTGTGTGGCAGATTCCCACGAACCAGCTGGCTCGCCAGATGATCGCCGCCGGCCTGCGCGCCAAGCTGGTGTGCGTCGATCCCAAAAAACTGGCCCCGGAATTTGTCGGGCGCGATTTCGATTTGCAGCTTCTGGCCGACTTGCCCGCGGAAGTCGATCCCTGCGGCGAGAACGGCGAGTTCCATTCTTTCGTCTATGCCGGGCCGATGTTCGATCGCGCCATCCCGGTAGTGACCGGCGAACGTGTGCAGCGCGATGGATTCTGGTTTTGCGATGTGGCGCCAACGCTACGGGCAAGGAAAAGCCAATGAGCGTTTATGCGATCGCGCAACTGACCATTACCGACCGCGCCGCCTATCAGCGCTATCAAGAGCGGTTCATGAGCGTGATGGCCCGCTTCAGGGGCCGGCTGCTGGCGGCCGACGAAAACCCTGTGGTTGTGGAGGGCGCCTGGGACCGCGAAAAAGTCGTGCTGCTCTCTTTTCCCGACGAAGCCGCCTTCTGGGAGTGGGCCGAGTCCCCGGACTACCTGGAAATCGCCAAGGACAGGAAAGCCGGCTCTACCGCGGTGGTCCTGCTGGTCAAGGGAATTCCCAGCGTCAGCAAAGCGTGAACGAATTGGAAGAGGACATCATCCAGCTATAGGCCCACCTTCACCTGGACTTCGTGCACGATGTCAACCGGCAAAGATCCGCCTGCAGAGTCTGTCTCCTGGAAGCTGAAGCGCAGCGTCGCCGCCTGGCCGGCACGGGTAGGAATGTCCACAAACTCCAGGCCCAGGCCGCTGCCGATTGAGGCTTGCTCCTGCAACGACTGTCCCGGCGCGACGCCGTCAAGAGACCAACGCAGGCGGAACGGGCCGGCGGACACGACGCGCAGCATCGCGCCGGCGGTCATCGCGCGCACCTGACGTGAGGACTTCCAGATTTCCAGGTCTTTGCGCCCCTTTTGCGCGTGATAACGCGCGGCCACAATGGGAATCAGGTCAAAGATCGCACCATCGTTGACCGAGCGCAGAAGTTTGATGTACTCGGCGTGGGCCCACATCAGGGGCATGGCCGAACCGGCGGGCCTGCCCAAGTACATTCCCGCAACAGGAAGATCGGGCGCATCCCACACCTGTTCCGGGAGCATACCGCCTTGCGAGGCAAAGTTTTCAATGGCGGTAATCAGGGGACGAACGTCGCGCCCGGCGGCGAGTTCATAGTGGGCGCGTTCGCCCGCGAGTAGCGGCCAGGCACGGCCGATTCCGTAGCCGGTGTAGGGCGCGCCGTCGGCGCCGGGACCGTAACCGTCATGGTTATAGCGGCGCCAAGCCGGGCCGTAAGGCGTCTCGGCGCGCAGAACGGTATCGATCACGCGCAGCGAATCTTCCATCAACGGGTCGCCGGCCTTACGCACTCCATAACGCACCAGCTCCAGGAAGCCCGCGTCCACAATGTCTTTGGCCGGGAACGAGAACGGTCCGGGCGGGGGCTGGTTGGACAGTGTAACAACGCCGGTGTTGGGATCTTCGAGCGGCGAGACTTTATTCACGTCCGCAGGCAAGATGCGGATGTAGTGGCGTGATATTCCCGGCACCAGCGTGCCTTGAGTGGTGACGGTCCAGCGTTCCACGTGCGACTCCACAAAGTCGGCATGGTCTTCAATGAATTGTGCGATCCGCGTCTCTCCGCGGGCGCGGGCAAAGTCGGCGGCGCAGATCAAAGCCGCGATGCTCGCGGCCAGCGTTGACGGAGAGAAACCGCTGCACTCTTCCCATCGTTCTTCCTGGGTCACCGGACCGCTCTCGATCAGGTAGCGAGCGGCGGCCTTGACCATGGGATAGGGATCGAACTGCTCCAGCGCCTCCGCCTTCCACAAGCGCCAGGCCAGCATGATAGGAAATGCTACCTCGTCCAGTTGAATGCCCTTCCAGTAGGGCGTGCCGTCAATCCAGAAGTTTTGCGGAAAGCCGCCGTCCGGCTGCTGGGAGCAGGCTAGATAGACCAGCGCGCGCAGGGGCGTGACCTTGTCGCCGGAAGCCAGCAGCGCTGTGGCGCTGTTGACCATATCGCGCACCCAGACCAGATGGTAGCCGCCGAGATCGTCGTCGCCCATGGCTTCGCCCCAGGGAATGCTGGCGGAGGCGATCAGCGCGCCGGCGAAGGTCTTGTCTTCGTGCGAGAGCAGCAGGGTGCGGCTGCTGCGGTAGAGATGGCCGCCATCGCCGCCCGCATGGCCGAGCGGAAGCAGCGTGTTGCTGATGCGCTGCCACTGGTCGATAAAGCGGGCGCGGTGCCGGTCGAACGGGACCGCCAGGGACTGGTTGAGCGCCGCAGTGGCCGCATGCAGGCTGTCGCCGAACGCCACGCCGATGGTGAAGTCCTTGCCCGCGGAAAGATCCACTTCAGCCATCACGGCCACGTTGCCGTTTTCAGCGCGGTCAAATTCCCAGTCCATCTTGAAATTGTCATTGATGTCCTGCCAGCCGTCGCTGAAGCCGACGAAGCCGCAGGAAGTGCGGGCCAAGCGGCGATCGCAGCCGACCGCCAGCCAGGTGCTGTTCTTCCACGCCAGCAACACGTCGCGGCCGGCGACGTTGGCCTTCATCGCCGAGTTGTGGCCTCCGCCCACTTCCAGATGCGGCGCGAGCAGGAAGTAGAGATGCAGTTTCTTCGCCCAGGCATCCGACGCCAGCAGCCGCGCACGCATCAGCACCGTGCCCTGGTGCGGGTCACAGATGATTTCTTTCTCGATGCGGTACCGACCTCGAGGGTCGGACATGGTCACGTGGTAGCCCAGGGTCTGGGCTTCCAGGCGCACCACTTCGCCGGCCAAGTCGCGTTTTTCTTCGTGGAAGAAAGTCTCGCCGTCGCTGACGAGGAATTGCGCATCGCGAACCTGCGGGCGGTCGATGGTGGGATAGTAAACCTCGGTGATGATTCCCTGGGCCAGCGTGAACCAGACGCGGCTGGCCGTGGAGTAGGCCGTGCCAATGCCGTCCTTGGAGCTGGTGGTCCACGTGGGCAGGATGCCGGGATGTCCGAATGCGCCGCCGTTAGGTTCATTGGGATCGTTTGCCATCGTCTTGCAGCCGGGTGGTCAGGTATTCACGATAAAGAAGCGCGCCGCGGGATGCAAACTCTCCATCACTGACTTCCTGGATGCCAAACCTGGCTGCCCGCCGGCTTGAGACTCATTGACTCTCCCAGAATGCCGCGAGGGCAGAGTTGAACCCTTGGGATGCATCCAGGTTCACCATGTGGCCGGCGTCCGCGATTTCCACATAGCGCGCTGCCGGCAAGTCTTTTACCAGACGATCGGCGATGCGGTGAAAATCCGGCAGATCTCGTTCACCCATGATCACCAACGCCGGGGTGTGGACCTCCGTCAAGCGTTCCGCGAGCGGCGGAGATGGCACCCGTGCCGGATCCTCGTGCTGCCAATGCCAGCCGCTGTAGTCCTCAATCATCTTCGCCAGAAGGGCGGCTCCGGGTGCGGAGGCGCGTGTTGTTTCAAACAGGGGATGCCCTAGCCATTGGCGCCTGGCATCCGCAAGCCGTCCACTTTTCGCGGCCGTGCTCATGTCGCTCCAGCGGGACCGCCAATCCTCTGACCAGGCATGCCCGTCCAAGGCGCTATCAACCAGCGCCAGGGAGCGAACTGCGTCTGGATAAGCAGAGGCGAAGCGTAGCGCCATTCGGCCCCCCATGGAATGACCAACCAGGTGGACCGGAGTGGCATGAAGCTCGCCCAGAAGCGACGCCAAGTCTTCTTCGTGCGCATAGCTTGCGTCGGGGACGGCCGAGGAACGCCCAAAACCGCGAAGATCGTAGCGAATGATTCGATAATGCGACTGCAAAGCATCGCATTGCGGAGTCCACTCGCGGGAATCGAGACCGAAACCGTGCAAGAAGACGACGGGCGCTCCGTGGCCCACGACTTCAAAAGCCAGATGGCCCCCGTTTAGCGGGTGCAGCCTGCGTCTATCCTCTGTGTCCATGATCGCAGACCATTCTAACGGCGGGCCGGGCAAGCGTCCGCTCACGGATGACCCGCCTTCCCCGTCCCCCGCCAGTGCATGTGGCCCCATTGCACTCCTGGTGCTTGTGACCCCCGTGGAATCATGCTAAAGAAACACTCGGGCTACGATGGAAAACGTGTTGCAAGACGCGAACGAGCCGGAATTAGTTGAGGCGGAACTATCGCCGGTGGAGACCTTCCGGCAACAATGGCAGCAGCAGCCGGGCGTGCTTCCTTTCCTCAAGCAGAAGAACATGATTGACCAGAACGCCGAGCTGCTGCCTTATGCGGCCGTGGTAACGCCTCGGGGTTGGTCGTCGCCCCTGGTTTTTGCCTTCGAAGGTTTGGTTTTGGCGGCCGCGCTGATTTCCCTTCTCAACTGGTACGAAACCCGCGACAGTGGCAGGCTGCAGGACGAGATTGTGGCCCTGCAGGCCAATGTGGAAGCCGAAGCAAAACGTCAGCAGGGCGTGATGGACGCCGCTCAGGCCGAAACCAAAAAGATTCTGTCTTCACCCAAAGCCATCGTCTGGAAAACCGTACCGCGGCAAGAGGCGCTAGGCCAGCTGGCGAGCTCACAGGACGATGCCCGCAAGTCGCTCGAGGACTACCGGAAGCAAATGGCGGAGCGCGAAAACGAGCTGCGCTCCCAGCAGCGGGCTGAAGCCGTCGCCAATTCCGGCACGCCATTCGTCTTCTCCCTGGCCCTGGTGCTGGCCGCAGGACTGGTGACCAGCGGCGTCCGGCGCGACTATCCCAAAAGCAACGTGCGCGCCGCCGGCGACTATTATCTTTATTTCGCCACCGCTTCCGGCTTGTGGCTTAACCTCATCTTGCTGGTGTTCCTGCACTTTGCCCTGAGCGGCAATGCTTGGGGCCTGACCCACCTTTCCGACACGGTGGGTCCGCTGTTCTGGTGGCTCTTCTGGATTGGCTTCTACATGTTGCTGGTGTATTACTTTTCGATCGTGGCCCGGGAGATGTACAAGGCCATGCAGTTGCGTCCGCCAACCAGTGACTGGAGCCTCAGCAACAAGCTGCTGCTGCGCGTCAACAGCTGCTTTTTGATGATGTTTTTCACCCTTGAGGCCATCTTTCTGTGCGGCGCCTATCTCATCTACCTGTTCAGACGCCGATTTGCGTAAGGACGA
>CAZFRV010000108.1:0-7417 GCA_964521445.1 uncultured Acidobacteriaceae bacterium
GCGGCTTGGGCGTTGCCTTTGGCTGAGCGCCACGGTTACCGCCGGTGGATGGGAGCGATGAACCACGCTTCAGTCCCGTCTGCTGCGCACCTCCGATTGCGTTAGTGCTAGGACCGCGACCGCTGCCGCTTTGACCGCCACTAGACCCGTTTGTAGTAGGCGCTCCAGACCCGGTGCTCTTCCCGCTGCTTCCACCGGTTTGGCCGTTTGTTACGGGTGCGCCAGATCCGGTGCTCTTGCCATTCCCGGTCTGACCGCCGTTCGTTTTGTGAACGCCACCAGCCACGTTAGCAGGGGAAGGCTTCGGGCTTGGGCGAGGCTGTGGTCTTGGTATCGACGTGCCGCGGGCGCCCGTATTAGCCGTGGACCTGCCGGGTTTGTTCCCGGTTCCGGATTGCACGATCGCCCCTCGGATTGCACGGTGCTGCGCATTGCTCGCACGTGCGCAGAGACGAACCTGCGCGGGAGGTAAGAGAGTAGCCAGAAGCATCGCTCCCGCGATGGCCGAGGATGTTAAACATGCTCTTTGAGCATTCATGTGACCTCTTTTGCAGTTTCCCCTTCGTGCGAGACTTGCAAGGCTTCGCCAAACGCCTTCCACTCATTTGGGCTGGAACATCCCGCCCAGGGAGAGCTTCTTGTAGTCCGCCGGGACCTCAAACAGTGATGGATCCTGCGGGCCAAGCTGGACGTTCTGATATTCGGTGGACCACTGGCCTTTCTCATCCTGGGTCTTCACCACCATGCCGTTCAACTGCGTGGCCGTCCATTCCAAGCTGGTGTAGACCTTGCCTTGAAGCGTGACCTGTACGCGAGATTTCTCACACAGGTAGGCTCCCACCTGCTCCGTGCCCAGGGACTGGCGCTGCACCTCCGCTCCTGCCACCCAGGAAGCCCACTCCGACTGGCTGGCCCACGGCAGCTCAACGTACATCCTCTGGTCGGGCATGAGGCTCCACATCACCTTGCGGTCAAAGCGCATGATCACGATGGATTTTTTTCCCTTGTCCTCGCCCTCCAGCCGCATGGCGCCCGGCGTGGCATGCACTTTCGAGGTCTTGGTCTTGCCGCCCATGGTGTGAATCTGGTCAGCAGAAAAGGACGGGATCTTCAGCGGTCCCTGCGCCACTCCGGGAAGGAAGCCTGCCATCACCACTGCCGCCGCGATCAAAAACATCCAGACCGCCGGAATGCGTGCGCTCGTCATAAGAGATTGTTTCTGTCGCTGGATCATCGTTGTTCTTCCTCCTTAATTGCCAACTATGAACATTTTGGCCCGCTCCTTGCGCTGACGCTCCCATCAAAGTCTTCAAGGGCATCGGAAATGAAACGGCGCCTGGTTCGACATGTATGCGTTGGGCGAGAGGACCTTGAGACGCACCCAGCCGTTGACCGTTTGCCCCGCAGCGCCCAGTGTCCAGGTCTCCCTGACCGCCTTCGTGCCCGCACTGGCGAAGTGCAGCGTGCTCTGGGGCCAGGTTGAGTTATCGGAACTGGTCCATGTGTATGTGACCTGAGTGGCCCCATTGGTGGTGATGGCGCCGTTGAAGTTCTCTTGCATCGGACAGGAGGCCGAGGCGCTCCTCGACGCTGTCAGGCGTGTCTGGACTACGTGGCCCACGATTGGACGTGGAGTTGGCGTAGGAGTCGGCCGTCCGGCAATTTTCGGTGTCGGGCGCGGAGGCGATGGCGGATGCCCAGCCACCTTGGGCGTTGGTGTTGGCGTCGGCGAATGCTGCACCATCGATTGACCTTGCGTTCGCAGCGCGGCGCCCAGACTCGCCAGCAGAAGTGCGCCCAGCCACACCATCACGCATTGCGCTGTAACCATCGCCAATCTGAGTATTTTTTCCTTCATCATTACCTTCCTCCCCCGAGAAAATTTCCGTTCTTTCTTCCGGCGCTCCTCGATCGTGCATCATTACTTTGGCGTGACCAACACTTCGTAGTGCTCTTGCCAGGAATGGCCATCCTGACTGCTCAGATCCGTATCCAGATCGAACTTCACCAGGCGGCCGCTGGATTTTTCAAGCCACGCCGATCCCTTCACGGACTTGATCTTGACTTTCCCGTTGAGCATTCCGCCAAGCATCGCCAGCGCCGCTTGCGTACTCGCATCTGCGGTGCTTGTATCCATGTTGAACTTGTCTGCGGGGACGCCCCCGACCGCGTCGGTTCCAGCAGACTGGGCGGTGGGGCCGGCGTATGCAAATGGGAAAGTCACATCCAGCATGCAGCTCATCACTCCAAGTTTCGCCAGCCCATATCCCGCCGCGTCGGATTTACTGGCTTTGCTTTGCGTCTGTTTTCCGTTGCGATTTTCGGTGACCGAAACGTCGTCAGAAGACACGTCAGCCTCCACCGTCACCGGGCCAAGCTCCGGAAGTTCTCCGGCCTGCATCGGGAACTTCGGGTTCACGTTCTCCTTGGCTTGGAAAGAGAAGTGAAAGGGAGCTTCCGGTTTCTCGAGGGAATCCATCAGCCGTTTCATTCCGTCGGTAATCTTCTTCGAGTCCTGCGCTCCGCCCGAATGACCCGGAACCGCGAATCCTGAGGACATCCCTGAGGCCGATCCCGGACTCTTGCTTTGACAGCCGGCAGTAGCCATCGCCATACAGCCTGCGATCAGCAGCACAGTCAGGCCGCGGGAGACCCTCCGGCCAGGTAAGTGAGACATAAATCCCTCCTGCCTTCTATTAGCGGGAATCAGGCCCCGAAGCGGGTAAGCCGGGCCAAGAATTTATCCTGCGATGCGCAAGGCACGGCTATGGCCGTAGCCATGCCTTGCACCCGCCTCGCTGGCCTGGCACGGAGTGTCGATCCACAGCAACTGCCGCCACCCACTCATTACTTCCACCAAAAGGCAGCCGCGGAGACCCACTTGGTGCGAGGTCCGCACAAAGCCAGCCTCTCTCGTTAGCGGGAATGGCGCTGGAAAAGGTTAAGCCGCGGAGAATTTTTGAGCGCGAGCCGAGCGCCTTGAAAACAAGCGGTCCGCGCATGGAAAGCGCAGCAACGGTGTTATACTCTGTGCCAAAATCGCAACCAGTTGGGACGAGTTTTGGCGCCGTGAAAGGTGGCATGACATCTTCCCCACATGAAATTACGGGTTTGCTCCGAGCCTGGAGCGAGGGAGACGCTCAGGCGCTGGAGAAACTAACGCCTCTGGTTTACGAAGAGCTGCACCGTACCGCGCGCCGTTACATGGCCCGCGAGCAGCCCGACCACACGCTGCAAGCCACAGCCTTGATCAACGAGGTCTATCTCCGCCTGGTCAACCTCCGCGATGTCATGTGGCAGGACCGCGCCCATTTCTTCGCGCTCTGCGCGAGCATGATGCGCCGGATCCTCACCGACTTCGCCCGTTCCCGCAACTACCAAAAGCGCGGCGGGGGAGCACACCAGATATCGCTCGATGAAAGCCTGCTGGTCTCCCAGCAGCCCCCGGCCGACATTGTGGCGCTGGACCAGGCGCTCCATGGGCTGGCGAGTGTTGACCCGAGGAAGAGCCAGGTGGTGGAGCTCAGGTTCTTCGGCGGGCTGAGCATCGAAGAAACGGCCGCGGTCCTGAAAGTTTCCGACGAAACCGTTAAACGCGATTGGAAGATGGCCAAGCTCTGGCTGTTGCGGGAGTTGAGCGTGGAGAAGCAAGATGGACTCTGAGCGATGGCGCCGTATAGAAGAGTTGTGCCACGCGGCCCTGGAGCGGGAAGAGAGCCAACAGTCCCGCTACCTTGACGCAGCCTGCGGCGAAGACCGGGGCCTGCGCCGTGAAGTAGAGTCCCTGCTGGCTTATCAAAAGCAGGCGGCCGGATTCATCGAAACGCCGGCGCTGCAAGTTGCAGCCCAATCGCTGGCTGCCGAATTCGAGCTGGGCGATCATGATGAACCGCTGCTGGGCCGAAGGCTTGGCGCTTATCAAATCGTGGAAAAGATCGGCAGCGGAGGCATGGGTGAGGTCTATCGCGCCATCCGCGCCGACGATGAGTACCAGACTCAAGTCGCGATCAAATTAGTGCGTTCCGGTCAGGACCCCGGCTCGGTCAACAGCCGTTTCAAAAACGAGCGGCAGATTCTGGCCAGCCTCGATCATCCCAACATCGCCCGGCTGCTCGACGGCGGCACCACCGGAGACGGCGTGCCTTACGTGGTGATGGAGTTGATCGAAGGCCAGCGTATCGATCGCTATTGCGACTCGCACAGGCTCTCGACCGCCGACCGGATCAAACTCTTCCGCCAGGTTTGTTCGGCGGTCCAATATGCGCATCAGCGATTGATCGTCCATCGCGACATCAAGCCGGGCAATATTCTGGTTACGCAGGATGGTGTTCCCAAACTCCTCGACTTCGGCATCGCCAAGATCGTTGATCCCGAAGCCCCAGCCACTCAGAAGGATGCCACCCTGACTGTCCTCCGCGTACTGACCCCAGGATACGCCAGCCCCGAGCAGGTTCGAGGCGGCGCCATCACCACCGCCAGCGATGTCTATTCTCTGGGAGTCGTGCTCTACGAGTTGCTTGCGGGATGCAGTCCCTATCGCCGGGCCGGCAACGCCCCCAACCAAGTCGCGCGGGCGGTCTGCGAGAGCGAGCCGGAAAAGCCGAGCACAGCGGTGCGCCGGACGGAGGCGGACACCAAAGAACACGGCGGGTTGCAGATACCTCCGGACCAGACGAGCGGCGTGCGCGATGGCTCCCCGGAGAAACTCAGCAAACGCCTGCGCGGCGACTTGGACAACATTGTCTTGATGGCTTTGCGCAAGGAACCCGAGCGCCGCTACGCATCCGTGGAACAGTTCTCCGAAGACCTGCGCCGGCACCTGGAGCACCTGCCGGTGATCGCGGGCAAAGACACCCTCGGATACCGGACCTCAAAATTTGTCACGCGCCACAGGGCCGGCGTTGCTGCGGCCGCTGCCATCGCCGCCACGCTGGTGACAGGAATGGCGGTCACGCTGCATGAAGCGCGCGTGGCCCGGCAACAGGCAGCCCTCGCCCGCGATCAGAGGCTGCGTGCTGAACGCCGCTTCAATGACGTTCGCAAGCTCTCCAACTCTCTGTTTGACGTGCACGATGCCATCGCCAACCTCCCCGGTTCTGTGGCCGCACGAAAGATGATCGTGGGCATGTCTCTGAACTATCTCGATAGCCTCGCGGGCGAAGCCGGCGGCGATGCGTCACTGCAGCGGGAACTTGCCGACGCGTATTCAAGGATCGCAGACATCCAGGGCCGGCCCGGTACGGAAAACCTTGGCGACATATCGGGAGCGGTGGCCAGTTACCGGAAGGCGGCGCAAATCACTGAAGGGCTCTTGAAGGCGAATCCCCAATCGGAGAAAGACGAAGACGCGCTTGGCGTCCTGTATATGAGGCTAGGCCATGCCTTGGCCTCAACCGCCGATCATGAGGCTGCGCTGCGCTACGATGACAAGGCCCTGACCATCGCTACAGAATTGACGCAGAAACATCCTGAGACCCTGGGCTATCAGACCCTGTTGAGCATTGTCTATGTCAGCCTGGGCCGACACCAGAATTTCAGCGGCGACTGCTCGGCCAGCCTGGAAAGTTACTCCAAGGCGGAGGAGATATTTTCCCGTCTCGCGGCTTCTGCGGAAAAGCGGAGAGCGCAAATTGCGCAGTATAACCTCGCCCTGACCTACCAATTGATGGAGGTGAGCTGGAATGATTGCGGCAACTACTCCAGGGCCCTGGAGGTCGGCGAAAAGTCATTGACCATGCGCAAGGCGGTGCTGGAACGAAACGCCACGAATGTGCGCGCGCAGCTGGATCTGGCGGACTCCTTTTCGTCCCTCGGCGATACCTTCGGAAAGAAAGGCGATCTGGCTGAAGCCTCCGCGAACTATCGCCGGGCGCAGGCGATTGCCGATACAGCGGCGCGCAATGATCCCAACGACCAGCGCGCTCGGCAGAACCTGGCTGACGCTTACTATGGACTGGGAAAGACCTCGCTGCGGCGCGGCCAACTCACCCAGGCCCTTGACTACGGACATCGAGCGGCAACAATCAGCGGCGACCTGAAGACGGCAGATCCTTCGAATACGGACAGCACGGTGCAGTTTGGCAAAGCTACAGGCCTGCTCGGCGATGCTTACCAGGCTCGCACCCTGAGCGCTTCGTTGGACCGGCCGCGCTCATCCGTTGATTTGAAGCTAGCCCTGGCCTCATATCAAACCGCCCTGGATACCTTCAGCGGTCTTCGTGGGCGCGGCGCTCTTCCTTACATGCAGATTTCGGAGATGGACCGCCTGGGTCGCGAAATACGGCGTTGCCATGCCGCTCGCCGGGAACTCGGGACATCCGCGGGCATTCAACATTGAAGAATGCCGACCGCATAACCCAGCCAAAGCAGCCCATCCCAGTGAAGTCGAAGGTTACGGTGACCAAGTGAGCGACGCGACGGGCTGATTCTTTGCGAGCAGCTTTGGGAGTTCAGTACAGCGGGCTGTTAGTGTCGCGACCCGCGACGGGAGATCGGCTTGCACCTGAGCAGCCGCATCATGCTCGGGTTGACCCAGCAAGCGCTCGACGGCTCGCTTCAGCACGTCGTTCATCGCGGCGACAGTGAGCGCTCCCTGTAGGAAATTGATGTTCGGTTCCAGCCAACGTTTGGTATACAACGGTCCCGCGAATTCCCAGAGACAGGGAGGACCTCCTCCTCGTTCGCGAGTCGCTGGCAAAAAAACCGGGTTCGCTCTTTCCGGGTACATGAGACATGACGCATACTGAACCGCCGCAACGGCGCGCCCAACTGTGGCCAGCGACCACCATGCAGTCCACAAACGATCAACATCCGGCAGCAGCACGCCATGGGTTGTCATGGCCAGGAACCAGCGGTACGGCCGCGCGCCCGAACCTTCATAGGCCAGCCCGCGCTGATCGTCCACTTCATCGAGAATCGATTGCCGCATGAAGTCTGCAATCACCGCGCCTTGTTGGGGAGTCAAATGGGTTTCTAAGATGCTGCGCGTGGCCAAAACAGTGTAGAAGTATTCGACGAAGCGGCCGTACTCGCGGTGCGTACCGCGCAGGTCGTCACGCCATGCTTCCAGGCAAATCGGGAGCAGATAGGCGAGAAGAGGACGCTGGATGTCGGTGTAGAGAAGATCCTGAGTGTACTCCAGTAGGTCGCCGGCTTCCGCTCGCCCGCCGGGAGCCAGTTGCACCAGACGGCGCAAGTGCGCGTCGTCATCGAAGGCCTCTTGCGTGATGTTCTCGGGAGGCCTGAGCGCTCCGAGCGCATGGTGCAACGAGATTCGCTGATCCGCCTGATCGGTTATCATTGGGCCTCCAAGGTTATCGCGGCACGGCCTTTCTAGTCACGCGATACGAGCTGTACACAGGGACATCCATGGAATCCCAGCAGATGGGACGAGAGAACGAGGCCTGGAGGCACCCCC
>CAZFRV010000109.1:0-13805 GCA_964521445.1 uncultured Acidobacteriaceae bacterium
CCCGCCATCGCTCCGAACTCCTTCACGTACCACTCGGCGGCGGCAATAGGGTCTTCGCTCAGCAGATGAACGTGATCGAAATAAGTAACGTTGGCAGCCGTGGTGTTGAGTTCGATCAGGGCGTGGTCGGGACCATCCATGTAGGAGAAGAAGAAGCGTCCATTTCCTCCCTTCCCATCACACTGATCGCTGATATCGGTGATCGGCGTTCGGAACTTGGTGCCGCTTGCGACCTGTTTTTCATAGGTCTCTTTCATGTTCTCGCCGCCACCCCAGCCCATATGCCAGATGGGAGACGTAATCTCGGAGATTGGCGCCGCGTTGATCTTGGTAAAGAGCAACCAGGACTTGTGCGACCACACCGCGTCCATGGCGCCCGCGAACTTGCGCTTCTCAGACTCGAGTTTAGCGGTATAGAAGCTGATGGCGGCCTGCGGGTCGGTGGTGTTGAGATGCAGGTGATGAAAATGCGCGAGCGGCGGAGCAGCGGGCGGAGAAGACTGGTCTTGGGCCGGTGCTACCAGGGCCACGGCCAGCAGCACACTGGCAACCCCTATGTAAAGCTTCGGCATATGCATGGACGGCATCTTACACTCCAATGGCGATTCAAGGAACCAAACTTCGAGCTGAGATTTTCAGTCCTCGCGCTTGTGAAAATGTTCCGCGGTGTATTCCAGAAAGTGGACATTCAGGAAGCCGACAAAGATCTCGTTGATCAGGTTCAACGCCTTCCGAACTCCGTACTCATATTCGTTGGCCGCCACCAGGAAAGTGATACTGACATTGCCCCGCAGGTTGGAATAACGAACTGAGACTCGCTTGGGATCCAGGCGCCGGTGCTCGGGCTGATCGTTCGCAAAGCGGTCTTTGATGAAGGCCTTGAGCTTGGCATTCAATTCAGATCCGGCGGGCACTCCGGGCAGAAGATTCTTGAATGACAAGGTCCCGCGTTTGCCGTCGAAACTCAGGTGGAAGGGCAGGTTCCAGAGCCAGTAGAAGCGAAAATCCCCCCGCTTGCCGTCGGCGCGCGTCTGGCTGAACGAGCGAAAGACGCCCCGTCGCGCGTAGGTCTCCAGTTCGCTATGAAGCCGGGCAAGAGCTTTCGAAAGCGGCAAGCGTTCCCCAACACTTTTGTGGTTTCGAGGCATTGGTTGTTTCTTCAGATGACCCGATCACGCGCGATCACCCGATTCTTGACACCGCCACGAGCCGAACCAGCAGTCGGTGATTCAACGTACTACGCTCTCGGCGCGTCGAACTAGTGATCGTAGGCCATGCAACCTGGTTCCACTTTCCCCAGGAATCCCGGTGGATACTGCGCCTTCTGCCAGAACTCACGCTTGGCCTGGCAATTGATCACCGTGGAGATCTTCTCGGTCGCGGCGATCTGATAGCTGCGCTTGAGCGCGGGCAGAAAATCTTCAGGCCGCGTAACGTATTCGCCGCGGGCTCCGAGGGATTCGGCCATTTTGTCGTAGCGAAGATTTTCATGGAACAGGTACATGTGCGCCGCTCGTCCTGAACCTTGGACACCCCAGGCGTTGTTGTTGTAAACGATCATCACCACCGGCATCTTATATTTGCCCATGGTCTCCAATTCCATGCCGGAATAGGCAAATCCGGCATCGCCGGTGATACCGATGATGGGAGCGCCGCGATAAGCAGCCTGGGGACCGACTCCCAGCTGCACCGCAGCGCTGACACCGAATGCGTATCCGCAATCCGGCCCGATGGCGCCATATTGATAAGCGCCGTTACAAATCTGACCGGGACGGTAAGCGCGGAAGTAGCGGCGGGTATAGCGAGCGATCCCGTAGCCGCCGGCCACCACCGTCGTCTGTTCCTTGGCCAGGTCGCCACGATATAGAAAATCGCTGAGTTGCTGGGCAATCACTGCGGGATGAACGGCGTCCTTGTAAGTGAGGCCGGTCTTGTAATAATCGGCGTTTTCATCTTCGAACTTCTTACGTTCCGCCGCCAGCTCCGCGACCCAGGCTTCACGGCGCATCGACGGCACCGCGTCCAACAAGGATTCCATCGCCGCTTTTTCGCAACTGACAATCCCCAGGTCGATCGGCATGTTGCGCCCGATATCGGCGGCATCGGGGTCGATGCGAACATAATGGGCGTCTGGGCTGAAGCTGTACTCGCCGACATTCGGCATGGAGTATTGGCCAACGAAGATCACCAGGTCGGCACTCATCAGCACGCCGGGCGCGGTGCTTGCCGAAAGGCGGTGACCGTCAGAGAACTGCCCCCGCACGACGCCTGACTCCACCACGGCAATGTCGGCCTTTTCCGCCACCCGGGTCAGGACCTCCCAGGCTTTGCTGTAGAACACGCCGGTGCTGGCCACGATCATGGGACGCTGCGACTTGCCGATCATCTCCGCGAGTGCACGGATGCGTTTGGGGTCCGGGTAAGGCTTGGCGTCCGTCCGATACTTGGAGCTCTCGTGGTAGTAGCGCAGCTCGCTCGCATCTTTGAACTTCGCGCCATAAACTTCCGCCGGAAAATCCAGGTGGACAGGGCGTGGTACGCCGGTTTTCAACTGCCGGAAAGCGTAAGCGGAATATTCATAAATCCGGTTGGGATCGATCAATCGCTTGCCGTACTTGCGCATGCCTTCGGTGGTGGGCTGCTGGTAGGCAGTCTGAATGCCCATCTCGCTGTCATCTTCGGACAGTCGCTTGTTGCTGGCCAAGACAAGCAGCGGCGTTCGCGCGGCGTTGGCGGCGGCAATGTTCATGATCATGTTGGTGAAGCCCGGGCCTTCAGTGCCGGAGCAGGCGGCGATCTCGCCGGTGACGCGGATGAAACCGTCGGCGGCGGCGCACATGGCGCCTTCAGTCCTCCCACCAAAGCAAGGGATACCCTCATCACAGATCGAATTGATAACGTCGTAGTTACCAGGGCAGCAGAACAAAGCGGCCAGCCCTTCGTTTTTGCAAACTTTGGCGAAGACCTGCGACCCGCGCATGGGGAAGCTGGCCGGTTTGACGGGCAGATTCAAAGCCGCAGGGATGGCATCGGGCAGGCGGATCGTCGTTGTTGCCGGCGCTGGCGGCGTTGTCGCCGCTGCGACCACTTTCGCCGCTCCCAGCGCGCTGGCCGCAGTCAGCATCGACTGCTTGAGGAAGTCTCGTCGCGATCCGGCCTTGCCTGCTTCTTTCTTTGCCACGTGAGCTCCTCCTATTTCGGGCCTTTCGGGTCAGTGACCGTCTCCAGCTTCGGCCGTTTCGACTCAGGCCAGAGGCTGCGCAGGAAGTTTACGACGTGCCAGATCTGTTCGTCCTGCAGCTTGTCTTTGAACCCAGGCATGTCATTCTTCGAGCCGTCGCGCACGCTCGCGAAAATTGCCTCTGCCGAGGTCCCATACAGCCATTCATCAGGGTTGGTAAGGTCGGCGGGCGGAGTGCCATTGAAGTCGCGCCGGCCCAGCCCTTTGCCATCCTGGTCATGGCATTCGACGCAATGAAGAAGATAGAACTGCTTGCCCCGCGCGATGGACTTGGTGGTATAAGGCAGAGGCGCTTTCGTCGCTGCGCCTTTTTCGGCGTCCTTGGGGGGACTGTCTTTCCCCGGACTTTGGGCGGCGATACTCACCGTCAGGAAACACGCAAGTGCGACCAGCTTCAGCATCTTGGCTGATGAAAGTAACAGCCGGGAGCAGGCAAGTCAATTGAAGTCATGGGGAAGAAAGCCGTCAGATTGGCTGGCGTAAACACACTCATTTCGCGAAGCCTGAGTGCTGCCGCAAGCCCGTGTCGCATGTAACATGACAGGCAAAACTACAACCGAGGGAAAACACCATGACCCACCTCGCAAAGTCTTCGCGGCTGCTCGTGGCTGCCTGCCTGTTACCGGCGATCCTGGCTATCATTGTCCATGCCGTGCGTCCGGTAAAAGCATGGGCTCTTGCCGGCACTACGACCGCCGCACAGTCCGTGCGAAACCAGACTCCGCATCCAGCAATACCTCTCGAAACAAAGCCATCATCGGGGCAAGCCTATGGGCTTTACCCGGCAATCGTGACGTCCAGGCCTGATCCCCACATGCGCGTGCAGGTGGAAATCCCGTCGCTGAACCTCAGGGGAGAGTGGGCCTCGGCCTGCGTACCGGTTGGCTCCGCGGCGGCGCCGCCGCTACAGAGCCGCGTTTGGGTGATGTTTGAGGCCGGCAACACGCATTTGCCAGTCTGGATGGGTGTGCCCGGAAACTGAAAGCGATTCCAGCACTGGGTCGGGCATTTCGCCGGCGACCTGAGATAGCATCTTCACTATGGTTGACACGGCTTCCATGGCCCGACCTCCAGAGGAGAATATCGATGACCGAGGAAGAGTTTGATGCGTTAATGCAAGCGCGGCCCTTCGGAACGGCTGACGCGCTGCAGGCGGAGGCTCAGATGCGCCGGCGCATGGCGCTCGCGGCAACACTCGGTGTGGCGCTCTGGGGCAAAACTTCCGGCGACCTTCAGCAGCAACTGCTCAAGCCGTATCCTGAATTACCCTCGGGCTATGATTTGTCCGATTTCCGGGAACTACTGGACATCAGCGTTGAGATGGTGTCCGCTATTCTAGCGACCCAAAAAATGGCTGGCTTATCTCCCCTGGTTTCCTCGCCGACGTTTTTCGTGGGCACGCAAAGCTTCACCTTGTGGGAAGCCCGTTGCGAAGTAGTCCGTCGCGCAATTGAGTATTTGGAAAAGTCCTGAAAGCCGGAAAACGGAATGGCGGAGTAACGGGGATTCCGAACTTTTTCTGAGCACTTCCCAGCCGACTTCTGCGCGCCGATAAACGGCGCCGGCTGGTCATGCCCAGGTTTGCCGGGTAGATTGTTGATTGGCTAGAATTGGGTCGAACCCGCAAAGGACTTGGAGCAGCCCGTGAACGCGCAGAGCACAATTGTGAATGTGCCGCCTCCCACGAATGCCGATCTTGCCACGTGGGTTCGGGATGCGCGCACCCGCACTTTTGATCTGGTGGCCGATCTTTCCGACGAACAACTGATGGGTCCGCGGCTGGCCATCGTCAACCCGCTCCTGTGGGAGATCGGACACGTGGCCTGGTTTCAGGAAAAATGGGCGCTTCGCCACGCCACCGGCCAGCCCGCGATTCGTCCCGGCATCGACTCGTTGTACGATTCGACCGCTATCGCGCATGATACCCGCTGGGACCTGCTGCTTCCTGCGCGCCAGGACACCTTGGCCTATCTCGTAGCCGTGCGCGATGCGGTTTTGGAACGAATCGAAACCGGCCATCTCTCCGACGAGGACCGTTACTTCATCCAGCTCGGCGTCTTCCACGAGGACATGCACAACGAAGCCTTCACTTACACCCGGCAGACGCACGGCTATCCCGCGCCACGGTTGTCTCATGTCCCAGCCTCGACGGTCGCCAGGGAGGCCGGACCTCTACACGGCGACGTAGAGATTCCCGGGGGGCGCTTCTTGCTCGGAGCGCTGCCCGGAGAGCCGTTTGTCTTCGACAACGAGAAATGGGCCCACCCGGTTGAGGTTCGTCCTTTTGCCGTCGCGCGGGCCGCGGTCACTCAGGGCGAGTTCCAGGATTTTGTCGAAGCCGGCGGCTATCGGCGGCGCGAGTTCTGGAGCGAACGCGGCTGGGATTGGCTCAAGAGCGTGGCTGCGACGCATCCTCTTTATTGGCATCAGGAAGGCGCCGGGCGCTGGCTCCGGCGGGACTTTGACAGATGGTTGCGGCTCGAGCCCCATCGTCCCGTGCTGCACATTAACTGGTGGGAAGCGGAGGCCTATTGTACTTGGGCCGGACGACGCCTGCCGACGGAAGCCGAATGGGAGGTTGCGGCGTCGGCTGAGCGCACTGGCCATGCTCTGGCCGCGACCAAGCGTCGCTTTCCCTGGGGAGATTCTCCGCCGAACCCGGAACAAGCCAACCTTGGCGGCGCCTCTGGGGGGGCAGCGGACGTGGCTGCCTTGCCCGCGGGTGACAGCGCCTTCGGCTGCCGCCAGATGATTGGAAACGTGTGGCAGTGGGTCGCCGATGACTTCGAGCCCTACCCGGGCTTCGAGGTGGATCCTTATCGCGAATACTCGCAGCCCTGGTTTAGCACGCACAAAGTGTTGCGCGGCGGCGCCTGGACCACCCAGCCGCGGCTGCTGCGGAACACCTGGCGCAACTTCTATACTCCCGATCGCCGGGACGTTTGGGCGGGGTTCCGTACCTGCCGCCTGGACCTGATGTGAACATCCTCGTAGTTCACCCGGCGCGGGCGCAGCCCCATACCGGCAACCGTACCACCGCCGAGCGCTGGGCACTGCTCTTGAAAGAGTTGGGACATCAAGTCCACGTAGCGCACGAATGGCCTGGCTCATGCCCAACAAAACATTGGGACCTGCTGATTACGTTGCACGCCCGGCACAGCTTCCCAGCGGTGGATCGCTTCCATCGTGCGCATCCTGACATTCCGGTCGTAGTAGCCCTTACCGGCACCGACCTCTACCAGGACCTCGAAACAAGCTGGGAAGCCAGGAAGTCTCTCGAAATAGCTTCACGTCTGGTTGTGCTCCAACCGAAAGCTGTGGAAGCCCTTCCCGCCCATCTCCGCGGCAGATGCCGGGTCATCTATCAATCGGCCGAGCCTGTGGGGCCGCCCGATCGGCCCGATGGAAATGTGTTTCGCGTGTGCGCCCTGGCTAACTTGCGTGCAGTGAAAGATCCGTTGCGTGCAGCCTATGCCGTGCGCGATCTGCCTACGGATTCCCGCGTGCAGGTAGCGCATGCCGGCGGTGTTCTTGATCCGGAACTGGCCCGTGAAGCCGAGGCCGAGCAGATCCGTAATCCCCGCTATGGCTGGCTTGGGGACCTCCCACATGAACGTGCCTTGCGCCTCTTGGCCGGTTCCCATCTGCTGGTCCTGACTTCTCTTCTCGAAGGCGGAGCCAACGTCGTGAGCGAGGCCATCGCTGCCGGCGTGCCGGTGCTGTCCACCTTGATTCCCGGCTCAATCGGCATCCTCGGCCCGGAATATCCGGGCTATTTTCCAGCGGGCGACGCGCGCGCTCTTTGCCTCTTGATACGGCAAGCGGAAACCGATTCGGCATTCTATGGCGAACTCAAGCGGCGCATCAGCGATCTCAAGGCCCTGGTCGATCCCCGGCGCGAACGCGAGAGCTGGCGCGTGCTTCTCGCCGAAGTGAGCTGATCTGCCGTCGCGACTTAGAGGTCGGTTTCGGCTTTTGGCTAGCAATCCTGGCAAATTCCGTGGCTTGGGCGTGTCCTGACAGACTGCAACAGACTGCAACGGTGATTTTGAAGTCAGGAATTCGAATTCACGCGACAATTGCGCTCCTTCTATTGGCCTGCGTTCCGTGCATCGGAAGCGCGGCGACCACGGATGCACCGACCGACTCGGAGACGATGATGGCTCGTCTCAACCAGGAGATCGGCGGACATTGGACAAAAAACGAAGAAGGTAGCAATCCCGCGAATCTTTTTTCAGACGGCAAGGTCCTTGGGCGGGCTGGTTTTGAATGCGATGTTCAAAATCTCTTGGGCGGATCCCAGGGCCGCATTGCTACTCGTGCCAATCATTTTGCGAGAGGCATGGGAAGCGATGAAGGGCGAAGCAGGCTGCGATTGAGCGTCACCCGCGTTCCATTTCGGTTCGGGTTAAGGTGAGAAAAGGAAAAAGCAGATTGCCTTCAGTGCTGAAATGGGCACACAATTCGTAATGGCTGGGACAAAATATCAATCCCGGCTGAAAGGACTGAAATTCATGAATCGAGACAACAGAGTATTGAGCCGCAAAAACGCCCGTGAACTGACAGTCGACGAAACTGCGCAGGTGCACGGCGCTATCCAGACCGGTGCCCTCTGCAGTGCCCCGAGCCCTAAGTTCCCCCACGGGGACGGTCCCCCTCTAGATTGCGGCGGCAGGTAGATTCGCTGGTCGCGGTAGTCAACCATGGAAAGGAAACCCAACAATGAATCAAGACAATAGAGTACTTGGCCGCAGAGGCGCTCGCGAACTGAACCCGAGTGAAATGGAACGCGTGCAAGGCGCAATCGTCCATCACACCCTCACAGCCTGCTCGCTGCGTACAAACGGCCAGCAACTATTCGGCGACACCGGCTTTTCCGAGTGCAGCAGTGATAACAGCTAAGTGGATTGCGCGGGTGGGACCATTCATCCGCGCACTTTCCCCCTTCACCCCCTCATAAACCTTTACAAAGCAAGGCCACAGAACTTTATGAATAATCTGCTCGCCTGTGATGTAAGTGTGAGGAACTAAAGGTGCTGGCGGGGAGTAATGGACGATTTCCGAACTTTTGCGACGCTAAGTCCTTCAACTCCAGCAGAGGGCACTTTGGCAAGCGTGTGAACCACCCAACGCACGAAGCTTTACACGCTACCCCGGTGTAAAACTGCGCAATCCGGGAGGGAGCCGGAATGCTTCAGTCAGTGGCTGGGGCTTTCGACGGAAGCACGATAGGGGTTGGCGCTCGACCAAACATGATGCCGGTTTCGACCTCAACCGGCTGCCCATTCTCGATGTAGGGCCTGAACTTCCATTTTCCCAGGGCATCAGTGATGGCTTTCGTCTGTTCAGGAAACGCGCTGAGAAAGTGAATGTGTTTTACCTTGCCTTCTTTATCGATGACGATCCGAACCGGTACCGGGTTAAACCTTCGCTCGGTGAACACCGGTTCGACGCGCTCAATCACGTGCTCCTCGCTGGCATAATCCTTGATACACAGAGGAAAAGCGCCTCCGCCTTTCCCCGCGGTGGGGCCGGCTTCGGCGGGCAGCTTCATCTTGTTGAGGTCCACGACCAGACTCTCCAACAGCTTGGTGTCACGGCTGTTCAGTACAATCTCCACGGCGTGGCAACGAATTTGCGTGGCCAGAACATACCAGTGCAACTCGGCCACCGGCGACCAATACGCAAAGAAGGTAAAGGGCCGGCCGGCAATCTTGGTCTCCGTAGGCTTCATCTCCACTCTGTAGTCAGCCTGTAAATTGTCTTTCATGAATTTGACAAGATCGAGCGCGTTGGCAGCCGGCAGCGGGGTGAAGAACATATCCTGGGCGGTGATCAGGACACTCCCTTGAGCTGTGCCTTGGTATGTTTTCGTGGGGGTAATTAGGGCCAGAACGTAGCGGCCGGTGTCTGAGGGAGGAGGGCCCGTGTGTTTCTGAGCCCAGTTCTGGGGTAGGCTGTAGCTCAACCCAAAATACTGGTCGCTGAAGACACTGTTGTTGACGCTCCCACCCTCCGGCAGGGGAGTTACATTGTCGCTTGCACTTGCCCAGGCGCCCTTCACAATAATGACTCCTTCCGGCACCTTCTGTACCTCCGAGGGGTTCATATTGGTGGAAAAATCGCCGCCGTTTGATTGGCCGCAAGCCGGCTTCGACAGGTAAGACACGAGAATAATCAACAATGGTAAGAGTCTAGAGCGCATAGGTCTCCTCTGAATCCGAGCATCAAAAAATGCCATTCCCGGTCGATTCGATATACATATCGTTCCCGGTATCTGCCGGCCACCGCTGAATGCTAGAGTCATTCTTCTGCGGCCAGCCAAAAGACTGGCGAGACAACTATCTGTCTCGCCAGCAATACCGGAAAATTACAACGAGCGCAGGAAGTCTAATATCTGCTGCTGCTGAGTGGCTGAAAGGCTATCGAAGATCGCCTCTACCGTGTTCGCTTCGCTGCCGTTGCTGTCATGGGCTTCGATCGCCGCAAGCAGGTTGGTGGTACGACCGTCGTGCAACAGGAAAATCCGCTGTCCCAGGCCCCACAAGGGAGCCGTGCGGAACTGATCTCCGCCGGCGCCGCCCTGGGAAACGTTGTCCGCCAGTCCGGTACCCATGTGATGGAGCTCGATATCCGAGAATGCGTTCACCGGGGCCTTGCTCAAAGAGCCGGTGATGTTCGACGCTTGCGTAGTACCAGGCGTCTGGTTGTGGCAGGTGGCGCAGCCGATAGCGCTGAACAAGGACGCGCCCGCGGAGATGTTCGCCGCGCTCACTGTCGTCCCATTCAGCACAACCGAGCCTGTCGGAGGCGGAGCCAGTGTCCGCATGAAGTTGGCAAACGCGGAGACGTCATCCAGAACGGCGGGCCCCGTTTCTCCCGGGTTGTTTGCGTCCTCCGGATAGCCGCCCCCGCTGAGGTTCAGGCAGTTTGCCGGAAGTCCTAGGCCGCCCGTGCCGCCATTGCCGTCTTCGCCAGGCAGCGGACGGTCTTGCGTGAACAGCAGGTTGCTGATGCCCATCTCCACGTTGTAGGCCTCGCCGGCAAAGATATGCAACGACTTGTTCTGCGCCTTCCAACCGAAACGGGTGATGGTGCCATCATTGCCGTTGTGGTTGAAGGTGCCGGCAATGCCGAAGTTATTGTTGAGGTTGTTGACCTGGTTCGTCAGCAGGGTTGACTCATCCAGATTCTCGATCAGGCCCGCGCCGAACACCGGCGTGGGGATGCGGAAGATGATGTTGTTGGCTGCCTGGGCCGCAGCAAAGCTTGGTTGCTGTAGGACGCAGGTGCCGGCATCAGCGCGGCCGCTAACAGTGAAGAGGTCTTCCACTCCACCGTTGGGATTGTTGAGATTGGCTGTACCGTTGGGGTTGAAGAAAAACGGAAAGCGCGCTTCTCGCGTCGGACCGTTGGCGGTGATGAAGAACGGGGTGGCGTCGTTAGGCGCGACCCGAGGCTGGGAGCCGTTGGTGAACTGGAATTGTGGATTCACCGCGGCGCCGGTGCCGCCGATCGCGGGCTGCGCGTGGCAGGACGAGCAGCTATTGGAGTTAAAGCGCGGTCCCAGGCCGTTGTTGTTGCCGTTCGAGACAACTTCGACCTCCTGGAAGCGCGTGAGACCATCCTGGAAAAAGGCGAGGATTCCGGGATTATCGTTCGCCAATACCGAAGAGAGCGCCGCGCCTGTACCGCGGTTAGCGGCCTGCACTCCGGGATCGGTCTGGGCAGCCGCTACACCAGCGAAGACCAGCGATGCCACGACGATCGTGATGACTGACGTCAGCTTAGCAGTTTTCATGCAAAGATCTCCTTGTGTACATCCGTTGTGTGAGTTCATTTCTCCTGGCCGCAAATACCGGGTCAGCTTGCTTGGGAACATAGCCGCCCTGCCATCCTGGCCAGGACGGCCATGTCGCCGAAGCCGTCAACGGGACCACCGCCGTCTGATTGCTCGCAGAGAAGTGGAAGGAGCCACGGCTAAGGCTGAAGGGCCGACTCCGTCTCAATCGCGACAACGCAGGAGCCGTTAACGCCACGGACGCACCAACCCTTCCCAAGGGAAGTCCACCGTGCACAAAGCGGAAACCTCCCCAAGCCTTGGGTTACTTTGTTCTTCTGTAAGAGCCGGGCCGTACGGCAGACGATTGAGGCGGTGCCTGCCACTAGCGTACGGGAAAGGAATTGGGGTTCATTCATCCCCGCGTGAACGGCAGCTAGCCTTGCTCTTGATTCTGACAGTCACGCAGCTCTTGCTTTGCCGTTCTCAACACGCCCTGGTTCCCTGACTTCTTGGATTCCCGGGGACGTCGCGTCCTCATCCCCAGGTATTCCACCTAACGCATACATCAGGAGAAACTCAAGACAGTGCGTTTCTGATGGAAATCTATATATCCACCAACGTGTTAATCGTAGCATCACAAATATGTATGTCAAGATAAATATGAAGATGTTAATGCTATGTAGAGAATAACGATAACCAATGGATATAGGCTTATCGCCTGGGCAAATCGAGGCTTTTGTCGGCCTGGCGGTCGCACGATACCAAAGATTCCTAACACCATGGATCGCGCTTTAAACAACTTCGGACCGATGAACTCGTCGATGGCATGACCGTAAGATAGAGCAACTGGAACACGGCGTTTCCCCGGCATTTGAGAAGAAAGCTCATAGAGAACAGTCTCGCTGCCTGTGGGCAGCGAGATTCGCCCCAGGAGGGCCCCCTACGGCCAAAATGCGGTTGACTAAATCTCAATATCAAAGCACTCGTTTACTATAGTTAACTCAACATGGTATATTACGGTTTACGCATAAGAGCTGCCCACGCCTGTTTCTTCACTCTGACCTTCAGGAGAAATATGCCCTTACCTGCCGTTTCGCGACTATGTTTCCGCTATTCCGTTTTCTTCTTGTGATCGGTGCGGCCCTGTTGATTCCCGGCGAAGCATTCCCTCAAGGCGAGACAACCAGCGCCATTGTCGGCGAGGTTAGGGATACGTCCGGTGCGCTCTTTCCGGGAGCAGCGGTGACGATTGCCAGCGGCGAGACCGGCCTCAGACGTACTGCCAAGACCGATGGTGCTGGCCGGTTCAACTTCCCGCAGCTAAAACCAGGTCGCTATCGGGTGAAAGTGGAAGCGCCGGGGTTCGCTCCGCAGCAGGACGACAATGTTGTTGCGGGGCTAGGGCAGAAGCAGACGGTCAATTTCATTCTTAAGCTGGCTCAATCAAGCCAGACTGTGGACGTAAGCGGGGAAGCGCCAATCATCAACCCCGGAAATGCCAACACCTCGACGACCTTGAATGCGCGCGCCCTGGAGAACTTGCCGAACCCCGGTGGTGATCTGACGTATCCCCTACAGTTTGCGCCAGGAGCTCTTATCAACACCGCGGGGAGCGGCAACGATTTCGTCGGCGGGACCAACGGGTTTGGGAATTTGGAATTCAACGGCCTGCCGGCCCTGTCCAACGGCTACATTGTTGACGGTCTCGAAACGAACGACCCGCTGACCAATCTCAACAGCGGTCTTTCGACAAACCTCGTGCTGGGAGTGAATTCGATCTCGGAAGTAACCGTCAACACTCTTTCCTATTCCGTCGATCAGGGCCGATATGGAGCATCTCAGGTCAACTACGTCACCAAATCCGGCGCCAATCAGTTTCACGGGAATCTTTATGAACTTTGGAACGGCTCTGTTCTGAATGCGGCAGACTACTTCACGAACGCCACGTCCGGCAATCAGAAGCCGCGGTCGAACGTAAACCACTTCGGAGGCAGTCTGGGCGGACCGATTGTGCATGACAAGCTGTTCTTTTTCTTCGACAGCGAATGGGTGCGGATTGCTCTGCCCATCTTCTCGACCATAACGGTCCCGAGCGCGGCATTCCAGCAATATGTCCTTGAGCAGCTTCCATTGGGCGGGACCGACTCGGTGAGCGGATCGAAGTATGCGCCCGCCCCGCAACTGGCGCCGTTCTACCAGAAGATGTTTTCGTTGTACGGGAACACCAGCGGAACGCCCTTGGCGGTGCTCGGATGTCCATTCAACGGAGATGGCACTCCGGCGTCAGGCAATCCGCCTAACGGGAACGGTTGCGCGAATCGGAGAGGCGTCTCGCACTCCAGTTCTGACCACGAACAAGTGCAGACAGGCCGCATCGACTACAACATCAATGAAAAGGATACCGTGTGGTTTCGCTTCCAAGCCGATACCGGTGTCCAAGCGGCCTACACGGACCCTATTAACCCCTTGTTTAACTCGGTTTCCTCGCAGCCTCTGTATTCGTTCGCGGCCGGCTATGCCCACGTCTTCTCCCAGAACCTCGTGAACTATTTCAATCCGGCATTTTCGTGGTATGAGAGTCTCTTCGGTCCGCAAAATCTCCAGAACACGCTTTCGGCGTTCCCCATTGTGTTGCAGGGAAGCGGCGCAAACGCACCGTTCACCACCATCGGCGGGCTGGACAACAGCTGGATTCAAGGAAGGCGGGCCTCTCGGTTTTTCATCAATGACAACCTCGCCTGGAGCCGGGGGCCTCATGAACTGAGATTTGGCACCAACACC
>CAZFRV010000110.1:0-9816 GCA_964521445.1 uncultured Acidobacteriaceae bacterium
ATCTATTGGCCCACGGCACCACCGGGCTCTCGGTAGCCTTCGACTTGCCCACGCAGATCGGCATGGATTCCGATCACGCCATGGCCATGGGCGAGGTCGGCAACGTGGGCGTGGCCATTGATTCCATCGAGGACATGGAGCGGCTGTTTGCCGGCATCAATCTGGAGAAGATTTCCACCTCCATGACCATCAACGCCACCGCGTCGATTCTGCTGGCCCTGTATGTCGCGGTAGCCAGACGATCCGGTGCGGACGCTCGCAAGATCAGCGGCACGGTGCAGAATGACATCCTGAAGGAATACATCGCCCGCGGGACTTACATCTATCCGCCGCGACAGGCCATGCGCATCATCACGGACATGTTCGCCTACGCGCAGCAGAACGTCCCCGAGTGGAACATCATCTCCATCTCCGGATACCACATGCGCGAGGCCGGCTCTACCGCGGTCCAGGAAGTGGCATTTACGCTGGCCAACGCCATCGCCTACGTGCAGACAGCGGTGGCAGCTGGCCTCGATGTGGACCAGTTCGCTCCACGTCTCTCTTTCTTTTTCAACGCGCACAATAATTTTCTGGAAGAAATCGCCAAGTATCGCGCCGCCCGGCGGATGTGGGCGCGGCTCATGAAAGAGCGCTTCGCAGCCAAAAATCCACGCTCCCTGATGCTTCGCTTTCACACCCAGACGGCCGGTTCCACGCTGACGGCGCAGCAGCCGGAGAACAATATTGTCCGCACTGCCCTGCAAGCCCTGGCGGCGGTGCTGGGCGGTACGCAATCGCTGCACACGAACTCTTTCGACGAAGCTCTCGGCCTGCCGACGGAGGAAGCGGCGCGAATCGCGCTGCGTACGCAGCAGGTGATCGGCTATGAGACCGGCGCGCCCAACACGGTCGATCCTGTGGCGGGCTCGTATTACATCGAGTCGCTCACCAACGAGATCGAAGGCGGGGCACAGGCCTATCTCGCCAAGATTGACGCCATGGGCGGCACGCTGCGCGCCATCGAACTCGGCTACATTCAGCAGGAAATCCAGAACGCGGCCTACGACTTCCAACAATCGGTGGACCGGCTGGAGCAAGTGGTAGTGGGCGTAAACCGGTTTCAAAGCGAAGGCGACAAGTCCGTGCCCGTGCAGCGGATCGATGAGGCGCAGGAGCGCCGCCAGGTCGAACGCGTGCAGGCCCTGCGCGCCCGCCGCGACAAGTCTGCCTGGCAAGCCGCCGTCCGCGGCGTGGAAGAGGCCGCGCGCTCCGGCGAGAACCTGATGCCGCGCATCGTTCATGCCGTGGAAAGCTATGCCACGGTCGGCGAAATCTCAGACGCGATGCGCCGCGTGTTTGGGGAATATAAGGAGACAGTAGTGGTCTGACTTTTCTTCGGCCGTGACCGTGACCTGTTTGCACAAATAATTTCACCATGTGAAATGCTGCCGGCTGGATACCCGCAAGAACGGCTCAGCGTTCGTGTATGCTCATGCCTGAGCGAGCCTGTTTTGGCGAACCCATTTCCGGAGAGTGGCTTGTGTCTGTAAGCGGCAAACCATTGCCTGTCGCGGCTGAGAAAGCAACACGCGGCCGAGCGCTGCAGGTTCACCCGCGGGATAACGTCCTGGTCGCGCTGACTGACTTGAAACAAGGCGAAGAAGCCGGCATCGCAGGAAAAACGATGACGTTGGTGACCGACGTCCCCGCCAAGCACAAGTTCGCCACCGCCAGCCTGGGCAGCGGTGATTCCGTCATCATGTACGGCGTCTTCATCGGCAAAGCCGCCCTGCCAATTCGGCAGGGCGAATTGATTACCACAAAGAATGTCAGGCACCACGCGGCGGCGGTTCAGGGAAAGTCCGCGATTCATTCATCTCCGTGGACACCGCCCGACGTTTCCCGCTGGCGGCAACGGACCTTCTCGGGCTTCATCCGCGCCGACGGCCAGGTGGGAACGCGGAATCACTGGCTGGTCATCCCCCTGGTGTTCTGCGAAAACCGAAACGTTGCCGTGCTGAAGCAGGCCTTTGAAGAGGAATTGGGATATGCGCCACCTCAGGTCTATCGCGGCCAGGTCGCCAGGCTGGCCGGCCTATACAAGGAAGGCAAGCTGCAAGAGTTGACCGAGCATTCGGCCGATCGCGTGAGCGCTGCGCAATCAACACGCCGGCTCTTCAAGAATGTTGATGGAATCAAGTTTCTCGCCCATGAAGGCGGTTGCGGCGGCACGCGACAGGACTCGGCGGGCCTGGCCGGTTTGCTGGCCGGATACATTCATCATCCCAACGTTGCCGGAGCCACCATTCTGAGTCTCGGCTGCCAAAACGCCCAGGTCGAACTTCTGCGGCACGAGATCCTGAAACGCAACCCGCAATTCAACAAACCGCTGATCGTAATCGAGCAGCAACAAAGTCCGTCAGAATTCGCGATGATCTCCCAGGCCATCCAGCAAACTTTCCTCGGCCTGGTGGAAGCTGACAAGTGTGTACGCAAGCCGGCGCCGATTTCGAAGCTCACGGTGGGATTGAAATGCGGAGGGTCGGACGGCTTCTCAGGAATCTCCGCCAATCCCGCGATCGGGCACACGGCGGACATCATGGCCGCCATTGGCGGCAGGACCATCCTGGCAGAATTCCCGGAGCTGTGCGGCGTGGAGCAGGAACTGGTGAATCGCGCCGCTACTCCGGAAATTGCCGATCGCTTTCTACGCCTGATGCGCGACTACAACGCCCGCGCCCAGGCCGTAGGCTCCGGCTTCGACATGAACCCTTCTCCCGGAAACATTCGCGACGGGCTGATCACGGATGCGATGAAGTCGGCCGGCGCTGCCAAGAAGGGCGGTACATCGCCAGTGACCGCGGTCCTCGATTTTCCCGAATATGCCGGCGAACCAGGCCTCAACCTGCTATGTACTCCTGGAAATGATGTGGAGTCAGTGACCGCAGAGGTCGGCTCCGGAGCAAGCGTGGTCTTGTTCACCACGGGATTGGGCACGCCCACCGGCAACCCCATCGCGCCGGTGCTCAAGATCGCAACGAATTCAAATCTGGCCCAACGAATGGCCGACATCATCGATTTCGACGCGGGACCCATCATCTCCGGACAGAAAAGCGTGGACGAAACCGGTGAAGACATCCTGGAGATGATCATCAAAGTGTCGAGCGGCGACCTCCAGACCAAAGCGGAATCGCTCTCGCAGGACGACTTCATTCCCTGGAAAAGAGGAGTGTCCCTCTAGAAGCATCATCCGCAACGACAGTCCAAGCACCAGCCTGGCGCGCAAGTTCTCTTGACTTCAGCTGCAACTCTCATATAATGACACGCCGTGCCGCATTCTAAGACACTATCGGCGGGCCGCTCCCCCTACCGCGTCCAGGTGCTGGATCGCGCGTTGGCCATCCTGGACACGCTTTCCGCCGACGGACCTGACCTCTCCCTGGCGGATGTTGCCGCGGCGCTCGGGCTCCATAAAAGCACGGCGCATCGGCTGATCATGGTGCTTGAGCGGCATAAGCTGATCGAACGAAATTCTGACAACGGCCGCTATCGCCTGGGCTTGAAGCTCTTCGAACTGGGGACCAGGGCCGTCTCCAAACTCGATTTGCGGGAACGGGCGCGGCCTTTCCTGGAAAGGCTGGTGCTGGAGACCAGCGAGACAGTCCACCTCTGCATACTGGACGACTCCGAAGTCGTCTATCTCGACAAGGTTGAGCCGGCAAGGTCGGTGCGTATGGCCTCGAGTGTGGGACGCAGAAATCCAGCCTACTGTACCGCCGTCGGGAAAGCCATGCTGGCCTATATTTCCGATTCGCAAGTAGAGGCCATTGTTCGTAAACAGGGCCTGCGCGCGGTGACCGCCAACACCATCACCAGTTTTGTGGAGCTCAAGAAAGAATTGAGTGCCATCCGCGAGCGCGGCTACGCCGTTGACAATGAGGAGATTGAAGAGGGAGTGCGGTGCGTGGGCTGCGTGGTGCGCAACTTTTCCGGAGAGCCGATCGCAGCCATCAGCATTTCCGCTCCGGCCTTTCGCTTGACCAAAGACAAAGTGCGCGGGCTTGCCCAGCCGGTGATAGCGGCGGCCACAGCCCTTTCTGCGGAACTCGGTTTCAAGAAAGAACCGCCGGGTTTTTCCATCAATGGGAAGGCCAAGGCAGCGACGCAGAGCTAAGATGAGCGGCTTCAACCTGAAAGATCGATCGCAGTGCCGATGGGACATGGTCGCCCTGGGTGAAGTGATGCTCCGCCTTGATCCCGGCGAAACCAGGATCGCGCGTACCCGCGACTTCCGTGTTTGGGAAGGAGGCGGCGAATACAACGTGGCGCGCGGCTTGAAGCGTTGCTTTGGGTTGAACACCGCGGTTGTCACCGCGCTGGTTGATAATCCAGTGGGCCGTCTGGTGGAAGACCTCATTTTCCAGGGTGGAGTCGATCCTTCCCATATCCGCTGGGTGAAAGACGACGGCGTAGGACGCCAGACGCGCAACGGTCTGAATTTCACCGAGCGCGGGTTCGGCGTGCGCGGCGCGACGGGATGCTCCGACCGCGGCCATACCGCCGTTTCTCAGTTGAAGCCGGGAGAGATTGACTGGAACACGATTTTTGAGAAGGACGGCTGCCGCTGGCTTCATACCGGCGGCATCTTTGCCGCGCTCTCGGAGACCACGCCACTGGTGGCCCAGGAAGCAATGCAAGCCGCGAAACGGCACGGCGTGGTGGTCTCCTATGACCTGAACTATCGCCCGTCGCTGTGGAAGTCGATTGGCGGGCAGAAGAAAGCCCAAGCTGTGAATCGAGAGTTGGTACGGATGGTGGATGTGGTCTTTGGCAATGAAGAGGATTTCTCGGCAGCGCTGGGTTTCGACGTCAAGGGACTGGACAAAAACTTTTCCGCTCTGGACACTGCCTGTTTCAAAGAAATGATTCAGCGAGTGGTCCACGAGTATCCGAATTTGAAGCTTATCGCCAGCACGTTGCGCAAAGTGGAAACGGCGACAAGGAACGACTGGGGCGCAGTCTGCTGTTGTGAAGGAAAGTTTTTTGAGGCCACTCAACGCCCGGGACTGGAGATCCTGGATCGCGTGGGCGGCGGCGACTCGTTTGCTTCAGGGCTCATTTACGGAGTGCTGTCCGGTCACGATCCGGGATGGGCCGTGGAATGCGGCGCGGCCCATGGCGCCCTGGCCATGACCACGCCAGGCGATACGTCGATGGCCACCCTGGACGAAGTTCAGAACCTGATGAAAGGTGTAGCGGCGCGAATTGCACGCTAAAAACTGGTTTGCCTCAAGGAGAGAGACATGAGCACGCATCCCATTCCTGCTACCGGCCGCGTTGAGCGCGAAGGCAATGTGTTTCGCAAAACCCATGCGCATTCAGGCCGCAGAATCGCCATCTCACCGGCGAACAGCAGCATGCAACATCTTTGCTATGCGCGGATCAGGCTTGACGCTTCTGCTCCGGAAGTGCGCTTCAGCACCGGCAAGCACGAAACTGTGATCATCTGTCTCGGAGGAGAGGCGGAGGTCTGTGTGGGGCGCGAAAAATTTACGCTGGCGAAATTCGACTCTGCCTATATCCCGCCGGCGTCGGAAGTTCAGATCCGCGGGCAAGCCGATTTCGCGGAGTTTGCTGCCGAAGTCGAGGGCAACTACCCCCTGCAGGTGGTGCGGTATGCCGACGTCCGTGCGGACAAGTCGCTGCACTTCATCGCCGGCGGGGCCGCGACCACCCGAGATCTCAACATCCTGATTGGCAAGAATGTCCAGGCCGGCCGGCTGTTGGCGGGCTTCACGCTTTCCGACCCGGGCAACTGGACGAGCTGGCCTCCGCATGAACACGCAAAGATGCTGGAAGAGATGTACGTCTACATCGAGATGCCGGCGCCGGCGTTCGGCGTGCAATTCGTGTACACCGACACCGCCGAGCCGGAACTGGTGACTGTGGTGCGTGAAGGCGATGCCGTGCTGATGCCGCGCGGCTACCATCCCAATGTTTCCGCCCCTGGACATCGCATCGGTTTCCTGTGGGCCATGGCGGCGCATCGCGAAATCGAAGACCGGCAATACGGTGTGGTGAATGTTCAACCTGAGTTCAGCGCCTCCGGCTCGGGCCTGGAGGCGAGCAGAAAATAGCCGTGGTGAACCTTCTCGCCATTTTTCCGACAAACACGAATCTGGCCCTGATCGTAAATAACGACGGGATGGATTAACCATGGCCACCCTGCGCGAACCCCCTTCTCTGGCAACACCGGCAAGCGTGACCTTCGCCGCAAGCGTTCCTTCCAGGCCTGCCGGCTACTATCGTTGGATCGTCTGCGCGCTGCTGTTCTTCGCCGCAACCGTCAACTATATGGATCGCCAGGTCATCAGCTTGCTGAAGCCGACTCTCCAGAGCCAGATCGGCTGGAACGAGATCGACTACAGCAACATCATTTTTGCGTTTCAACTGGCCTATGGGATCGGGCTGTTGTTTGTCGGCAAGGTGATGGACTGGCTGGGTTCGCGCAAAGGCTTTTCGCTCTCCGTGCTGGTTTGGAGCGTCGCCGCCATGGCCCATGCCCTGGCACACTCCGTGATGGGTTTTGGTGCGGCGCGCTTCACGCTGGGCCTGGGCGAAGCGGGGAGTTTTCCTGCTTCGATTAAGGCAGTGGCGGAATGGTTCCCGAAAAAAGAGCGGGCCCTGGCCACGGGCATTTTCAATTCCGGCACCAATATCGGCGCATTGACAACCCCGCTTCTTGTTCCCTGGATCACTGCTCACTACGGATGGCGCATGGCGTTCATCGCTACGGGAGCCGTGGGTTTTCTCTGGCTGGCAGCATGGCTGGCTCTGTATCGTACCCCGGAAAACCAGTCCCGGCTCAGCAAAGCCGAGCTGGACTACATCCGCAGCGACCCGCCCGAGACCGCAACGAAGATTCCTTGGCTCGAATTGGTTCCTCTTCGTCAGACATGGGCGTTTGCCATCGGAAAGTTCCTGACGGACCCTATCTGGTGGTTCTTCCTGTTTTGGGCGCCGGATTTTCTCTTTAAGACTTACCGGGTAAGTCTTGCGACGGTTGGCCTGCCCCTGTTCGTCATCTACCAGGTTGCGACGGTGGGAAGCATCGGAGGTGGCTGGCTGTCATCGTTCTGGATCAAGCGGGGATGGTCGGTCAACGCCAGTCGCAAGACCGCCATGCTAATCTGTGCGATCGCAGTTGTGCCGGTGGTGTTTGCATCACGAGTATCCAATCTGTGGGCGTCGGTGGCATTGATTGCTCTGGCGGCGGCAGCGCACCAGGGCTGGTCAGCCAACATTTTCACTTTGGCTTCAGATACCTTTCCGCGGCGAGCTGTCGGCTCCGTGGTAGGACTCGGCGGCATGTTCGGCTCCATGGGGGCGCTGCTGCTTGCGAAAGTGACGGGATACGTTCTGCAGCGGACGGGCTCTTACTTGCCGCTATTCATCATTTCCGGCTCCGCTTATCTCACAGCATTGCTCATCATTCATCTTCTGAATCCGCGTTTGCAGCCGGCACAGGTGGGCGACAAGACGGGAGCAACGCAATGACCAAGGAAGAGGTGCGGCAACGGCTGATCGCGACCGGCATTGTGCCGGTGATCCGAGCTTCTTCCGCGCAAAAAGCGTTGTTGGCGGCCGATGCCTTGTACCAGGGTGGCATCGCCGTGGTGGAAGTCACGCTGACCGTTCCTGGAGCCGAGACGGCGATCGAGTCTTTGAGAAAGAACTTTGGCGGCGATCTGCTGGTTGGCGCCGGCACGGTGCTGGACGTGGACGACGCCAAGCGCTGCTTCGATTCGGGCGCCCAGTTCATCGTCTCACCCGGCTTGGACCGGGCCACGATCGGCTTTGTGAACTCCAAAGATATCTTGATGATCGCCGGCGCGCTTACGCCCACGGAGGTTATCACCGCGTGGAAGCACGGGTCGGATATCGTAAAAATATTCCCGTGCAGCGCGGTCGGCGGTGCCGGCTATATAAAGGCCTTGAAAGGCCCGCTTCCGCAAATACCTTTGATACCTACCGGCGGGGTCAATCTGCAGACCGCGGCTGATTTCATTCGCGCCGGATCGGAGGCGCTCGGGATCGGCGGCGAACTCGTCCAAGCTTCCGCGCTGGATGCGGGCACGCCGGAGGTGATTACCGCGCTGGCAAAACAATTCGTTGAAATCGTTCAAGTGGCGCGCAGTTCCCGCGCGAACGCAATCGCCAAGGGAGGATGAAAATGAAACCGTCTGTTTCTTCACCGGACTGGGTAGTGGTTCAAGCCGCTGAGGCCGCCAAGAGCAACCCTGAGGCGGGACTGACGCGCCTGGTGGGCGCCTATAACGAAAAACTTTTTCTGGCCGAGCATCGCATGGAGCAAGGCTGGATCGGCGCGGCCCACAGCCATCCTCACGAGCAGATCGTGTACGTCATCTCCGGCCACTTGCAAGTCACTTGCGCCGGCAAGACCTTCGATGTCCGGTCAGGCGATAGTTTCCTGGTGCGTGGCGGTGTAGAACACCAGGCAAGCGCCTTAGAGGCGACGCACGTGATCGACGTCTTTACCCCTTGCCGCAACGACTATCTCTAACCCCACGGCCGGCCCCCGTCTGCCTCCTCGAATTCGTTTAACCGCCCTGAACGTACCATTAATATCTTTAAAATTGACGAAACGGTTTCCCGTGCTTAAGCTGTCGCGGGTGGTGACCGAACAGTGTTTCGACCCCAGGTGCGGCTCTGAAAAGGAACTCATCGACATCTCCAGGATTTCCGTCCAAGCCCAGCCTGACTTGATTCCAAACACCCCCTGGCACATGCCTGGAGCCACTGGGATGGGGCTCGGAATCATGCGTCCCCCCGATGATCTTCGTCCCCCTGGAGCCGGGCGTGTATAACGCCTGGTATGAGGCTCCTGTAGCGAACCTCGGGTTGCGGCTGTTACCACGTGCGAGAGAAATGACGGAGGATTTGCGATTTCGAGCAGCCAGCCCATGCAAAGGCCAGGGACCAATATGCCATTCATTCACGCCGACTTCCTGCTGCAGAGCCAGGCGGCGAAGCATCTTTATCATCAGTACGCGGAACATCAGCCCATCCTTGACTATCACACGCACCTCTCTGCCCAGGACATCGCGGAGAACCGCCGCTTCCGCAATCTTTTTGAAATCTGGCTGGAGGGCGACCACTACAAATGGAGAGCGATGCGGGCCAATGGAGTTGCGGAATTCTATTGCACCGGCAACGCCGCGCCCTACGAAAAATTTCTGGCGTGGGCGGCGACCGTGCCCCATACTCTGCGCAACCCTCTGTATCACTGGACACATCTCGAGTTGCTCCGCTATTTCGGAATCCATGAACTCCTGGATCAGACGACGGCTCCCGAGATATGGCGTCGCGCCAACCAGCGGCTGCTGGCTGAAGACTCCACAACGCAGGGCATCCTAAGCAGATTCAAAGTGCGCGCGGTCTGCACGAGTGACGATCCGGCGGATTCCCTGGAGCATCACGAGCAAATCCGGGCGTCCAACTTTGCGACGTGTGTGTTTCCCACCTTCCGGCCGGACCGCGCCTTCAGGACGGCAGATGCGGCCGCATTCAACATTTGGACCGAGAAGCTCAGCCATCGCGCCGGCGCCAAGATCGGCGGACTCGACGATTTCCTGGATGCCTTGAGAAAACGCCACGATGATTTCCACGTTCAAGGCTGCCGGCTCTCCGACCATGGGTTGGAGGTCTGCCCCGCAGAGGCATGCACCGAAGCCGAAGCTGCCGCCGTCTTTGACAAGGTCCGCGGAGGAAGCCAGCCCTCTCCCATGGAGTCCGCTAAATTCGCCAGCTATC
>CAZFRV010000111.1:0-9433 GCA_964521445.1 uncultured Acidobacteriaceae bacterium
CTTCGTTGGTCTTGACGCCCAGAACGGTCCAAAAGGTTTCGGTTCCATCTTGCTTGCCGTCGCGGTAGTGGATGCGATGGACCAGAGCTCCATGATCAAAACTCTGGAAAGGTCCGTTTTTTATCTCAGCGCCGTTGGGCGCGGTGTAGGCGTAATACACGAGATCACGCTCGAAGAAATCGTCCTGCGCCCAGTGCGTTACGCGGTGCACACGACGGCCGTACCACAACCGCGGCAAGCCGACGACATACTCGTAAGCGGCTGCCGTGGAGGCGACGATGACACAGGGCAGTACGTAACGGACCAGAATTTTTTTGATACCAGACATTGCAGCCTATTATAGGCAGGTTTTTTCAGTCCTCCTTCGCTCTCCGCGTATCAATTGAGAGACGGCAAAGGCCGCTCTCTGGCCAGCGACGTGCTAGAATCCGCAGCGTTCGCGGGAGAAACGATGGCCATTCGCAAGCTTATCTGGTTCTTGCTGATTGCTGGACTCATGGCTTCTGCCACGGAGCGCCAGAACAACGCCGACTATCACGCACGCCGCGTGGCTCTGGCCAAGCTGATGGAGAACGGCGCCCTTGTGCTCTTTGCCCCGACCGAAGCCGAAGGCCCCAACAATCTATTCGGCTTTCGCCAGGAAGATAATTTCTACTACTTGACCGGATGGTCCGAGCCGGGCGCGGCTGTGCTCATCAGCGCCAGTCCCTATCGCGAAGTCTTGTTTTTGCCCGAGCACAACACGACCCAGGAAAAATGGACCGGGCCCAAACTAGGACCGGAAGACCCCGAAGCTGCTCGTCTCACCGGCTTTGACAGCGTGGAAGGCCTGGACAAGATGCATGCTTCATTGTTGAAGATTCTGCCCCAACCGCGTGCCATCGTGTATTCCGAACTGGGCGGCAGCGGGCAGGCAAGCGCTTCCACCGGGCCTCTAGAATGGTTGCGCCGTGGCAACTCGTTCCCGAACTACGTTGCGTTCCGAGACGCCACACCGCTGTTCGCCCGCCTGCGCATGGTGAAGGATGCCGGGGAGTTGGAGTTGATTACCCGCGCGGTGCAGGCTTCAGAGGCCGCACACCAGGCCGCGCTCAAGGCCATCCATCCGGGGACCACGGAAAGGGAAATCTCAGCCCTGATGCAATACGAGTTCGGCAAGCGCGGCTGTGAACGGCCGGCGTACGCGCCCATCGTCGGCGCCGGTTTCTACTCCACCGTGCTCCACTACTCTTCGGATTCCGGAACCATGAAAGACGGGGACGTGGTGGTCATGGACGTGGCCGGCGAATACTCCATGTACGCCTCCGACATCACCCGCACCGCGCCCGTCAATGGCAAATTCACTCCCCGCCAGCGCGAGATCTACAACATTGTGTTGGGCGCGCAAGAAGCCGCCATGCAAGCTTTCCAGGCGGGCAAGTCCAAGCTGGCAACAGGCTCCGATCCTGATTCGCTCTATAAAGTCGCGCTGGACTACATGAATGCCCACGGCAAGGACCTGCACGGCCAGCCCCTGGGCAAATACTTTATTCACGGACTGGGTCATCACGTTGGGCTCAACGTACACGACGCCAGCGATCCTTCAGCGCCGCTGGTTGCGAACATGGTGTTTACGCTCGAGCCGGGAATCTATATCCCGGAGGAGAAGCTGGGCGTGCGCATTGAAGATATGTTTTACGTCGATGCGCAGGGCAAGCTAGTGATGCTTACCCGCGACCTGCCGCGCACCGCCGACGAAGTGGAAGCGGCCATGAAGCACTAGAGCTCAAGGCCGTGACTTTTGCTAGGCTGCTTGTTTGAGCGGATCCAAACACACATCGCCGTGACACATCTTGGTCGAGACGACAGCTGTAGGCGGCGCCGCTCTCCACCGCAGCGTGGAAAGTGCCGCCTACTTCACAGCCACAGCCAGCGTGTCATGATGCTCGCGGATGAAGCGGCGCAGGTAGGGGCCGATCTCGCTGGGCGCATCGAAGCCGGCTGCTTTGGCCGCAGCTTCCTGGTCTTTCGCAGGGACGTCGGCGCTCTCAGCGTAGTGCTTGAGGTCGCGGAAGACGCCGATGGTGAAGATGTCCCAGGCCGCGCCCTGATCGCGAACAAAAATCAAGTTCTCCGGCTCTTTGAGCGCCTTCGCGTAAGCGTTCTCCATCTCACGCTCCTTGTACAGGTCGGCGAACTTGCCGGGTAGGGCTACGAACATCTCCACGTGGAAGAAAGCGCCTCCGGCAAAGGCCTTGCGGATGTCGGCCAAGGGCGGGCCGTAGGCGAACAGGTCTTCCTGCCAGGCGATGTCTTCTTTGAACTTGTCGTCCAATTTTGCCGCCTGCAATACCTGGGCGCGCTTGGCGATGCGTTGCGGCGCGTAATAATCGGCGTAGTTGCCGAGAGGGAAGAGGATCATCAGGTCCCAGTGGTCGCCTTGGCTGTGACGCATCCACAACGGAGCCTCGTCGACGTCCTTCAACAACGCCGCGCCTTGCTTGTACAGATCGATCAACTCCAGCAGTTTTCCCGGCGCAGCCTGCACCAGGGTGACCTTATAGAGATAAGGGTTGTCGGAGCCAGCGGCCGGCGTTGCCCAGCAAGAGGCCAACAAGAGAAGCGAAACTAGCGAGATCCTCATCATTTTTCCTTGGTTCTCCGTGTGCGACGTCGAGCTCGTAGGAACGGCGCCTCAGAACGGCCCGCATCCGTGATCGGTCAGGAACTTCTTGACCTCAGGCTTGGCGCTGGAGACCACGAAGAACATGCGGTTGAAGCGCGCGTCGCGTTCCGCCTGGCTGTTGCCTTTGGCCGGAGGCAGCTTCAGGTAGAACATGGGAAGCAGCTTGGGGTTTTCCAGATACAGGCTCTCTTCAATTTGCGTCTGAGCCAGCGAGCACTGGATGGGCAGCGAGGCATATTTGCCGCTCTCCAGTTCGTCATGCAAGCGCTGCGATTCGGCCTGCATGTTCTTGATCTCGCGCTGGTATTGCTGGTCGTCACCCACGGCGCGCGTGGCTTCCGCCATGCTCGAGGAAAACAGCGGATGCATGCTGGGCAGTGGGCCGAGCGCGAACTGATACTCGTGCAGCAACTCGTGGACGTCATAAGGGCCCAGCTTAAAATCCTTGCGGAATTTCACCGAGTACTGCGCCAGATAATCCACGGCACAATTCAAGGCCAGGCCGCCTTCGCCTTTCGGATGCGGCCAATTGGCCTCTTCGTAGATGGTGAACTTGAGCGACTTGCACTTGTCCTCGAGCTTGATGCCGGTCATCTTGCGATAAACCGGAAAAACCTTGCAGGCCTGGTTCTCGATAAAGGGGCGGCAGAGCTGCTTGGTGGCCGGGTCCGTCAAATGCGAGCAATCGATCTGAAAGGTGACGGGGAGCGCGGACTGTCCAGGACAGCTTGAGACAGTGATTTGGTCCTGAGCCAGCGCGATGGCCGGACTCAGCCAGACGGCTACGGCAAGGGGAAGAAAATTCACGATCCATACGAAGGGTTTTCGCGATGACATGAGGGTACTCATGGCAATCTCCTCGGCTGGAATGCAATGATCAGAGAAGGTAGAACAGTATCACATCAGAGGCGTAATTGAGGCTCTGGCGGCCGCCCTCTATTGACGCCTCTGCTCCGCCTCTGTTTTCCTAGACTTGCATGGAATTACGTAAGGACCCCATCACGCGTTCCTGGGTCATCGTGGGTGATGACGCGGAGAGACCGGCGCAATCCGGCTCCTGTCCTTTTTGTCCCGGCTCGGCGCATGCGCCGCAGACGATTGCCAGCATGAATTCCGGCGCCGGCGCGGTGACGGCCATGGTGCATCCTGCGCCGATGTACCGCATTGAAGGCGAGCCGCAACGGCGTTCGGAAGGCATCTATGACGCCATGAACACCGTGGGTGCGCATGAGGTACTGGTGCAAAGCGTGCGCCATGACACGGAGCTGTGGCAGTCGTCGGACGCCGAGATCTCGCAGTTTTTGCAGCTGGCGGCGCAGCGCATCGTGGACCTCAAGAAAGACCTTCGCTTCAAGTACGTGACCCTGTTCAAGAACTACGGCGGGCCGGCGGGCCAGGACTTCAGCCATCCTGTCTCTGAGATCACGGCCACCACATTTGTCCCGCGGCGCGTGCTGTACGAGCTGCGCGCCTCCCGCGACTATTACCTGGAAAAAGAACGCTGCGTTTTTTGCGATACGCTGAACCAGGAGCTGCGCGACCCGCTGCGTGTGATCGAGCAGCCGGGCGGTTTCGTGGCTTTGTGCCCGTTTGCCGCGCGCGTTCCCTATGAGACCTGGATCATGCCGCGGAAACACGATTCGTCGTTCGAGCGCTACGTTATCTCGCAGCCCCAGCAACTGGGCGAGCTGAGCGCGCTGATCCGGCGTACCTTACAGCGTGTGATGAGCATTGCCGAAGCCTTCCACATGGTGCTGCACACCGTCCCCAACACTTACCAGAAGTCCAATATCCTGCAGTACTGGAAGACCGTGGACGAGGACTATCACTGGCACATCGAGATCCTTCCCATCCTGGCCGCCAAGGCCAAGCCATATTTTCTGAAAGAGGTGTATTACACGCCGGTGTCGTCAGAGCGGGCCGCGGAACGCCTGAGGAAACTGGCAGTAAGATAGCTCTCCTTAGGATCAGGCGAAAAAGATCGCGTAGCTGTTAGAATCCGGTCTTGTTCCGTTGTTGTTTCGCGACACATGGCGTCCTGCGAATCGATTGCCGGAAAAATCAGCGAAGTCCAAGACCAGGGCTATTGCGTCCTGAGAAACCACTTTCCCTTACTCTTGATCACCGCGTGCCGTGAGGCGTTCTGGCCGCGTCTCGTTGCGTATATCAAAAGTCACGGACAAGCGCCGAATCGCGGCCCGGAGCGTCATTTTTTCCCGATGTCTTTTGAGCCCCCATGCTTTGCTCCGGAGTTCTTCTTCGATCATGCAGTCTTGACTATCGCGCGTGGCCTCATGGACGAGAGGGTGGTCGCTGATCAATGGGGCTGCGATGTTCCCTTGAGCGGCTCTGGTTACCAGGGCGTTCATGTTGACTATCAGCGTCCGCTCTTCATCGAGGCTCCTGATCTTGTGCTGCCCATGTATCTCTTGGTCGTCAGTTTTGGCTTGGTTCGGATCGGACGCGAGCACGGCCCTATCGAAATTGCTCCCGGGACTCATCGCATGAGGAAGGCGGAAGCTCTTCGCGCCGTCGAAGGTGGGAAGATCGGCATGCAGGCTGTCCCGCTGGAGATCGGGGACGTACTGATTCGTCATCCCTGGGCGTTGCATCGGGGTTCACCTAATACCACGGACACGCCTCGGGCTCTTGCGACGATCCGCTACGTGCGTCGCTGGTATACGGATAGCAGTCGCGATGTGGACATGCTTCCGCGGGAGGTGTGGGAGTCGCTCACTCCCGAACAGCAAAGCGTGATGCGCTTTCCCATCGGCCCCTGATTTGCAACGACGATTACGACCTCCCGATCTGGTTCAAGCCCAGCTATAATCTTCGATAACTCCATGCCCCTGTTCTGGTTACGTGTCGCGCTTGTCCTGTACGGAGTAGGCCTGATCTATGCCCTGGTTTCCTTATGGGGCGGAAGGAAGGTCCTGAGCCGCATTGCCCTCCCAGCGGTGGGGCTGGGGGTGACGTTTCATTTCGTCTCGCTGATTGAGAACGCCATGCTCAGCCATACCTGGACTCCTTCTTCCATGCACGAGCTGGAGTCGCTGCTGGCTTTTCTGCTGATGGTTTTCTTTTTCGCCATTTACACCCGCTATAAAGCGACTGCTCCCGGTGTGGCAGTGTTCCCACTGGTCTTTCTGTTGACAGCCTCGGCCGCGCTCGGAGGTACCTCCTCCGAGCCGGCACTGCCGTTGTTCGTGAGCGCGCAGTGGGTTTACGTACACGTAGGCCTGATCTTTGTCGGCTACTCGGCGCTGCTGTTCAACTTTGTCGCCAGCATTCTTTATCTGATTCAGGAGAGGACCCTCAAAGCGAAGACGGTGGGCGGGGCCTGGTCGCATTTGCCGGCGCTGGCCACCATTGACGATATCGGCTACCAGTGCCTGGTGTGGGGCTTTCCCTTCATGACCCTGGGATTGATCGCGGGGTCGGTCCTGGCTGAAGCGCGTTACGGCCCGCGTTATTTTGCCGACCCCAAGATCCTTCTCTCCATCACCATGTGGGTGGTGTACACCGTCCTGCTCTATATGCGGTGGCATATTGGCTGGCGCGGCCGCCGAGGCGCCTACCTGGCGACGTTCGCCTTTGTGGCGGCCATGGTCGCCTGGGCCGCCAACAACTTGAGCCAGACGCACAGGTTTATTGGCCCATGAACTTTCAACTCATCGGCGTGAACCACATGAGCGCGCCTCTGGAGGTGCGGGAGCGGCTTGCCGTGAGCGAAGCGCAGCTCCCGGACGCGGTGCGCTCCCTGGTGCAGCAGCCGGGCGTCGAGGAATGCATGGTGCTCTCCACCTGCAACCGGGTGGAGGCGCTCACCAGTACCAAGGAGGGCGTTGACTTGCGTGGCTTCCTGGGCAGCTACTTTGGCCTGAATGCCGACGCACTGCAGCCCCACGTCTATGAATTCGAGCAGCATGCCGCCGTCCGTCACGTGTTCCGGGTGGCTTCCAGTCTCGACTCCATGGTGGTGGGGGAACCGCAAATCCTGGGCCAGGTGAAAGAAGCCTACGCGGTTGCGCGCAGCCTGGGCGCGATCAACTCGTCGCTGGAGGCGTTGCTTTCGCGCGCCTTTGCCGTGGCCAAACGAGTGCGCACGGAGACGGCCATCGGCAGCTCCAGCGTTTCCGTCGCCTCGGTGGCGGTGGAGCTGGCGGGAAAAATCTTTGGCTCGCTGGCCGACAAAACCGTTTATCTGGTAGGCGCCGGCAAGATGGCGGAGCTGGCGGCGCGGCACCTGTTGGCGCGTGGCGCGGGCAGAATCCTGGTCAGCAATCGCACTTACGAGCGCGCGGTCGAACTGGCGGAAGGTTTTGACGGCCAGGCCATCTCCTTTGAGCACTTGTATCACGCTGCCGAGCAGGCGGACATCATTCTCACCTCCACCGGAGCGTCGGAGCCGCTCTTCCGCAAGGAGCACGGTGAGATGCTGCGCAGCCGGCGCCGCGGCCGGCCGGTGTTCTTTATCGACATCGCAGTACCGCGCAACATCGCGCCGGAAGTCAGTCGTCTAGACGGAATTTTTGTCTATGACATTGATGATCTTCAGTCCATGGCCGCCAACAACTCCGCGGAGCGCCAAAAAGAAGCCGAGCGCGCGGAGAAGATCATTGATCTGGAGGTGGAACGCTTCGCCTCGCGCATGAAGTCGCTGGAAGTCGTGCCGACGATCCTCTCCCTGCAAGAATATTGCGAGACCATCCGCCAGGCGGAGATTGACCGCATCCGCGGCCGCCTGGGCCCGGTGACTCCCGAGCAGGAAGCAGCCATCGAAGCCATGACCCGGGGCATCATTAACAAGCTCTTGCATACGCCCATCACCACGCTCAAGTCGTCGGCAGCGGAGCCCGAGGCGGCTACGATTCACGAAATGATTCGCCGCATTTTCAATTTGAACTTCAAGAGCGGAAAGCCGGACCGCTAATGGCTACTCTTCGCATCGGCTCCCGCGGCTCCCAGTTGGCGCTCTGGCAAGCGAACCACGTTGCAGGTCTGTTGCGTGAGCGCGGACACCAGGTGGAGATCGAGATCATCAAGACCACTGGCGACAAGATTACCGACGTCTCCCTGGCTAAGGTCGGCACCAAGGGCATGTTCACCAAGGAGATTGAAGAAGCACTGGCGGACCGCCGCGTTGATCTGGCGGTTCACAGTCTGAAGGACGTGCCCACGGAATTGGCGCCGGCGTTCGACTTGGCGGCGATTCTCAAGCGTGAAGACCCGCGCGATGCCTTCGTCTCGGTGAAGTATGCGACGATTGAAGACCTGCCGCAGCGGGCGCGCGTGGGTACCAGCAGCCTTCGCCGCCAGTGCCAGCTCAAAGCCTTGCGGCGGGATCTGGAGATCATCCCTTTGCGCGGCAACGTGGACACGCGGCTGAAGAAACTGGAAACCGAAGAGTATGACGCCATCATCCTGGCCGCGGCGGGCGTGCATCGCCTGGGACTGGACCAACACGTGCGCTACCGCATCCCTCCGGAAATCATGTGTCCGGCGGTGGGTCAGGGGGCGCTGGCGGTCGAGACCCGGAGGGATGACCAAAGCACGCGAGAGATGCTCAGGTTTCTTGATGATGCAGCCACCCGCATGGAGGTCGAGTGCGAGCGCGCGCTGCTGGGCCGTTTGGGCGGCGGCTGCCAGGTGCCCATCGGAGCCTATGCAGTGTCGGAGGAGCTGCGCGAGATCTGGTTGCATGCGATGGTGGGACGTCCCGATGGCAGCGAGATTTTACGAGAGCTCCGAGCACGCGAGAATATGCAGCCGGCAGAGCTGGGGCGGCGGATTGCGGAAAGACTTTTGGGACGCGGCGCGTCCAAGATTCTCGAGGACGTTTACGGCCAGGAAGCGGCGGTGCCCAAACAGCCATGAGCAAAGTCCTCGTCATGAAGGCCAAGCCGCTCGGGGGCTGGCGCATTCTGATTACGCGCGCCAGCGGGCAGGCGTTCGGACTTTCCGAACCTCTGCGCCAGCGCGGGGCTGAAGTCATTGAGATCCCCACTATTGAGATTGCGTCGGTGGGAAGCTATGGTGCTCTCGACCATGCCCTGATCAAGATCGACCACTACGACACTCTGATTCTGACCAGCGTGAACGGAGTGGATGTGCTGTTTGAACGTTACAACCGCCTGGGCTTGCCCATCGTGGACATGCAGCATCTCCTGGTGGTGGCCATTGGTCCGGCCACCTCGCGGGCCATCCAGTCGGAGGGACTGGGCGTCTCGATCGTGCCGGAAAAGTATGTAGCCGAATCGGTAGTTGAAGCGCTGCGGGGAAAGCTTCTCAAGAACAGCCGCGTCCTGCTGGTGCGCGCCAAAATCGCGCGCGACGTTTTGCCGGACGAGCTGCGCAAGATGGGCGCAATGGTGGACGTAATCGACGCTTACGAAACCAAAATCCCCCAGGGCACTCGAGAGAAACTACAAGATCTTTTTGCCAACTCTTCCCGCAGACCCCACATGGTGACGTTTACCAGCTCATCTACGGCCACGAATTTTCTAGCGTTGCTGGGGTCGGATCAGCGGGAGTTGTTGCAAGAGGTAAAACTCGCCTCCATAGGTCCGGTTACCAGCGCCACGCTGCGACAGGCCGGTCTGGAGCCTGCCCTCGAGGCGCGCGAGTACACCATGGACGGCCTGGTGGCAGCGATTTCCGAGTTCGTCGCCGGCAACGGGCGTCCGCACTGAACTCGTGCTCGTGGTTAGAATGTCCTGACCGTGCTCTTACTCAAAATCATTCTGGCGCCGGTGCTGATCGGCCTCG
>CAZFRV010000112.1:0-15613 GCA_964521445.1 uncultured Acidobacteriaceae bacterium
GAGACGGACAGATTGCCGATATTGGTGCGGGCATCCTGGGCAATGTTCCTGGGCATGTTGCCGAAGGGCGTGCCGAAGATGGCTTGGGACGTTCCGGCGTTGACAATAAAGCGCACCAGGTTATTGGTGATCGGCACGGCAGCCCCATTTTGAGTGTTAATGGCGTTAAGGCTGATCAATTGCGTTGCCGAAAGCGCGCAACCCACGCCGAAGAAGGAGCATGCATCTCCAGCAAATATGCCAACTGCTGTCTGTGGGGCGCTGAGGTTCCCAATGAACGGACGGGCGCTGTCGATGCCGGCGTTGAAGGCGGCAAGGAAATCGCTATCGTAGAAATTGCCCGCCGCAGTGGCGGCCGCGATCCCGGTGGCCTGGGCCGGCGTGTAGCGCTGCCCGGTCTGGAAAATATAATTCGCGGAGAGACTCCATCCGCCAAGTATGTGGCCGGCCCAGCCATGCTGGTTCTTGAAAAACGGCAACTGCTCGCTGACCAGCGCATAAAACGTGTTCGGATAATCCAAGCCGGAAAACGAGTACTCGCCATGGACCGGTTGGGTGGGGTTCTGGGGAATCGCCACCGTGTTGCCGGCGGCGAAGGTATTGAAAATCTCGCTCACGTTATCTGAGGTTTTGCTGTAGGTGTAGCCAACGCGCATGGTCAGCTGTTGAAACAAGCCGTTGGAACGAATCTCAGATTGAACGGCGTTGTAGTGGGAAAAGCCGGTGTTCCCCACCGAGCCCTGGACTCCCGGACCGCAAGACACGCGCCCCACGTCGGTGCCGGCCCCTGGGCCGATCTGTGCGGTCGTCGGACACGGAGTCAGTCCGCGCGGAACAAATTGCGGGAATGATCCCTGCAGATCGGTGATGAACGCGTTGCTGTCCACGAACTGGAAGAGATGCAACGCATGATTGCCGATGTACCGGACCTCAACTGCCGTGTTCTTGCCGACCTCCCGCTGTATGCCAAAGGACCAGGAACTCACCTGATCCGGTTTGAGGTTAGGAGCCAGCGCGTTCTGAACGAACGTTTGCGGATCGAAAACCCCCTTCTGCAGGAAGGGAGACAGCTGTGCACGTACATTCGGGCCGGTCGGCACGGCGAGCAATGGCACGGCGCTGGCAGTAGAGCCGGTGAGGGTCTGCAAGAATACCGACGGGGCTGTGTTCGAAACGTTCAGGTAAATGTTGTAAAACGGCGGATCGTACGACAGGCGGTAGCCGCCGCGGATCACGGTCTTGCCTCTGCCGGTGAGCATGCCTCCGCCCTGCGGCGACCAGGCAAAACCGACGCTTGGACCAAAGCTGTTATACACACCCGGGATTGCGGGAACCGTTGTCACAGCCAGCGGCAGTGTCGGAGGCGCGGGCCAAAGCCGGGTGGCCGGATTGAGCTGTTGCTGGAGACTCAGGGTATTGAGGAGATTGGCGGGCTTGCCGTAAAAGGTCCAGGTCAGTCCCAGATTTAACGTCAGGTTTCGCGTAACCTTCCAGTCGTCGCCTGCGTAGGCGAAGGTATCGTACTCCTTGAACCCAAGTTCGGATGTTCCGTTGGCAACCGACACCGAGAAAGGAGTGTTGGCGAAGTAGTTGTTCCAATCAGGATACAAGAATGCGCCGTTGAGGACGGGCAGGAACGTGTTGGGTGACTGCTGATAGGTCCAGTTCACGCCGAGCTTGATGGTATGTCTGCCCAGAACGTAGTTCAAGTTGTCCTGAACCTGGTAGGTGTTGACGAATCGGCCCTGAGGGAGGGCCGTGTTGGGGCCGAAGCCCACGAAGGTGGGAGACTGGAAGGCAACGTTGGTCAGAGCGTTCGGTAGCTGACTCACCGGAGGGGTGGTGTTGCCGATGTCGTTGCCCCCGAATTGAACATTCAGGCGCCCGTACGCGAGGCGCAATTCATTCACTAAGCGCGAGCTGAAGTTGTGAGTCCAACTGGCCAGGGTCGATTGTGCCAAAGCCGGTTCGTTGAAAGGATAGCCGGAGGCAGCACCCTGCCCGCCGGGATCCAGGTTAAAGAAGTTGGTGCGGTTATAGATGTAGCGGGCCACGAAGGTGTCATGCGCAAGCGTCACGTCGGCGCGCGTGTAGAAGTTGTAGGCGTGACTGGGCGTCGAGAGATTCCGTACCACTGTACCGAAGGGCACCGCAGGGCAAACAACGGCGCCGCTAACCGGATTTGTAATGTCGAGCGGGGCGACGTTTTGCGCCACGGGATTGCCGCCTTTCACCCCGAATGGCCCAAATTGGGTCAACGCGGAGAGGGCCTGCGCGCCGACGCCGGTTGGGAAGCATGAAGCCAGAGCTACCAAGCCATCGGGCGTGGGCGTGATGCCGCCACTGGCGAACGGAGTGTTAGTGCTGACGATCTCCTGGTTGAAGGCTCCGGATAAAAAGAACTTGTTCTTGATCCAGGGACCGCCGAGCGTCACGCCGGCAAACTCGTCGTTCAGCCGGGGTGGTTTGGTCAGCGGGTTTCCGTTGACATCGGTATCGAAGTTCTTCTGGAAGTTGGTCATGGCGTTGAGCACCGAGTTGTTCTCGTAGCCGTAAATGCTGCCATGCCACTGGTTGCCGCCCTGCTTGGTAAGAATGTTGACGACCGAGCCGGCGTTACGTCCGAACTCCGGACCGAAGTTGTTGGTAACCAGGACGTATTGGCTGGCCCACTCCGGATCCGTAACGAACAAACTCGGCCCGGCGACGCTATTGTCGTTGTTGTTCTGGCCGTCAATTTGCTGGTCATTGTTGCGGCCGCGTATGCCATTCACGGAAAACCCCAGTCCGCCGTTGGCGTTGGAAAAATTGTTATCGCGTGAGGAGCTTACGCCGGGCGCAAACAACGCGATATTGTCCAGCCCCTCATTGGCTTGTACGCCCGGCTGGCTGGCCAGGGTTTCGCCGGAGAAAGTGTTGGTGACCTGCGCCTGGGTGGATTCGATCAACGGTGCGGCAGCCGTGACTTCGACGGTGGTGCTGATGTCGCCGACCTCGAGCTTAAGCGAACCCAAGCCGGTATCGCTGCCCGCGACCACCGTGATATGCGTCTGCTGTATGGTCTTGAAGCCCGGGGCGGAGATTTCAACTGTGTAATCGCCTGCCGGGATCAGGTTGAAGCGGAACTGACCGGCACTGTCGGTCGTGGTCGCCCGCTCGTTCAATGTGGCTGTATTGGTCGACTTTACCTTAGCATCTTTGATAACTGCGCCCTGCGGATCGGTCGCCGTCCCGGAAATAGAACCCTTTAGAACCTGACCTACCGCCGTCGCAGACAGAATAAGTGCGAAGCCAAGTGCGACAGGGACTAAGAGCCTAAAAAAGCTTGTTCGCATTTCGCTCATCTCCATCACATCAGAATAAGAATCTTGGCAAGCGTCAGCCGGGGAACGATGCTGGGTCGCATTGCTGTACGGAGACAATGCATGTGGAGTGCCACCAACAATCAGAGAGAACTTCTGTTGATTCCTCCCGAAATCCGAAGAGTGTGAGTTGCCCGATTCCGTTTCTGGTAACGCGAGCTGCTGTTTGCAATCTGCTTCACTGCGCAACGTTGTTCACACGCGGGCCTTAGAACGGTCGCACGCACACAACTTCCATCGCGATAAGAAAAGGCCCGTCTAAACGCGGCGGGCCTTAGGAGCAAAATCACAACTAGCTAGAAAGTGAACTTGCCGCCAAAGATGATCTTCCGGGAGACGTTCAGCCCGGGAAGATTGTCGTTGGTCAGATTCGGCTGAGCAAAGCCTAACTGTGCCCCGGTCAGACCGGCATCGGTCAGGAACGGATCAACCGTCAAGAAGTTGGGATGATTGAACACGTTGAGCATTGTCGCGTGGAACGTGAAGTTGGCTCGTTCAGAGAACTTGATCTGCTTGAAGACAGAAAAGTTTCCGATGTTCGACATTGCGTCGCGCAAGGCGTCCCGAGGGACGTTCCCAAAGGGGGTTCCGAACACCTGCTGAGCAGTAAATGCATTCAGGATGAACCGAACCTGGTTCTTGGCAACACTCGCCGGCACGAACGTTGCAGGATTGAAAGTAGGACTGGTGGAAGCAACGTTGAGCGAATTGAGGCTCACCAATTGAGTGGCCGGCAGCGCGCATACTCCGGGCAAACCCGTTGCATTACACAAGTCCGCAGCGAAAACACCCACGCTGTTGGCTGGCGCGGTGGCGCTCCCAAAGAACGGCCGAGCCGGTTCGATGCCGTTGTCGGAGGCATTGAAGCCGCGCTGATCGAAGTAATCGCCCGCGCCTCCAGGAGTACAGGCGGGATTGGCGGGGTTGGAGCACGTAGCAAAGTTGAACGTGATCGGAGTGTAGGTCTGTCCGGAAGCCACGATGTAATTGCCGGACAACGCCCAGCCACCAAGAACGTGGCCGAGAAGACCGTGCTGGGCCTTGAAGAATGGCAGTTCTTCGGTGAACAGGACGGTCCACTGTTGCGGTATATCGAGCCCGGAGAGGCCGCGCTCAGCGTGTTGAGTATCGAGCGGGTTCTGCGCGATGGTTACCGTGTTTCCGGCGCCCAGGCCTGCGACCCCGATCGTGCTGAAAATATCGCTCGTGTTATCGATGGCTTTGCTGAAACTGTAGGTGGTGCGAACGGTGAGCTGTTTGAACAGGTTGTTGGCGCGATACTCGAGTTGCAGTCCGTTGTAATTGGAGTAGCCGTTGTTGGTAACCGCAATGTTCACGCCTTGATTGCAGTTGACGCGTCCCACCGCCCTCGGCACCACGGCATTGGCCGCAGAACAAGGGGTTGTCCCGGCCGGAACCAGGTTGGGGTAATCCGTGGCCAACGCTCCAATGAAAGGATTGGCGTTGGTGGTCTGGAAGAGGTTGGTTCCCTTAGTTCCGACGTAACGCGCTTCCAGCGCTGAGTTCTTGGTCACCTGTCGCTCCAGGCCAAAACTCCAGGAATGGACGCGGTCAGCTCCGAAGTCTGACTGTATGGTTTGCTCGCTCTGCGAGCGCGGATCCAGCAAACCGAACGGGAGCAATGGTGCAAGCGCGGCGCGCACAGCCGGCCCGTTGAAAGCTGCGGGAACTCCAGGTCCCCCAAAGATGTTCTGGCTGAAGACCTGGGGCGCTGAGCCGGCTACATTGGAGTAGATGTTGTAGAACGGCGGGTCATAGAGCAGGCGGTAGCCACCGCGGATCACCGTTTTGCCGTTCCCGGTGAGGAAGCCGCCCCAATGCGGTGAATAAGCAAAACCGATGCTTGGTCCAAACAGATTCTTTTGCGCATTCAACTCCGGCTGCGTGTTGACCCCAAGTCCCAGCGCGGGATTGAAAAACGGGTTCGGGCCCTTCTGGTTGGCCACATCCAGAGCGTGCAGGAGGTTGGCCGGCTGGCCATAGTAGGTCCAGGTCAGGCCCAGGTTCAATGTCAGATCCTGTTTCAGCTTCCAGTCGTCGCCGGCATACAGGAAGGTGTCATACTCGCGGAAGTCAAGAGTCGCAGGACCTTCCTCGATCGCATCGACAAGCGGCGTATTAGCAAAATAGCTGTCCCAGCCGGTGAAAACGAACACGCCATTGGTCAAGGGAAGGAAGGTGCTGGGAGAACGCTGGTAGGTAAAATTCACGCCTGCCTTCAACTGGTGCTTGCCCAGCAGATAGTTCCAGTTATCTTGTGCTTGCCAGGTATCGACGATCCGGCCCTGGGGGAAACCGGCGGGCACGCCGAACCCGGCCAACGTCGGATCGGTAAAGGTCACGTCGGTCAGAGCGTTGTTGAGGTTGCCAAGCGTCGGAATGGTGTTGCCGATCTGGTTGCCTCCGAACTGCACGTTGGTGCGTCCGAAAGAGAGCCTGGCTTCATTCACCATGCGCGTGGAGAAGTTGTGCGTCCAGCTCACAAGCACGGCTTGAGCCAACGCCGTTATGTTGAGCGGATAGCCGCCGGCAGCGTTGCCCGATTCCAAATCGAAGAAGTTCGTGCGACTGAAAATGTAGCGGCTCGTCAGGGTGTCATTGCCCAGCTGCACATCGGACTTGGCGATCCAATTAAAGAGGTGGGTTGGTTGCGTGAGCAGGCGGCTCACGCCGCCGAATTGGGCAGCGGGACACGCCGCCACTACGCCGGTCTGAGGAGTTCCATTGACCTGCGGGCTTCCCGCGGAAATTCCGAACGGCCCGAACTGGGAAAGAGCGCTCACATTGGTGTTGCCGGGAAAACATGCGGACAGGGTCGCCAGCCCGGCCGGGGTCGGCGTTAGCGCCGAACTCACAAACAGATTGGACGCGGAAACAATCTCTTCATCGAAGCCGCCAAAGAGAAATGCTTTGCTCTTAACAACCGGTCCACCGATGGTAAATCCACCCAGTTCGTCGTTAGCGCGGGGCAGTTGGCTGAGTGGGCTAGGCGCATTCGCCTGAAACGGGTTTTTGTCGAAATTGGTTCGAGAATTGAGAACCGAGTTGTTCTCATCTACAAAGATGCTGCCGTGCCACGCGTTGCTTCCGGACTTGGTAATAACGTTAACGACAGACCCGGCATTCCGGCCGTATTCCGGCCCGAACTGGTTGCTGACCAGGACATACTGTTGTACGAATTCAGGGTCGGTCAGGAAAAGCGCAGGACCGGTCACGCTGTTGTCGTTGTTGTTCTGGCCGTCAATCTGCTGATCGTTGTTGCGTCCGCGGATCCCGTTGACCGCAAATCCCAGGCCGCCGTTGGTGTTGGCGAAATTATTGTCGCGGCTGGAAATTACACCGGGCACGAACAACGCCAGGTTGTCCAGGCCTTCATTTTCCTGAAGGCCGGCGAAGGTCGAGAGCTGCACTCCGGTAAAGGTGTTGGTTACCTGGGATTGCGTCGTCTCAATCAAGGGCGCCCCGCCGACCACCTCGACGGTGGTGTTAGTGGCTCCAACACTGAGTGCAATAGTCCCCAACCCGGAATCCCTGCCGGCCGCTACAACAACGTTCTTCTCGACCGCCGTGTTAAAACCCTGGGCTGAGACTTCTATTTGGTAGTCGCCGGCAGGAACAAGATTGAATCGAAACAGGCCGGCTCCGTCGCTTGTGGTGGTAAACACAGCTCCGGTCTGAGGATTGCTCGCTTTGACTCGCGCTCCATTGATCACTGCACCCTGAGGATCGGCAACGATTCCCGAGATCGATCCCTTGAGAACCTGGCCCATGCACGGGGCACAGAGTATGAAGACCAAGCTAAAAAAGGCGGCGAGCACCGTAAAGCATCTAAAGGCTGATTTGTTCACTGGTAAACTCCATCGCAAAAAAAAATCGCGATGCGCAATCGCGGCCCGGGGCAAGCCCAAAGCTGCGATCGCGCATCGCGTGGCAATACATGGTGCAACATCATTGCCATTCCGGTGGGCAACACTCGCCGCTTGCCTTAACTTCCCGGATTCCGGAGAGAAAATCTCGGCGATCACGTTCTCTCAAGGGCAACGACTCATACCGACTGGTGATGAGGCAGAGCACGCAGGATGCACAAACACAACGACTTACGACACTGGCGGGCGAGCCCGTCCGAGTGAACACGATGCCGCGCCCATCGCTCGCAAAAGTATTGCGATCACCATGCACGAGCCGGCGCGAAACAACTAAAGAGTTTTGAAACGTACAGTTTTTTGTTAGACGGGGATCTTGAATCTACAGAATTGTGAATACCTGGAACCACGCGCACCAGCGCTAACATTTTTCTTTCAGGTACGTCCTATAGTAGCGAGTTGGTGTGCGCGAATCTCAGACGACGAAATATTTGGCTTGCGGATGATGGACCACGAGAGCTGAAGTCGATTGTTCCGGCTCCATGTGGTAGCCGCTGGTGAGACGCACGCCGATATTCTCTTCCGGCTTGAGCAACGAAAAAATCTTCGTCTGGTCTTCCAGGTTTGGGCACGCAGGATAGCCGAACGAATAGCGTGAGCCGCGATACTTCTGGTGGAACAGATCGCCGACGCGGGGCGCATCGTCGCTTGCGATAGCCAGCTCCTCGCGCACATTTTTGTGAAACAGCTCGGCCAGCGCCTCCGCCGTCTCCACGCTCAATCCGTGCAGGTACAGGTACTTAGTGAACTCCCCGGCGTCAAACAGCTTCTTGGTCTCCACGGAGGCGCGGTCGCCGATGGTAACCACGGAAACGCCGATGACATCGAATTGCCCGGATTGCTTGGGTAGGAAGAAGTCGGCGATGGAGAGCTTGCGTCCTTCGCGCTGGCGCGGGAAAGTAAAGCGCTGGATTTCGCGGCCTGCGGGCCCATCGTAGAGTACAACGTCATTCCCCTCGCTCTGGCAGGCGAAGTATCCGTAGACGACTTTCGGTTCGAACCACCGCTTCGCCGCTACCTCTTTTTGCAGTTCCGACAGGATCGGAATGTATTTTTCTTCGACCAGCCGAACGTAGTCCGCTTGCGAGGCCGTCTTGAGCTGCCACTGGTTCTTAAACAGCGCCGTGTGGTTGATGTAACCGAAGACCGTGTCCAAATCGAAGTCCTTGCGCACACGCACGCCATAAAATGGAGGCTTGGGTATATTCGGCGCCGGCTGCACCACTGCAGAACGCTCCGTGCTCACGGAGGCCTCTCCGCCCGAAGCCGCTACGGCCTTGGCAAACTGCTTGACTTTGCGGCCTTCCTCCAAGCGGATCTCGCGTTTTCCGTTGGCCGAGATCAGGTCGTCCATGATATGCAGGCCGGCGAAAGCGTCATCGGCATAGAACACAGAATTGGTGTACTCCCGGCGCAGATCGTCTTCCACGTATTTGCGCGTCAGCGCGGCCCCGCCGCAGATCACGGGAAACTCGAGCTTCTGCGCCTCCAGGTCCTGGATGACGTACTTCATCTCCAGCGTGGACTTCACCAGCAGCCCGCTCAGGCCGATGGCGTGAGCGCCGTGCTCCCGGGCCGCGGCGATAATCTTGTCCGATGGCTGCTTGATGCCAAGATTAACTACTTTGTAACCATTGTTGCTCAGGATGATGTCCACCAGGTTCTTCCCGATGTCGTGAACGTCGCCCTTCACCGTGGCCAGCACGATGGTTCCCTTTTGGGCACCGTCTTTCTTCTCCATCTTGGGCTCAAGATAGGCGACAGCCTGCTTCATGACCCCGGCGGAATCGAGCACGGAAGGCAACTGCATCTTGCGGGCGCCAAACAGTTCGCCCACCGTCTTCATGCCGTCCAGCAAAACATTATTAATGACGTCGAGCGGAGAATAGGTAACGAGCGCGTCTTCCAGGATCTGCTCCAGCGACCGGCGTTGTGCGCCTTCGCCCAGCCCCTTTTCGCCGTTGATGATGCATCGCTTCAGCTTGTCCTCGACGGAGAGCGACTCCACCGGCGCGACTTCCGCTTGCGGCTGCTGGTCGCGGCCAGTGAAGTGGGCCATATAGGCTTGCAACGGGTCGCCGTTCGAGCGATCAAAATAGATCAGCTTTCGCGCCAGCTCGGCTTCGGCTTCAGGAATTTTGTACAGCGGATAAATCTTGGCGTAGTTCACAATGGCCATATCCAAGCCATGGTCCACAGCTTCCTTCATGAAGACCGAGTTCAGGACGCGCCGCGCGTAGGTGTTCAGGCCGAAGGAGATGTTGCTCACGCCCAGGATGGTCTTCACTTCCGGCAGCTCTCGTTTGATCTGCGTGAGCGCGTTCAGCGTCTCAATGCCGGCAGTGCGGTATTCTTCCTGGCCGGTAGAGATGGGCAGCGTCAGCGCGTCAAAAATCAGGTCGACTGGCCGGATGCCGTACTTCTCCGTGGCCAGCTTGAAGATACGCTTGGCGATCGCGGTCTTCTTCTCCGCGGTCAGCGCCATGCCATCTTCGTCGATGGTCAGGGCAATCACCGCGGCGCCATAGCGTTTGGCCATGGGCAAGACTTTGGAAGTACGCTTCTCACCGTCTTCCAGGTTGATGGAATTGATGATGGCCTTGCCAGGTATGCGCTTGAGAGCTTCTTCGACGACGTCGGCCTCGGTAGAGTCAACGAGAATCGGCGCCGGCACGCGGGTGGCGACCTTCTCGAGGATCGAGCTGATGTAGCCTTTTTCGTCCTCTCCCACGATGGCGCAGCAGAGGTCGAGCATATGCGAGCCCTCGCTGGCCAGCTTTTTAGCCAGGGCCAGGATGTCGTCATACTTCCCGCCCCGGACCATGTTTTTGAAGTACTCCACGCGCGTGGTGGTGTTCATTTCTTCAGCCACGATGAGGGGCTTGGGGTCCAGGTCCAACGGCACCATGCCGTAGGCGCTGGCCGCGGCTGCCGTCGGCTTCACCTCCCGACGAGCAGGCTCAAGGTCGGCGCAAATATCCGCTACCACTTTGATGTGAGCGGGAGTGGTGCCGCAGCATCCGCCCACAATGCGCACGCCGTATTCCGTGATGAACTTCTTGTGATACTCGGCCAGTTCCTCGGGGGTCAGGCGGTAGACCTGGCCGCTTGAGAATGGCAGCCCAGCGTTGGGCAGCACGGAGATTTCCTTCGGTGCGTTGTGTGCCAGATGGCGCACTGCATCGTTCATCTCTTTGGGCCCAGTGGCGCAATTCAGGCCGACAATCTCGCAGTCGTAAGGCTCCAGAATCGTCTCGACCGCGCCAATGTCGGTCCCAAGCAACATCATCCCCGTATCCTGCAGAGTAACCTGGGCTTGGACCGGAAGGCGCTTGCCGGCATGCTTCATAGCGTCGAAGACCGCGGCCAGCGTGATCTTGGTCTGCAAAATGTCCTGGCAGGTCTCGATCAACAAAACGTCAACGCCGCCGTCGATCAGCCCCAGCGCCTGCTCGAAGTATGCCTTCCACATCGCTTCGAATCCGATGTGCCCTAATGAAGGCAGCTTAGTGCCCGGGCCAATGGATCCGGCGACAAAACGCGGCTTCGCCGAAGTTGAGAAATCGGCAGCTACTTCCCGCGCCAACTCGGCGGCGCGTTTGTTGATCTCATGGACCTTATCTTGAAGATCAAATTCCCCCAGGACGATGCTGGTGCCGCCGAACGTATCGGTCTCCACGACGTCGGCGCCGGCTTTAAAGTAGGCCGCGTGGATGTCTTTGATCATGTCCGGACGGCTCAATACCAGGACTTCGGAGCAGTTCTCTTTGCCCCAGAAATCGTCGAGCGAAGGATTGCGCTCTTGAATCTGAGTGCCCATGGCGCCGTCGTAGATGACGACACGCTCGCGAACTGTTTCCAGGAAGGATTTCATCTCGGCTCAGTCGAGACCCTTTTCAGCGTGCTCCGACGGGGTTCCCGCTGTGTTCTCTATTGTAACGGGTGATTCGATTCTTCGGACCGCGCCGTCCCTGGCTGGTAACGAATACGCGTCAGGCTGCGTGAATCCGCGGTTAAGCGGTGATGAACGATTCCGCCCCTGTTCGTTATGTCGTGTGGGTCTGAACCTGCGCCAAAGTTAGGGCATGATCCGTGCAGTCAGGCGTATCATTGAGGTAGGCAGAAGGAGGCGGACAATGCTTCGCCCTGTACGTCCGCAACCGGCCGGCAACAAGCCTCATCCAGGCATATCCATGCACCGCATTGGCGCCGTATATGCAGGCGTCGGCGATGGCCCGGCGGGTTTGCTGGCCGCGGCAGGGGCGATTCTCGTGTGTCTGTTTGGCTTCCCCCATGCGCGCTGGTTCCTGCTGGCAAGTATCGTTACCGGCTTCGTCGCGGCCACGGCGTTACGGCGCTGGTACCAGGGAAAACCGGTTGAAGTCGAACGCCTCTCCATCAAGTAGTTGCCTTGACGCTTAGGAATCCACTGCCACCGGGTTACAATTCGCGCTATCGCACGTCCAAAACTTCGCAGATTTCGTGGCCCATTCTCTTTCCATAGGAGCGCGCCTCGTGGCGCGTCGGTCTTTCGTTCATTTGTAATCGTGCTGACCGGGTGATACCATCGCTCTTTCTGGGAGGTTACCCAATGTCGGACAGAGATAGCGGCAACAACTTCATGTGGTTTTTGGCGGGGCTGGGCTTTGGCGCCCTGTTGGGCGTGCTCTACGCTCCCCGCTCCGGGCGGGAAACACGCGAGTCCATTATGAACAGCGCGCAAGAAGGCAAAGAGTACCTGAAAAACCGCGGACGTGAAGCGCGCGAGACGGTGAACGAGTGGGTGGATCGCGGCAAAGAGGCCGTCAGCCGGCATAAGGAACAGTTCGGCCAAGCTGCTGAGGCGGTGCGCCAGGCGTACCGCGAAGCCAGCAGTGAAGGCAAAAAAGGATAACGCCCGAAGAGGTCCCCGACTCGAGTGACGATCAACGGTACCATGCTACTCTTTGTGATCGTGGCTGCAGCCGCCATTGTTCTGCAGACGGTGATCCTTTTTGCCCTCTACAAGATGATGTCGGAGACGACTTCCCGCATGGAAAAGCTGGCCGGACGGATGGAAGAACAGACGACTCCCGTGCTGGCCACGGCCCATGCCATCCTGGACGATGCCCAGCCGAAACTCGCGGAAATCACCAGCAACCTGGCCGAAAGCACGGCCCTGGTCCGCTCCCACGTGGCCCAGATGGCGGAGGCCACCGGCGAAATCGTGGACCGGGCGCGCATGCAGGCGGCGCGCCTCGATGAACTGGTCAGCAGCACCGTTGACAAGATCGAGGTGACCACCGACTTCGTGCAGCACAGCGTGATCGCCCCGGTGCGGCGTGTCCACGCGATCGTGCAGGCGGTCAGCGCCGGCCTCAGTTTCCTGCGAGCCAACCGCGCACGCCGCAAGATGGAAAGTAAGAATGCCGGCGTGGACGAAGAGATGTTTATCTAGGCCAGTCTCCCCAGCGCTTATCATTTGACGCTTGATCTATGAATGCAGGGCCGGGCTCTCCAGGACGTAATCGTCTTGAAGGACAGCCGGCGCGGCCAGGTACTGTTGGAGATAGTGCATGGCGATGGCTCCCTCGCCGACAGCCGAAGCCACACGTTTAGCCGATCCCAGACGCACGTCGCCTGCGGCGAACACGCCAGGCATGCTGGTTTCCAGGCGCATCGGTTCCCGCCGCAGGTTCCAGCCGCGATTGTTCCGCGCCAGGTCATCCCCTGTAAGAATGTAGCCGTGGCTGTCGCGCTGCAGCGTACTCGCCAGCCATTCCGTCTTCGGCCATGCCCCAATGAGCACGAACATGACATTCACGTTTACAGTCTCCTTGCTCTGGTTGACCCGATCCAGCAATACCACTTGTTCCAGAACGGCGCCGCCCATTCCATCCAGCACCTCGGTGTGCAGCCGCACCTCGATGTTGGGCCGCTGGCGGATGTCGCGAATCAGGTAGTCCGACATGCCTTTCTCGAGGGACTCCGCACGCACCACCAGAACAACCTTGCGTGCGTTCTTGGAAAGATGCAGGACCGCCTGCCCGGCCGCATTGCCCCCTCCCACGACCAGAACTGTTGTGTCCTTGAGCAACCGAGTATCGCCCAGGGTGGTATAGAAGACACCCGCGCCGACAAATCGCTCCAGTCGGGGGATGTTCAACCGTCGGTAATTCGCACCGGATGCTATAACCACGGCACGGGCTGCGATCTCGATTCCGTCTGATAATGTCAGAATCCGCTCGGCGTTCCTGGCGGAAAGACAAGAAACTTCGCGCGCAAAAACGTATTTGGCTCCGAAAAGCCAGGCTTGCTCGTAGGCGCGCTGAGCCAGCTGGCTTCCGCTGATTCCGGCGGGAAAGCCCAGGTAGTTCCGAATGAGAGAGCTGGCCCCAGCCTGGCCTCCCACAGCCTCGCGTTCAATGACAATGGTAGCCAATCCCTCCGAAGCCGCGTACACCGCCGCAGCCAGCCCTGCCGGACCGGCTCCCACAATCGCGACGTCGCACTTGCGCTCCTCCAAATCGCTGGCGCCAAGCGCGTCAGAGATTTCAGCATTGGTTGGCTGGACGAGAGCGTGACCATCGAGCAGGATAACCACCGGCAAACGGGAAGCGTCCAGCGCCCGTTCCCGGAGAAGCCGCTTGCCTTCCTCAGAGTCGGCCGAGTAACGGCCATGGGGTATCCCGGTCCGCTCCAAAAACTCGCTGATCTCATGCGTGCGCGGGGAGGGGTCCTGTCCCACCAACCGGACCAACTCCATGCGGGGAACGTGTTCGTGCGTCCACTGCGCCAGGAATGCGCCGATCGCCGGGTACAGGTGGACTTCGGGCGGAGACCAAGGTTTGTGGAGATAATTATCCAGCTGTCCGAAAGCGCAGCCTTGAAGGATGGAGGGCGTGGCAGTCTTGTCACCCCAGGCTACCAGCAGTGCGCGCTGAGCTGCGGGATAAATCTCATGCACACGACCGAGAAAATCGATGCCTGTAGCCTCAGGCATCCACTGGTCCGCAACCACAAGGGCAACGTCTTCGCCTTCAGCCTTGATTTTCTGGAGTTCTTCGAGCGCGGAACGCACGGAAAGATGCGACGCAACACGGTAGTCCGCTCCAAAGCGCCGTGCCAGTGCGTTGAGCAGAGCCGAAAGTGCTTCCGGCTCATCGTCTACGATCATGATGACAGGTCTGGCCAGCATTCAGATTCCTCCTATCGTGTCCTTTGCCGTTCACGCTCGCATGGCACGATTATATTTGGATAAGAAGAAATGAGAGCAGTCCAACTCTGCTCCCGGGAAGCACAATGCAGGAAGTGGCGAAGGCTGTTGTTTGACGGCCGAGGATATTGGCTCTGGACGCGCACGCAGAGCGCGCAGGCAGTATCTCATCGCCCGAACATCACCACTACGTGTCCGCCGGGAGGGATTCTCGCACCGGCTGCGGGTGATTGCTCGCGACCCACGCCGCTGCCGCTGACTTCGAGTTCAATTCCCGCCGACTGCGCCTCTTCCAGCGCCGAGCGCAAGGCCTTGCCGCGGAAATCAGGCACCTCTACACTGCCGCCGACGTCGAGCACTACGGTACCTCTGGCTGGCACGGCAGGGCTCGGCAATCCTGAAGGTTTGCTTACCGCGAGGGAAGGCGAAATGGATGCAGCCGGACTTGCTGCGGCAACCGCGGTTCTTTCTGACATGCCGTTTTGCGGTATCGCCGTGGGTTGGGGAGCGGCCGGAGCATGGGGGTCTTCCTGGGCGATATAGTCCGGAGCGGCTTCGCCGAGATCGGTATCTGTGGCACGAGCGCGTAAAATCCGGCGGCGACGATCTTCGTCTTGCAACTCGATATCATGGGGTACGTTCAAATAGCCCAACACCTGCTGGGTCACGCGCGAAAAAACAGGAGCTGCCGCCGTTCCGCCCTCGTGGGTGCCTGCCGGCGAGTCAAGCACCACCAGCACGCTGACCGCGGGATTGTTCACCGGCGCAAACCCGGTGAAGGAAGCGATGTAATGCGACTTGGAGTAGCGTCCGGTGGCAGGATCAGTCTTCTGCGCGGTGCCGGTTTTACCAGCCGAACTGTAGCCGTCAAGAATGGCCTTGACACCGGTACCACGCAGGACCACGCCTTCCATCATTCGTTTCATCTGCGCTGCGGTCATGGTCGAGATCACACGGCGTCCGACAGCGGGATGGAACGCGATTAACTGCGGCGTGCTGCGCGGGGGCGTGACACCGGCAACAATCCGCGGCGGAACCGACACGCCATCGTTGGCGATCGTAGAAGCCATGGAGATCAACTGCATCGGAGAAACGCCGATCTCCTGTCCCAT
>CAZFRV010000113.1:0-4858 GCA_964521445.1 uncultured Acidobacteriaceae bacterium
AACTCGCGCGTCAGGTTGGCGATCTGCCCTTGCACGTTGCCCTCATTGACGTGGTGGTCCCAACCGCCGATATCGGCGAAGGCCACTTCCACGCCCAGGTTGGCTTTGATCAACTGGGCTACCTGGCGCAGGCTGTCGCCAAAGCGGCCGCGGGGATAGTTGGCGTCGGCTGCCGGCGTGTACTTTTCCGGATCCGCCGACTTCAACATCTTCACCGCTTCAAAAGTCTCGTTGCCGGTGCCGTGCAGGACTGTGTCCACCGATTGCTCGTACATGGCTTCGAAGGTATTGCTGGCTGTGGCCGCTCCCGGTCCGCGTCCGCCGACGGCGAAGCCGCGGATATCGCTCATGGCCACCGCAGGCACCGATCCAGCCAGGGTGCGCGGCAGGGCCCCGCCCATGGCTACAGCGCGGAAGGGCGAAGGCTGCGCTTCGGTCACTCCGGCTACGGCGCGATTGAGCCAGCCGTCCTCGGTGGACTTCACGCCCGGCGTGCCCGACTCCATGTAGTCCTGCGCGTCAAAGTGCGAACGGGTGGTGTCCGGCGAGCCGGCGGCGTGAACGATAGCCAGATGCTTCTGGTCCCACAGCGTCTTGAAGGCGGTCATGGAAGGATGCAGGCCGAAGAAGCCGTCCAGATCGATAGCGCCGTCGCCGCTGTTGCGCGGGCGAGGGATGGCGATGCTGGGACGCATGGAGTAGTAGGCCTGCTCGGCGTGCGGTATGACGATGTTGAGCCCGTCGGCAGCGCCGCGCTGGAACAGGACCACCAGGCGTTTGCCGGCCGGAGCGATCTCGCCCGCGGCGGTCTGCGCGGCGTACACAGCGCGCGTTAGAAAGCTGGGGACCACGCTGGTGCCGACCACGGCCAGCGCGCCATTCTTCAGGAAAACTCTGCGAGTGATTGCCATCTTGCTACTCCCTCTGCCGCCCATGACAGCCGAGCGATGCTTCAGTTCCCACGGGGTGGAGCAGGCCTTCAGGCCTGCGGCAGGCTCCCGTAAAAACCGCTTGGCTTTAGCCGCTGAGGTTCTACCGCAGGGGCTGAAGCCCGACATCCAAACTTGCTTTACCGCAGGGCTAAAAGCCCTGCTCCACTTGCTTTTGCGCGAAGTAAAGTTTCACCGTCGCTGAAACTCCGGCGATCCCATGATCAGACCCGCAATAGCACCGTAGTTAGGCGCACGGCCGGCGTCATCCAGCCGGCGCTGGCTCACCTGGGGATCGTTCAACTGCTTCTGCATCACCGCATGCGTCTGCGCCGAGACGTCGCCGGCCAGCAAGCCGTTTTCCAGCACTGCCAGGGCCGCGTCCGGGTCTTCCGCTGTCTGTCCGTGCAGGAGCAGCTGCGTGTTTAAGGTGGTTCCCGGCAACTTGCCGGTGCCCAGGGTCAGGGCGAAATTCATGCGCGTGAGCAGTGCCGCGGAATTGACCCAGGTCTCACCCTTCATGGAATAGCCTGTCGGAGGCTGCATACCGTAAAGCGGCATGCCCATGCGGTTGAGGAATTGTACCAGGGGCAGCGCGTTCTGCACGTCCACGCCCGAAGCGCGCACCGACGATGCCACAAACTCGAGCGGCGTCTTTACCTTGGCCCGATAGGCATCGGCACTCCAGAATTCCGGCGACGTAAACAGGGTGTGCAGCACCTCGCGGATGTCTCCGTCTTTCTTCTGGAAGGTATCCGCCATGCGGTCAATCAGGCTCTGCGGCGGATCGTCGGAAACAAAGCGCATGGCCAGCTTCCGGGAGATGAACTTGGCGGTGGAAGGATGGTGGGCCAGGATATCCAGCATCTCCATGCCTTCTTTTTCGCCGTTCTCGCTGATCCTTTGTCCGAAGATGAATTTGGGACCGGGCTCGTGGGCGCGGTCGTTGAATTTGAAGCCACCGCCGCGCTGCGGCTGGTCAATGCTCCATCCGGTCAAGACTTTCGCCAACTCGGTGACGTCCTTCTGGGTATAGCCGCCGTCCACGCCCAGGGTGTGCAGCTCCATGATCTCGCGCGCGTAGTTTTCGTTGAGTCCGCTGGGACGATTCTTGTTGGCCTGCGGCCGCGGCGGCATCTGATAGATCCCGCCAAAAGGCCCGCGGCGGAACTGGCGGCGCTGATTTCCGTACAAAGCCAGCTGCGAGTTCGGCCCTACGCTCTCCCAGTTGTCGAGATAAAAGAGCATGGCCGGACTCTTGGCCGTGGCCACCAGCAGGTCTTTGAATTTTCCCAGCACGTGGGGACGGATCACGTCGCGCTCATAAGCGGTGATCATGTAGCGGTCCGGGCCCTTGCCGATAAAGATGTTGAAGTGGTTGTACCAGAAATCGGTCATCACTTCTTCCAGCTGGCGGTCGCTGTAGATGGTGCGCAACACCTTGGCTTCGGCGAGTTCCCCGCCCACCACCAACTGCGGGTTGGTGATGGCCTGGATGGTTTCCTGTTGCTCCGGCTTCATGCCTTCCACCAGTTGCATGCCGCGAGGTCCGCGATACTCTTGGGCCAGGTCCAGCCGCTCTTGCGGGCTCATCTTCATGATGCTCTTGTAGCGCTCATCGGGCGGCATCTGCAGCAGCGAATCAGAGGCCAGGTCGGCATACATGGCGGCTTCGCGCCGCTGGGCCATATCCGGCGTCTGCGGATTCCGGGCAGGCCGCGGCTTTTGCATGGACTGGGGCTGGTTGGGCTGCTGATTCTGATTGGATCCCAGGTCGGCATACATGGCGTCTTCTCGCTGCTTCTGCCGTTGCTGACGCTGCTCGGGAGTAAGCCTCGCGTCGTCATCATTTTGGCTGTCCGGCTTCATATCCGGATCAGCCTTCATGTCTTTCATATCCGGAGCAGAATCTTTGTCGTTGGCGGCATTGTTGTTCGCGGCCTTGTCTTGCTTTTTCTGCTGGTTTTCCTGCAGGGCCAGGATTCGCGACTGATAGATGGCGCGCTTAGCCGGGTCGGAGGGCATACCCATCTTCCCGTCCTGGACGGCCTTCAAGATCGGGTTCGGCGGGAAGTTCTCCACCATCTCGCGTGTACTCATCTTGAGGGTGCGAAATGGCGCCAGGCGCGCTTCTACGGCGCTGTCGTCGATTCTTTCCGGATGGAGCTGCTGGTCAAACCACTTGTCCAGACCCATGGCGCGGACGCGTTCCACGTCCCCCGGGGCGACGCCAAACGTGAAGCGGTTCAAGGCGTGGGCGATGCGTTTGTCATCGTCCATGGGCGCCGGCGCTGCGGCGTTCTTGGCGGGCTTGGTTTTCTTGTCTCCCGCGGCCAACAGAGCAGCGGAAATCAGCATTGCAAGGGCCACTAAGGCAACAGCTCTACGAGAGGCGGGCATAGGCGCTCCGGTCTATGTTTTCAGTGAAATATTAACCCGAATCCGGGGCAAAGTTGCGGCCCGAATCGGGTTACGCCGGTTACGCCAGGGTGCTGGTCCTGCCCCGATGGGTGCGGTGGTTCAGCTCCGAGACCAGGTGGTCAATGTCGGTGGGGGCTATGTTGCAGGCAACGCTCAAGTCCAGGAAGGGCTTGCGGACCTTTTCCTGGGCCGAGGCCCAGGGCCGGGGTGGGGCCATCAGGACGGAGGCATCGCGGCGGAGCTGGACCAGCATGGCGTGGACCACGTCGGCATCCAGCTTGGCCGGGGCCAGCCAGCTTAGCTGTGCGGCGGTTTCGCCCAGCGACAGGCGCTTACGGTAGGGACGGTCGCTGAGCATAGCGTCCAACGTGTCGGCCACAGCCACAATCTTCACCGGCAGGGAGACTTCGTCATTGTGCAGGCGGTCGGGATACCCCGATCCGTCCGACCGCTCGTGATGCGAACGCACCACCTCAGGAATGCGCGGCCAGGGGAACTGGACATTGGAGACGATCCGGTGCCCCAGCACGGTGTGATCGGCCATTTCCTGGAATTCCATCGGCTCCAGGGCCGTGGCTTTGGTGAAGATATGCTTGTCCACAGTGACCTTGCCGATGTCATGCAGGTATCCGGCGGCACGCACCTCGCCGATCTCGACAGCGCTCATGCCCAGGGCCTCCGCCATGCCCGCGGCGTAGCGTCCCACGCGCAAGGAGTGGCCGTGCATCTCAATGCTCTTGACGTCGATGGTGGCGGCAAAGGCGGCCAAAGCGTCGTCCCAGAAGGAATGCACGGAGGCGAGGAGCTTCAAGTTGTCAGTGATCCGCTCTTCCAGAGACAGCGCGAGCTGATGGTTGTGAATGGCCAGGGCCAAAAATGGCGCCAAGTCGCCAATCTGCTTCAACATCTCCGCCGTGTAGTCGGCGCCGGCCACGCGCTCGCCCAGGAGCAGCGCGCCAATCAGCCTGCCCCGCACCTTCAAGGGCGCGACGCAGCGAAACCAGACGCTGGAGATATTGCCGGAGGAGCTGAGGAACGTATCGCAGCGCTCGCGACAGATGCGTTGCGGCCCCTGCGCGTTAGTCAGGGCATGGACATGCTTGGGCTGGAGCGGAAAGACCGCAGTTTCAGGAAAGAGCACAAAACCGGCGGCGGCAATCGAGCTGAGCATGGCCGGCTTCTCGTTAAAGCGGAACAGCGCTCCAGAACCCGCGCGGACAGAAGCCATCACGATCTCCAGGGCCGCGCCGGCGGTCTGGGCAAGATCGCGCTCGCCCGTGAGTACGGGCCCAAGTTCGGCCAGGACTTGGGAGGCGAGCAACGGCGGCCTGCTGGTTATGAGCGGGTCAGCCAAATTAACTGCGTCGGGAACTTCAGAGCATACTCAGAGTAACAACTTAGGTGAATCGCGGAAAGCCCTCAGTGCCGGAGTGGTAAACAGAACAACGAGATGAATTGCGGATTCGGCCTCTCCTGAACTCTCGAGCGCAGCGAGAGATCCTTATCGT
>CAZFRV010000114.1:0-5332 GCA_964521445.1 uncultured Acidobacteriaceae bacterium
TGCCCGGCGCCGAGCCTCGTCCGCGCTCATCCCGCGGGCGACGTTCAGCGCAACTTCCTTTTCCAAATGGAACCGCAGTTCGTCTTCCAGACTGCCGTGTACTTGCTTCTTACGAAACCAGGATTGGACACGCTCAAGCAAAGTCATTGAACTCTCCGTAAAAAATCATTATTCGTATCGCAAAGCCACCAAAGGATCGACGTGCGTCGCCCGGCGCGCCGGCAGGTAGCAGGCCAAAAGAGCCACCAGAAAAAGGAGGACTGCCCCCGCCACCAAAGTCAAAGGATCACCCGGCTTGACTCGATAAAGGATGGTGCTGAGCAACCTGGCAGCCGCAAAGGAAGCACCGATTCCGAGAGCGCCGCCGGCCAGCGCCATCCACAGCCCCTTGCGGAGAACCATGGCTACTACGTCGCTTCGCTGAGCGCCAATGGCCATGCGGATCCCAATCTCGCGCGTCCGCCGCGTGACTTCGCAGGAAAGCAGGCCGTAAATCCCGGTGCAAGCCAGCACCAGCGCCAGCAAGCCGAAGAAGCTCGAAAGTTGCGCGATGCGCCGCTCCTGGAAGAGCAGGTCGTCGACCTGGGAAGACTCGGTGGCAATATCAAACAGGGCAAGGTTGTTGTCTATTTGATTTACGATTTCGCGCACGGCCGCGATGGATTGGTTGGGGTCGGCGGCGGTCCGCAACTCGAACACGGCGGAGCGTCCGCTGGCAGGCAGGTACATGGTCGGGTTGATGTCGCTGCGCAAGTCCTTGTACTTGGCATCGCGAACCACGCCGACGATTTGCCAACCCGGGCCTCGAGGGTACTTCGGATTGTTCGGCACAGGCGACTCCAAGCGCTGTCCCAGCACGTCCCTTTGCGGGAAAAAACGATGCGCGAAGCTTTCGTTGACAATCACAGGAAGCGGAAGCGCCCGCGGCGCCGGCTCACTGACGGCAGGCGCGCCGGGGCGCAAGGCTCGTGCAGCGGCTACATTGTCCCGCGCGATGATGAAATCGGCCTCAGTGAAGTCGCGGCCCGTCTGCAGCGGAATTCGCATGGTCGCGAAAAACCCGGGACCCATCGGGAAATTATCGACTTGCGCGTTTTCCTGGCCGGGCTTCCCTGGCATATGAACGAGCCCAATAAAGTGACTGCCGCTCAGTAGAGATGCCCACGAATAACCGACTGAAGTTGCACCAGGAAGCGAAGCGAATCTCTCCCGGAGGTCGCGATAAAGTCCGTCGGCCCGCGCGTCCCTATACCCGGCCATGCCGCCGTCAATACTGAAAACCAGAACATTGCTGGTATCGAAGCCGGGATCGATGCCCCGCAGATTGGCCAGCGTGTGCACCAGCAGTCCCGCGCAAACCAGAGCTACCATGGCCAGCGCCACTTGGACCATCACCAGCCCGTTGCCCAAGCTGAAGCCGAACCAGGACCGGCGGGAACGATCGGCGGGCGTCCCGCCACCCGAAGCGTTGAGAGCCGGCGTTAAATCGTAGCGCCCGCTTCGCAGCGCCGGTGCCAGACCGAAAAGAATCCCAGTAAGGATGGAAACCCCGGCCGTGAAGGTCAGCACGCGAACATCAATCTGCGGAGAAAACAGCGGACTGCTTTGGCCGCTAACAGAAAGGGCCGCCAGAAGCCGCGCACCCCAATAGGCCAGAACCAACCCGATGGCGCCGCCCAGCAAAGACAGCATGAGGCTTTCGGTAAGCAGTTGCGTCACCAGCCGTCCGCGCCTTGCGCCCAGGGTAAGCCGGATCGCCATCTCTTTTTCACGAGCGGCGGCGCGGGCCAGCAGCAACCCGGCGATGTTGGCGCAGGCAACCAGAAGGACCAGACCGGCGGCCATCATCAGGACATTCAGTGGCGTCAAAGTGAAGTCCCGTCCGCCTCGCAAAGCCTGCTGCGCCGGCACCAGTTCGATGGCGGGTTCGTCGGCGGCTTTGAAGATCGGTTTTTCACCATGCAGCATTTCATCGCGGAAAAGAAGGCTCACCGCAGCTTGGGCTTGCGCCACAGAAAGCCCGGGCTTAGGTCGCCCCACAATCACCAGCCACCAGTTCGCTGGATCATCATCAAACACCTTAAGGTCCGGAGCCAGGCGAGCCCTCACGGAAAACGGAAGCCAAAGATCGGAGCCGTTGCCCGGGGTCAGGCCGGAGAAGCCTTTTTCCGCGACGCCGACGATGAGAAAGGGTATGCCGTTCAGGCGAACCGTCTTGCCGACCGCAGAGGGGTCGCTTCCGAAGGCACTCTGCCAGTATCCATAACTGATCATCAGAGCCGGTGGCGCGGAGGGAGTGTCGTCGGCAAGGCCCAGAGTGCGGCCCACCGCTGCACCCACGCCAAGGGTTTGGAAGTACTCGCCGGAAACAAGCTGGGCATTGTCCACAGCCTTGGCCGGCCCGCCGCTACTGAGAGCCAGTTGGGCCGGCGATCCAGCGGAAGCGGCCAAACTGGAAAATACCCCCGACGCGCGTACGGCATGGAAGAATGGCAAGGAAAGGGAGCAGCCGCTGGTGTCTAGAAACTTCTCAACGCAATCGCCATACGAGCTGTAGCCGAGCTTCGGCGGGGAGTGCACGTGCCAGCGCAGGACAACCAGTTCCTCGGGATGGCGCGCCGGCAAAGCACGGAACAACACATCATCGATCAGGCTGAAGATGGCCGTGTTCATCCCGATACCCAGCGCCATCGTCAGCACCGCCATGGCGCTGAATCCTGGACTCTTGCGCAACATGCGTCCCGCATAGCGCACGTCTTGAAACAGGACTTCGATGAAGCGGGTCCATCGAACCTGACGGACGTTCTCTCGAGTCTGCTGCACGCCGCCGAAAGCGATCAGTGCCCGCCGCCGGGCCTCGTCGGCGCTCAGGCCGCGCGCGAGGTTCAGCTCCACTTCTTTTTCCAAGTGGAAACGTAATTCGTCGTTCAGGTCAGAATCGGGTTTGCGCTGTTGGAAGAATGTTTTGAGGTTCTTGAGCAGTGGCATCGTCGATTTCTCATTCATCAATTTTGGCAATCCTGGCACCCGTGGCAATTGCCTGGTCTAATTTGCGTTCTTCACGTTCATTTGCGGCCGGTGGAGCTCTTAACCCTGCTCTAGAATCAGGGCGATGGCCGCGGACAGCCGTTCCCATTCGCCCAGTTCCTTCTTGAGCTGCTTGGCGCCGGCGGCGGTGAGCGAATAAAATCTGGCGCGGCGGTTGTTGTCAGAGACGCTCCACTCCGCTCCGATCCATCCCCGTTGTTCCAGGCGGGCCAATGCCGGGTAGAGTGACCCCTGCCCCACCTGCAGCGCGTCTTTCGAAACCTGCTGAATGCGTTGCGCGATCCCCCAGCCGTGCATCGGCTCCAGGGCCAGTGTTTTGAGGATCAGAAGGTCCAGCGTGCCCTGCAACAGCTCGATCTGTTCGCCCATCAAGTGCTCCTCTCGGACGTCGACAAGAGCATTAGACGCAAGCTTTTGTCGAATGTCAACAAGAGAGCGCTCTTAGGCACGGGGTTTGGGTGGAAGGCGTCGAGGCGTCCCAGATGGTGGGAACTGCACATCATTTGGTGCAGATGTGTCGATCTAGGTGTGGATTTTAACCAGAAATTGCTACAACTTTGATGCAATTCCACTGTTAGTCTTGAATAATAGGCTGCAATCAAGAATTGGCAGAATTTTTTTCTTCAAAATACTGGCTGGTGATTTGGGCCCCTGCTGTCTCGAGTTGTTCGGGGAAATACCTTGTGCACTGCGCCACTTCCCGGGAGAACTCTTATGCTGAGAATCAGCAAGCCAGACTATGATCTGATCCGCTGGGAAGCCGAACGCAGCTATCCCCATGAATGCTGTGGAATCCTTCTGGGTAACGTGCGCAACCAAGACCGTGTGGTCACCCTGACCGTGCCTTGCGAGAACGCGCGTACGGACACTCCGGGAAATCGCTACAGCATCCCTCCGGCGCAGGTGATCGCGTCGCTGAAGCTGGCGCGCAGCCGGGCCGAGAACATCATTGGGTTCTACCACTCCCATCCCGACCATCCCGCGAAATGTTCCGTGACCGATCTTGAGGAAGCGCACTGGTTTGATTGTTCCTACGTGATTACCAGCGTGGAACGCGGGCGCGCCACCGCCACGAATTCTTTCGTGCTCACCGGCTCCGAAGAGGAAAAAAGGTTTCAGGCGGAAAGGATCGAGGTTGAAGCCTACCGTGAGCCAATGCGCATCGCCCTCTGAGCTACCTATATATAATGAAGGACTGACGACTGACGGCAGATTCCTGCTTGTCCATTGATATGGACTGACACGGATGCGGCCGCGGCAACCGCCGTATTTCCAGAGAGGACCACAGATGGCCACAACCTTGGCGCCACCCCAGCCACCTCCGTTGAGCAATGAGGAAGTTCTTCGCTACTCGCGTCACCTGATCATGCCGGAAGTGGGTATGGAGGGACAGCAAAAGCTGAAGGCGGCGCGGGTATTATGCATCGGGACCGGAGGTCTGGGTTCGCCGCTGGCGCTCTACCTGACGGCGGCGGGCGTAGGCACGATTGGACTCGTGGATTTTGACGTAGTGGACTTCACCAACCTGCAGCGCCAGATCATCCACTTCACCAGCGATGTGGGCCGCTCCAAGCTGGATTCGGCAAAGGAGAAGCTGAGCGCCATCAATCCCTTCGTTACAGTGCGGACCTTTGACGCCAAGCTGACCAGCGAGAATGCGCTCAAGATCTTCGCCGATTTCGACATCATTGTCGACGGTACAGACAACTTTCCCACACGCTTTCTGGTCAACGACGCCTGCGTCTTCACCGGCAAGCCCAACGTCTACGGCTCCATCTTCCGTTTCGAAGGCCAAGCCAGCGTCTTTGCCGCCAAGGACGGCCCGTGCTATCGCTGCCTCTATCCTGAGCCGCCGCCGCCGGGACTGGTTCCATCTTGCGCTGAAGGCGGCGTGCTGGGGATTCTGCCGGGACTGGTCGGGTTGATCCAGGCCACCGAGGCCATCAAGCTGATTCTCGGCTCGGGCGAGCCGCTCATCGGGCGCCTGCTGCTGGTGGACGCCCTGGGTATGAAGTTCCGCGAGCTCAAGCTGCGCAAGAATCCCGATTGCGTGGTTTGCGGAAACCATCCCACGGTGACTAAACTGATCGACTACGAAGAATTTTGCGGACTGCGAGGACAAGAAAAACCTGTGACCGTTCCAGCGCCCAGCGTGCCTGAAATCACCGTTGAAGATCTCAAACATAATCTCGTCTTCTATTAAGTCTTATTGATAGTTGTGTTGAGCGTGGTGTAGGTTTATATTTTCTGAATCTTTTTAGTTCTTGTTTTTCGGCTTATTTTT
>CAZFRV010000115.1:0-9838 GCA_964521445.1 uncultured Acidobacteriaceae bacterium
ACCAGCGCATCTGCAGCCTGCTGGGGCGTGTCAAAGCCCTTGGCGCCCGCAGCAGGGCCGGCGGGAGCAGCCGGGGTTTTTGTCGCCGGGGATTGCTGCCCAGAAACAACCGATGCAGCCAGACACGCCAAGGCAAGTGCTATCCAAAGAAGCCTGAAGGGATTTCTGTTAGAAGAGGTTGATTTCATAGCTGTGCTCCGGTGAACCATTTGCCGCAAACCAGGCCATCTACCTGCGCCGCCCACCACCGCGGCCTCCGCCGCCTCGAGATCCCATGCTGGAGGCGCCGCGGCTGCCACTGGAGCGAGCGCTGGCTCCGTTGAATCCACCGGAACCGCCTCCGAAGGCATCCCGGTTTCCGCCCCCGCCGCGCGAGACGTCCCGGCTTCCGATGCTATCGGCTCCGCCACCGGCGGACCGGTTGGCCGCGGCGGTTCCGCCCGCAGCCCTGTTGCTCGCGGCCCCGGCCGCCCGATCACCGCCGCCAGCAGCACGGGCGCTCGATAAATTGCCGCCCTGCGCGCCAACCTGTTGCCGCGCGCCCGCCTGGCGGTTGGCCGCAGACTCTCCGCGCGCCGCACCGCCATACCGGTTCGCGGTCGCCTGGTCGCGATAGGGAGCGCCGCCGCGATGTTGCGGATTGTGCTGCCAATTCCCGCTACGGTTTGCATTGACGTTGCGGTTGACATTCGCATTACGATTGAAATTGTTGTAGTTGTTGATTTGGACGTTACTGCTGCCCCAGCCGCAACCATAGCCCCAACCGCCGCTCCACATTGCGCCCATGGCCATGCCAACGCCAAAGGAAACCGCCATCCCTGCGGCGTAGTATCCCGGGGGCGGATAGTAAATCGGCGGGTAGGCATAGACCGGTGCCCCGTACACCACCGTTGGATTGTACGAAGGCACATAGACGACTTGCGGATTGGCCTGTTCGACCACGATCACAGTCTTGTTCTCGACTTGCTTGGTTTCCACCTTCTGTTGCTCGGTGGACTTCAGGTTGCCTTTGTCCTGGGCCTTCTTGCGCATGCGCTGCACGGCATCCATCACGTCGCTTTCCTGAGCCAGGAAGGCGTTGCCCAGATCGGTGGTCCACTGGATGTCGTCTGCCAAGCGCTTGACCACATCGGGCAGAGCGGCCATGGCCTGGACGCTCGGGTCCCAGGGCTGCTTGGCCACCGCATCGGCGAGCTCCTTATCCTTGAGCTTGGAATTCTTCTGCAGCCACTGCTGGAGCTGGACGATTTCGAGAGGATAGGTCGATGCCGCCAGGACCTGGGCCAGCAAAGGGTCTGGATAGAGGGCGATTGGTGCTACGAGAGAATCGAGCTGATCCGGCGGGATCTTCGCTGCTTGTTGCTCAGCCGAGCCCGACGCCTGCGGCTGAGGGGAACCCGTGGGTTGCTGTGATTGGGCTAGCAGAAGTGCCTCCCCAGGCACAAGCAATACGGCACACAGAACTGTCGTACAGCTGCGCACGATCTTCAGCAACAGTCTTGATGGAAGGTTGTTCTTGTTCACGACAGCTTTCCCCTATGACTCGCTGCCCCTTTACGGCGTTGGTCATGGATCCAGTCTTGACAAACCGCATCTCCACTCAGATCCTCTTAATCCTGTTAGTTTTCCAATTGAGGCGCAGAGTTGTCCGAAAGTTCCGCCGATTTGTATCGAGGAATTCGCGAATCGAGCGACTTTTGAGGGGTTTGCGCGCGTTTGCCTGGGTAAGTTGCTGAAGACTTCTTCAGGGCATGGGGTAGATTCCCGCGGAGCGCGCTTCGGGAATCATGATCTGGATGACGGAAGCCGGCGCGCGCCGGGCCATACCGTCTTCCGCAGAAAGGACCGCGGCGGCAAAGGAGACTCGCCCGGTCAAGGCGCCATCGATCAGCAAAAACTTGGGCGATCCCTGGGCAACTCTTACGCCCACGTACGCGTGTCCGGGAACAATGATCACCTTGGCATCCATGCCCAGGTTTTCAAACAATGACGCGTACATCACCGCCGCATCGATACAGTTCATGCTGCTTTGGCCCAGGCTGACCTGAGGCATGCGCACTCGTTCGCTGTAGTCGCGATGGTCGCCCAGAGTCACGGAGCTTTTTACGTAGGACAATCCCATGCGCTGCAGGGCGGTATAGATGGCTTTGGCCTCGCGATAGGTTTCACTCTCCTGATCGCCGGCATTTTTCCAATCCTCGTACCCGGGGAGCCGATGGTCGGCCGTGTACTGTTTGGCCTTGGCCAGCACGTCTTCCACGCGGGCCTCGTGCGGGGTTACCCAGGAGGCGATGAACGGCGCGTATTTGAAGCCCGGGCCCCAGTAGATGTCTTCACTCGAGCGGATGCGAACGGGCGCGGTGGTTTCATACACGCTGGCGCCGTCCATGTCCGCGATCGACACTCGGGCGGTCGCAGCAATGATCTCGTGGTTGTGATAGAAACGCGGCAGGAAAGAAGGCGCGAACGTCAACGTCTGGCTGGCTCCAGGGGCCAAGTCAGCGATCTGGGTTTCCTGATCGCTCCATCCGGGTACCTGCACCGAAACCCGCTGGCGCAGCTCATCTCCCGTGGGGTTGGAAATCGTGACCGTAACCACGCCGAAGCGACGATCATTCTTTCCTTGCAGGGAAGCATAATTGGCAAAGACGGGATAGATCTCACCGTCGAGCCCGGCCTGAATCTGAAAACCTTGCCGGGATGAGTCCGCACGGCCATCGCCCGCCCACGCCCCGACCGATACGACGATCAAAAGGAAGCTAGCAAGGCCCGCGGATTTGCGATTGAAGGGCATCTAGTAGTTAATGATAGGCAGAATATTAGAAGAACCAATCGATCTTATACCTTACATTTCGCTAGCCTTTTATTACTTTAGTACTTTATTACTAAAGTGCTTAACACTTCCAACGTAGTCCTGCTGACAAGAGAATCGACTTACATGAATCAATTTGCCAGACTTGACGTAGCTTATTTTTGTAATAGATTTTTCATTTTTCCTGACGGCAGCCGACTTGGAGCCGGACCAACGTGAGCTGCTGGTTGGAGAGAGGGCTCCCACTCAGGCCGGGTTGCCTCGTCGCGGCAAGCGCGGGCGCGCTCCGCGTGGAGGATTACAGCTAGGACCTTAGGAAACGGCCCACACGCAGAAAGCAAGCGTAAACAAAAAAAGCCGGGCAGAGTGGAACGTTGTCGATCCGCTCTGCCCGGCTTTTCCTTGATCTTTGATCTTTATTCTTCGAAGCTGCTACTAGATGCTGAGTTCTCTTATCAACCGTCCTACGACTTCGCGAGTCTGCGGAGCACCAAGCCCGATCCTAACGCCAGGAACCCCAGCAGGCCGATGAGCGGCAGCGGTGATCCGGTTTGCGGAAGGAGTGGGGGCAGGGGCTCTGCTGACGCTACGACAACAGGCTCGGCGGGATCGATCGATCCGGCAATCTCCACCACGGCGGTCGTCGAATCGGAGCCACCGCAACTATTGCTGGCAGTGATCCGATAGACCCGCGTCTCGTTCACCGGCCCGATATCGGTCTTGGTGGGCGTGAACGCTATGGTCTGCTGTCCGCTGGTGCCAGTCACCTGGCCGATCGGGTCCAATTGAACGTACTCTGCGTTCGCCGCGGACCAGTTGAGGGTCGCGCTTGCTGACTCCACCACCTTGTCGCCAACCTTGTGGTAGCGAAGGACCCCGGGCGTGACCGTCAAAGAGGCTTTGACGGCTGGATTCACCTCTACCGTATACGGCGTCATAATGACGCCACCCGGTCCGAAGGTTTCCAGATAATAGGTTGTAGTTTGTTTCGGATCTACGATCTGCTCGCCTACGCCTCCGCCAACGCCGATAGCGACGCCATCGTGTTTCATCATGGTGTTGTAGCCGGTGGTGTTCCAGACCAAATGCACAGGCTGGTTACATCCAGCCACGGCCGGCAACGAAGTCAGCTGCGCGTGCACCGGCGCGATCGCGATGGTGTTGGCCTGATAGAGCGGCAAAGAGTGCATCTGCGCGGCTTCGCTCCAGGGTTCATACCACGTCTGCTGCTGGTCCGCGTGATAAATGGCCCGTTTGTTGGCCATGATCTTGACGTACCACGCATTCACTTCCTGGTTGCCTTCCGGCCTCACAATGATCACGTGCTGGGTTCCCGGCGGGAGGGCCAACCTGTTGCCCGATACTTCCGAAACGCGTCCCACGTAGAAATCCGGCGTGTGGCCATTGAGAAACACCAGGTAGTCGCCGTTGATCCCCTTGATCTGGAGGTTGCCCCACGTGCCATCCACCTGCCCGGTCCGCGGTTCCAGTTTCGCGGTGATGACCGGGTTCTCGCCGGCATGCAGCGTGACTTTTTGAATGAACGGGGCAAAGCCGTAGCAGTAGACGCCGATGGTGTGATCGCCCGGAGCGATCTCCAGCGCGCCCTCATGTTGCTTGTAGGCTTCTCCATCGACGAAGACAAATGCGTTGCGTGGATCCGCCTGCACCTTCAATTTTGCGTCCTGGCCCAGCAGCGCCGTTGCGGTGGCAAGCAAGATCGCTGTGAGTATGAAACAGCGTTTCAGTTGTGTGTGAGTCATAGTTTGTGTCCGTCCTGTAATTACTTGGTTACGGGGCCGATCTGTTCCTTCAACGAAGCATGAACGATGTAACGTTTTGGCGCCGATCCGGCAAAGTAAAAGGGATAGCACGTCACCAACGTGACTGATGGAATCGTACCGGACCGCAGTACGTTTACGTCCGCGGGGTTGACAATGTGGACTGAATCCACCACATACACGTCGGTTTTGCGCGTGGTGACCAGTTCGATCTTGTCACCGTTGGCAACATCTTTCAGGCCGCGGAAAAATCCATCGCGATGACCGGCGATGCCAACATTGCCGGGGCCGCCCGGCATGGCCGTGCCGGGAATGCGGCCCACACCGGCGTTCAGCGCCAGATCGCCGATTCCATCCATGACCGGTGCCACAATGTTCACTTTGGGAATCTTGAGCACGGCGAGAGGCGGACCGCTTACCTTCTTGAGGCTCGCGTTGTAAGCCTTAATTCGCACCGCCGACCACAGCGATTCATCCACCTTCGCGCTAGCCGCGCCTTCTGCGTTGGCTTTGCTTTCTTCAAAGCTCAACATCGCCGCATGCGAGGTAACCACGCCCTCGATCCGGGCCATCGCATAAAAGCCAAGAAGAATCGCTCCCAGACTGATGAGGATCCTCTGTGCGATCTTCAACACCATGTGCGACTTCGTTGTTCGAACCTTGTTCTTTACGTCCGAGGGAGTTTCAACCATGTTTTCACCGTTCCCGTGTGTCCATTGCTCAAACCAAGACCGCGAAGCGTCCTGATCGCCAATCACGCTGCGGAATAAGTTAACGCATCCAGCAGCCGAACGGTAGTCTCAAAACGCTGACTTGAGCAGATAAGTCCTGCTGTTCATTAGCGAGTTTGTTGCCAAACCGACCCATCTACGTCTCGCTCTCATATCAACCAGCAAACCATTTGTAATCAGCAACATAGAAATATCTCCGCAGCCAACTTGGGTCCGGCTGGCCCCGAGTTTCTGTACCAGCCTTCTGCCCACAATGTGCAAACACTTGCAGCTACGCCATGTGAGCCGAAACCTAGAGATCGCGGCGATGTTCAATGTGCGTGAATCGCTGGGAAGGGCCAGTGTTCCCGGTCATATTACTTCGCGCTTGAAAGTTGATCGCAACCCCATGTCCTGTCTTTTCAAGTGGAAAAACCTTTCCACATAAAGTTGAAGATGCGTGTGTGCAATCGCTTTCATTTCACGGGAATCAAGTTTTCTTTCAGTTCTAAAACAAGAATGGACCCGATTGGACCATCCCGACCCCGGAAGGGAGCGACAATCGCTGGTTTTTAGCTTTGTTTTGTGGCCCATGCGGGCATCCGCCCAGAAAATTGAGCACACAGAGGATTTTTTTGGCAAGTGGAATGCAATGACGGAGTGTAGCAGCTGCTGAAAACATTTGGTCTACTTAGCGCGCTGACGCTCGCATGGAGCAGATTTTTAAGGATTTGCCGTGGCAGATCACGATACAAGACAATTCGGGGCAATGCGCGGACACGGTCTGGTGCTGCACCCCAGTTCCAGCTTCAAGCTCATTCACAGGAACTACGGCCGGACCCTGGTGCGGATCGGTGGACAGTATTATCCGCGCAAGACCCTGACCATAGCGGCTTCAGAAGGCGTCCTGGTGATGACGTCTCTGCTCATTGCCACCTTTCTCAGGTTTCTTCACCTCGCCGCCATTCAGGACTTTCTTTCTGACCGGCAGAATTGGTATCGCTTTATCGCTGTCACCATCGTTTGTCAGCTTTCGCTTTACTACAACGAAGCCTACGATATGCGCGCTACCCGCAACCCCAGCGTGCTGTTGATTCGCCTGCTGCGCGCGCTCGGAACGGCGTTTCTGGCCTTGGCCATGCTCTACTACCTCTTTCCTCATGTGCGGCTGGAAAGAGGAATTCTGGTGCTGATGGCGCCGCTGGCCTTGCTGCTTCTGATCGGCTGGCGGCTTGGCGCTTACTCCAGCCGCGGTTTTGCGCGCTCCCTGGAACGAGTGCTGATCGTGGGTACGGGCGCTTCCGCGGCGGCCCTCACACGCGAGATCCTCAGCCGTCCGGAGTTGCAATACAAAATCGTCGGCTTCCTGGACGCGCGAGGAAAGAACGTCGGCAAGCCGCCGGTGGACCCCGGGATCATCGGCGGGATTTCGCAGTTGGAAGAAATCGTTGACCGGGAATGTATCGATCGCGTGGTGATTTGTCTGGATGAGAGACGTGGCGTCCTGCCATTTCACACCATGGCTACGCTGCGACTGCAAGGCCTGCCCATTGAGGATGCGCAATCCGTGTACGAACGCCTGACCGGGCGCATTATGACGGAGGAACTGCGCCCCAGCTGGCTGATTCTCTCCGACGGTTTCAACAAGTCCCGGGTTCTACTGGCAGGCAAGCGCGCCGTCGATATCGTCGTCTCCTTCATTCTTACTGTTGTCACGCTTCCCGTCATGGCCTTGGTTGCGCTGGCGATCCTGTACGAAGACGGAGATCCCGTGCTCTTCCGCCAGACGCGTATTGGCTTGGGCGGCCGAACCTTCCAGATTCTCAAATTTCGGTCCATGCGGCGCGGCTCGGAAAAAGGTAAACCTCGCTGGGCAACGGATGGCGATTCGCGGGTTACCCGGGTCGGCCGTTTCATCCGGAAGTTTCGCCTTGATGAATTGCCGCAATTCATCAACATCCTCCGGGGAGAGATGAGCCTGATCGGTCCCCGCCCTGAGGTGCCCTATTTCTGCGAATTGCTGGAGAAGGAGATTCCGTTTTTCAATCAGCGCCACGTGGTCCGGCCTGGTTTGACGGGGTGGGCCCAGGTGAAATACCAGTACGGGGCCACACTGGAAGAAGCGAAGACGAAGTTTGAGTTCGATCTTTTCTACATTAAACGCCTTTCCCTGCTCTTGGATTTAGCCATCATTTTCGAGACGGCAAAAGTGGTTTGTTGGGGACGTGGCGCGAGATAAATCGTCCCCGGACCGTTCGGCCTGGAGACGCAAACAAAGGTGGAATCAGAGGAATTACAAAGTATGAACCAGAGTATCAAGCGAATCATATTCAATTGCCATTATTGGGTTTCGGCGCTTACCGTCACCATGGCCCTGGCTTTAAGCATCTCCGCCGGAGCGCAGCAGGTGGAGGAGAAGGCCAAGCTTGTCACCGACAAAGACGCCAAAGAGGCGACGCCGGCAGCCACGGAACCAAAAGCTGAAACGGCGGCGAAAGCTGAACCGGAACCGAAAGTCGAATATGTGGTTGGGGAAGGCGACGTGCTCCATATCGACGTCTGGCAAGAACCGGAAGTTTCTCAAAATGTCACAGTCCGGCCGGACGGCAACATCTCTTTGCCATTGATCAATGAGATGAAAGTCGGTGGTATGACCCCCCTCCAGATACAAGGTCTGGTCGCCGACAAGCTGAAGGGTTTCGTGAATCAGCCAAAAGTGACGGTGACGGTGACTGAGGTCCACAGCAGACGGGCCTTCATCACGGGTGAGGTCACTCATCCTGGCGAGTTCCCGCTCAACACCCAGGTAACGGTGCTGCAGTTGATCGCACAAGCCGGGGGCTTCACACCGTTCGCCAAGACGGAGAACATCATGATTCTCCGCATCGACAACGGCAAGGAGCTGCGCCTCAAGTTCAAATACAAAGAAGTGCTGCGTGGCAAGAACACTGAACAAAACATCGCACTACAACCTGGAGACACGGTGGTGGTGCCTTGAAGGATGGAACAATGCAAAACAGATTAATGCCGCTTATCGTCAGAGGTACGCTTGGGTTGCTGTTGACCGTGGTGGTCCTCGGTAGCGCCTACGCCCAGGACTCATCGAATAGCGACACGAAAAACAATTCTCAGCCAAGTACGAATCCGGCCGACCAGTCTTACAGCGTTTCTCTGGCCGACGGGCAGGCCATACCTCTCAACCAGGGCGCCGGGGACCAGACTCGAACACAGGCGCCGGTCGGGCGAGCCGCCCGCACCCAGCTTCTGTATGGAGGCACGGCCTCCGTGGTGTACATGGATGATTATGCCCCTGCGTCCATTCAAAGCGTGACCTCAGGCGTATTCAGCCCTTATGTCGGCCTCTATGTGCCCACCAAGACGGGCGGCATGACCTTGCAGTACTTGGGGACATTCACGCCCGATGGCGCTTTTACCGGCAACTTCGAGGCGTATCACTCGCTCGCCTTCAATGCCGCCGGCGCTTTCACGCATCGCCTGTACTGGTCATTTTCCAGCACCGGGGAGTATGGCTCGGAGGACGCCCGGTTCGAGGGACCTCTTACCTACCAGCTCGTGGGTTTGGTTCCGGTGGTCGATCCGGTTGCTTCAGGGTCCCTTTTCCAGGGACGCAACACCGCGTTTGTCCAGAATCTGGCGAAGCTGGGCTGGCGTAGAAGCCAGCGCGATCGCATCGAACTCAGCGTCTTCCACGTGTACTCGGATATCTCTTCCAGTTCGGTGCCCGGCGGATCGCCGGGAGACCGATCGAACGCCATTGGAACCAAACTGGATTACGCGCGTGACGTTACCAACCGGGTCACATTCCACGTCTACGGAGACGAAGAACACGTGATGGAGAGCAGTTGCAATACTTACGGCGCGGGCGCCGGCGTCACAGCGAGGTTGTCCTACAGTTGGTATCTGGATGTCAGCGGCGGTCCGCAATGGACTTCGGCCAACTGCGGCAGCCAGCAGAACTACAACTTCTATGGCGCGCTGGTAAAGAATCTGCGCGGCAGCGCAAAAGTGTACGCGGTTGCCTGGCGCAGCTTTAATACCGCTTTTCAGACGACAAGCACCTGGCAGGACGCCTACGCCGTCGGCATTCTTTACCCCATTCGCAGGTTCTCCGTGCAGGGCGATGCCGGATATTTTCGCGGCGACCCTCTGCTCGTGACCGACCAGCCGATTCAAGGGTATTACGTTGCGCCGCTGGTCCGTTACAGACTTACCGAGCACACTTCCGTGTCAGCAGGATACCGGATCTTTCATGCCACCGGCGGGAACACCGTGCCCGGCAATTTGCACTACGCGATGGTCTCCCTGGAATGGCACCCAGGGGCCATTCGCTTGAAGTAGACAGAAGTAGATCAGGGACACTGGAGGAGCAGAGAAAATGACCCTAGCACCTAATCACCGATCATCAGAACAGATCCTTCTTTTCACCAACACGATCCGCCATTACGCCGGGTGGATCGTGCTGGGGACGATCTTATTTTCCCTGGTGGGCACGGTGTTCGTATTGCTCCTTCCCG
>CAZFRV010000116.1:0-15983 GCA_964521445.1 uncultured Acidobacteriaceae bacterium
ACGCAGTCCTGTTGCGGCCGCTTCCTTACCCCGGCGCTGACCGTTTGGCGTTCATCCAAGATCGCTATCCGCAAACCGGCAATGTCCCGATTTCTTACCCGCAATATCTCTACTGGAAAGACCAGCATCAGTTATTCGACCACGTGGTCACGCAGTACGAGGGCACGGCTGCCTTGACCGGCTCAGGAGAGCCTGAGCAGATCGGGACCCTGAATGTCTCTGCCGATTTCCTCGACGCCCTCGGCATATCACCGATTGCCGGCCGCGGTTTTCTGCCGGAAGAAGAACCGCGCAGCGGCAATCCTGTGATCATGCTCAGCGAGCCATTCTGGCGAAGCCACTTTCACTCCGCCTCCTCCGTGATTGGAGAGAAGCTCACCTTGAGTGACCGCGTGTACACTGTGGTCGGGGTGCTACCGGCAAGTTTCAATCTTGGGCGCCCTCTGGTGGTTTTACCTCTACGGCTGGATACGCAATCCGCGCCGGAACACCTCAACTTCCTGCGCGTGATTGGAAAGGTACGCCCAGGCATCAATCTGGCCCAAGCCAGAGCGGCGATTCAGACACTCTTTCCCGCCTACCAGAAGGCCGATGATGGTCTTACCGGTGTGGAGCTAACTCCTTATCGCGAACTTGTGGTTGGCAACTCCCGTCTTCAGCTGCTGATCTTGCTGTGCGCGGCCTTCGCAGTGCTGCTAATCGCCTGCACCAACACCGCTAATCTGCTCCTGGCCCGTGCCGCGGCGCGCGAGAAAGAGATTGCGATCCGCATCTCCCTGGGGGCCGGCCGCATGCGTTTGATGCGGCAATTGCTCACCGAAAGCCTTCTGCTTGGGATGTTTGGCGGCGCGCTCGGGATCCTGCTGGCGTGGGCCAGCCTGGGAGCGCTGCGCTCATTGTTGGCGCAGCGTCTGCCCGTGGAAACCGCGGTGCGCATGGATCTTCGCGTACTGATTTTTTCGGCGCTGCTCTCCTTATTAACCGGGATTGTGTTTGGCCTGGCGCCGGCGCTGCAAGTGCTGCGAGGCAACCTGCATGACCGCCTCAAGCAGGGCGGCAGACAGTCGAGCGGCTCCGCGGGGCAAGGGCTGAGGCAAATCCTTGTGATTGGTGAGATTGCGTCTTCTCTGGTCCTGCTGGCTGTAGCCGGCCTGCTGGTGCGCAGCCTGGTCCGCCTGATCAACGTGGATAAGGGATTTTCCACGGACCATGTGCTGACCATGACTGTGCAACCTTCGCCGGTCAGGTATGCCGATGCCCGCAAAGAGATCAACTACATTCAGCAGATTTCGCAGAACGTCCAGGCGGTGCCCGGCGTGCGCTCGGCCGGCATGGTGTACACGCTCCCTTTGAGCGGAGGGAGCACGAATGGGTCAATCGCAATCGAAGGGCATGAGGCGGATTCGGCCACGCCACCGAATGCGGATAAGCAGTATCTGGACGGGAACTATTTCCAGACCATGCGCATTCCCCTGGTCAAGGGGCGCTTCTTCACCTCGGCCGACACAACCGATTCTCCCAAGGTAGTGATCATCAATCAGGCCTTTGCGCACGAGTTCTTCCCCAATCAAGACCCTATCGGGAAGCGCGTGAATGTGAGTTGGGGAGACACCGGGTGGTGCGAAGTCATTGGCGTGGTGGGCAACCACAAGACGGACACTCTGGCTTCTCCCGACCGTCCCTCAACCTACATGCTTTATGCGCAGAATCCGAGCATCATGAAATTCATGGGCTTCACTTTGGTCGTCCGCACCAGCCAGGAGCCGTTGAGTGCGGTGCAGAGCGTGCGCGCCGCCATCCATCAGATTGACTCCGGCCAGGCGGTTGCGAATGTGAAGACCATGGACGAACAACTCGCGGAGTCCCTGGCCCCGCAACGCGCGCCGTTGTGGCTGCTGGGTTCGTTCAGCGGAATTGCCTTGTTTCTCGCCGCCATCGGAATCTACGGTGTACTCTCATTCTTCGTCCTGCAGCGGCGCCAGGAAATCGGAGTGCGCATGGCGTTGGGAGCGCCGCGCAGCAACGTTCTGCGCCTGGTCCTTTCGCAAGGCGCCCGACTGATCGGGATTGGGGTCGCTTGCGGGCTTGTGGCAGCGTTCATCGCCGCTCGCGCTCTCACTAGCCTGCTGTTTGGCATCAAGCCGACGGACGCGCCCACCTTCCTGGGAGTATCGTCACTTCTGGCTCTGCTGGGATTACTGGCGTGCGCCGTGCCTGCCTTTCGTGCTACGCAAGTGGATCCACTCGTGGTGTTGAGGAACGAGTGATCTGACTGGCCAGAATCCCTTAGGACTGCGCGGCAGCGCCCGCAGGACGGCAGGTTTCATGGCGACAAACGCCGAAGCTTCAGCTTCGCGGCGCGTCACCGTTTTGGCCGAGACGTCCACCATGGCGCGACCGGTCGAATCGTAGTGGGAAAGCTTTCCTTCGGCGAAAAGAGAATTCGGCTGCTGGTCGCTAAATAACAAGCGCTGCTCACGATCGATCTGAGGCGATGCGAATTCCAGCAAGTGCTTGATTTCGTTGCCCATCGCCGCTTTCAAATGGCCTTCAAAACTTATTCAAAATTTATTCATCGCTGCTTAAGGACTTTCAACCCCTCTACCAGGCAGGATACGTCCCGGAGGTACGGCAATGAAAATGTACCAGGGAACGTCGTTTCGCATCGCCCTCTGCATCACCACTGCGGCTCTTTGTCTTCCACTCTTTTTATCGCGACCAGCACTCGGCGGTGAGGTGCCGAGCCGTCCTTTCGCCTCGCTGACGGCCGACGAGCGCAACCGCCTTCCGGACAATACCATGGTCAAACTGCAGACCGGGCGGATTGCTTCCCTGGGCGACTTGCGCGCAGAGCACCAAGCGCGTCTCGCACGCTTCGCCAACGCTTCCGGGTTGGGACAAATGGCCGCCACAGAATTGGCCCAGCCGGCGGTAACTGGGCCCATACCGAAAAAGGAAGGCAAGAGCTTAGTGCCATCCCACATTGTACGGGGCAGCGGGCATCCGGCCCCGACGGACTATCTCGATTTCTGCAACGCTGCGAAGGCCAGCGCGTGCCTCTACCTTCCGGCACGCCAGACGATGCTTTATCTCGGCGGCATCCCACAGAGCGGAACGACGACGTGGGTTGAGGACTTCGACCCGCTGTTCAACGATGGGAGCTTTTGCAGACACTCCGGCGGCGTTCCTGCGTTCCCAGCTAAAGATGGGTGCTTCTTCTGGTACCCCGGCAACTCCACTACGACCTTCAAGGCGACGGGGTCGCTCTCGACGAAGGCATCCTGCGGTCCGCCGGGGGAATACAAGGTTGATCGCCATGGCACGATCGAGGCCGCTTTCGCTTTCTCATCTAGTTCTGGCGAACTCTTTACTACCGGCAAGAAGACTGTCACCTGCGTGGTGAGAGTATGGACTTCTGATTGAACGAGCATCCAGTGGGCGTCGGATGGACATGTTTTGGGCCGGGACCGGGTCAAGGCTGGGCCTGAGCTACTCATTGCGGATTGTCCATTCGATCTGGCAGCTATCGAGAGCCTGGAAATCACATCCTAATCCGGTTCACGCGAGGAAAGCGATAGAGGCCGCAGCCGGTCAAAAACCACCATCGTCCGGTGTGGTCCAGGAATCGAAGCGGAGAAGTGCACAGTCTGGCATCGGAAATATTGGGATGAATCGACGTGAACTCTCTGCCCTTCGGTTGGCTTACATACCAGCCGGGGCTGACTGCATACATTACAGCTGCGCGATCTTCCTGGATCGAACCGATTTGCTGGTCCTTGAGGCCATCGGTCCGGCCGTAGCTCACCAGCCCAAGCGGCGAGAATCTCATGACCCCGTCCAGGGTGGCGACCCACAGGTCGCCGTCCATATCTTCAATCAACCGAGGTGATCCCGTGGTCGTTTTTGAGAAACGAATGATCTTGCACGCGATTAGCAGGTCAATTTCTCCAAATTGGCGACAACCCTTAAAGACCGAACTAACGCGAAGCCGCGGTCACCGAAGTTTGCTCGCGAACGGCCTTCTGCGCTTGACAGGTGCCCTAACCAGAGATATAGTTCACCCCATGCACCGCTGTCAGATCATCGCCGCCATTATGGCCATGCGCACGAGCACATGCACATGCATGCGACATTCTGGCGAGCCGGCGGCATAGACACAAGGCAATCTTAAGTTTCTGACCCACTCGCCAAAAAGCGAGTGGGTTTTTGATTTTAGGCCCGATTTGCGCGAAGAAACGAGAGCAGACCAAAATATGGAACAGCCGAAACAGGAACCGGGGGTATGCCAGGGGTGGCGCGCGGTGGTGCCCGCGACCTCAGCGAACCTGGGTTGTGCCTTCGACTGCGGTGGCCTGGCGCTCAAACTCCATTTGAAGGCCCTCTTCGTTCCTTGCGAGACGGCCAAACTCACCATTGAATATGTGGGCCAGACTCCGGAGCGCTTTCCGCTGGATGCTTCGAACTTGATGCTTCAGGCGCTTCGCTTTGCCGCCGAGCGATTGGGAGCCCGTCCTCCCGGCGGACACTTGCTGGCCGAGAGCGAAATTCCCATTGGCGTGGGTCTGGGCAGCAGCGCCGCCGCGGTCGTTGCCGGCCTGCTGTTGGGTGCACGTTATTCCGGCAAAGACGTTGCGGCTGAACAACTGTTGCGCTGGGCGGAGGAACTGGAGGGCCACATCGACAACGCCGCCGCAGCCTATCACGGCGGCCTGGTTCTGGCGCTGTCGAACAACATGGAGCGCGTGGTTACCGCTAAGACGGCTTTCCCCGAGAGCATTCGGGTAGTGGTGGTCAGCCCCGCCGTGGCGGTGTCCACCCGCCAAGCCCGGCAGGTCTTGCCCAAGTCTTACCAGCGTGCCGATGTTCTCCATACTCTGCAACGCACCGCCCTGCTGGCCGCCACATGCTTCTCCGGCGACTTCGAACTGTTTCCGGAGCTGTTTGACGACAAATTGCACCATCCTTACCGGCAAAAACTGGCGCCGGGAGTCGAGCGTTGCCTACGCCTGCGGCGCGATGGCCTGCTGGGCGTAGCCATCAGCGGCTCCGGATCTTCGGTGATCGCGTTTGCCGTCAAAGACGAGGTGGAAATCGCACAGGCCTTGCAGAAGATTTTCGCGGAAGATGGGATCTCCAGCGAGGCTCGATTCACTTCAGCCGACAACCATGGCGCCTGGGTCACGCGTGAAGCCGTGCCCCTGGCGGAAAGACTGGGCCGGGTCCTGCAAAGAGTGGAGAAAGTAGAATGAGCAACCAACGTTTACTGGTAATGAAATTTGGCGGCACTTCGCTAGGCGAGGCTGCTCGCTTCCGAGAGTGCGCGCAGATCGTGGGCCAAGCGGCGCGTCAGGACCGCGTGATCGTGGTGGTGTCGGCGGTGGCCGGCGTCACCGACCTGATTTTCCGGGCCATTGAAGCCGCGCGGCACGGCGACATCGCCGAGGCTGAGGCGCTGTTGCGCAAGTTCGAGTCGGTCCACCGCGAATTGATGGCGCAATTGTTCTCGGGCGATCGTCTGGCCGGCGCGCTCGAGTTCCTGGCTGGGATCTTCGCGCGTTTAGAAAGCTCTGTGCGCGCGCTGCTGGCGTTGCGTTCCGGCATCTCGGCGGAGACCACGGACTCTCTAGTCGCGCTGGGTGAACGGGTCTCGGCATGGGTCTTGGCCAACTATCTCGAACAATGCGGTAGCCCAAGCGAGTGCGTACGCGCCGAAGACGTCATCATCACCGACAACAATTTTGGCAACGCGGCGCCCGACCCTGAAGCCACTCGGGCCGGCTGCCGTCGCGTATTGCTGCCGATACTCGAACGCGGCGCGGCGCCGATCGTCGCGGGATACAGCGGCGCCACCCACGACGGACGCACCACCACCCTGGGACGCGGCGGATCGGACTATTCGGCCACCATCATCGGCGCCGCGGTCGACGCCAACGAAGTCTGGATATGGACTGACGTGGACGGCGTGCTCACCGCCGATCCGCGCATCTGTCCTGACGCCACCACGCTCCCCGAAATCAGTTTTGCTGAAGCCATCGAGCTGGCTTATTACGGCGCCAAGGTCATCCATCCCAAAGCCGCTTACCCTGCGGGGGACGCCGGGTTCCCGGTGTGGATCAAGAACTCGTTTCGCCCCCAGGCCGCCGGCACCCGGATCACCCGCGCGCCTCGGACCGTCAATTCCCCGGTCAAGTCGGTGACCTGCGTGAAAAATGCCGCGCTGCTCACGCTGGTCTCGCGGCGTGACGTGCATCCCGTGGAGCTGTGGGGAAGGCTGTTTACCCGCCTGGGGCAGGAACACATTGAGACTTTGTTTGCCACGCAGTCTTCGCCGGAGCATGCCCTGGGGCTGGTGCTGCGCCAGGAAGACAGCGCCCGCGTGCTGCGGCTGATCAACTCCATTTTCCGTATGGAGCTGGCGCAAGGCGTCTTGAATCCTGTGGAGGTCAACGACGTGGCCGTTGTGGCGGTGTTGGGCGAATCCATGAAAGGCACCTGCGGCATCCTGGGACGCGTGTTTTCGGCCGTGGCTCTGCGCCACGTCAGCGTGATTGCCGTCGCCCAGGGCGCCAGCGAGCTGAGCATCTGCTTTGCGGTGGCAGCGTCCGCCGCCGCGGAGGTGGTGCGCGCCGTCCACGACGAATTCTTCGCCAAGGCCGACTTTGCCGTGCCGGTCTGCTTGCGTCCCAACCAATCCCCAGTCTCGAGTGCGCGATGAAAGCCTTTGCCGTCAACCCGCCGGTCGCCACCCACACGCTGCGTTGCGTGCATTGCGGCGCCATCGCGGGAAATCCCGGCCCGACCTTCCGCTGCGGTGAATGCGCGGAGCTGCTGGAGGTTGTCTATCCCGCGTGGACGGCGGCGCCGCGTGAATTCGCCTTGAGGCTCAAAGAAATCTGGAGAGAGCGCAAGAGTTCGTCGCTCGCCAGGGATGCGAGCGGCGTGTGGCGATTCCGTGAACTTCTGCCCCAGGTTGAGCCGCGCAACCTTGTCGCCATGAGCGAAGGCAATACGCCTTTGCTGCCGCTCGAGAAATCCGGCCGCGCGCTGGGCCTGCCGCGCTTGCTGGCGAAACACCAGGGGATGAATCCCAGCGGTTCTTTCAAAGACACAGGCATCTCGGTGGCCATCAGCATGGCCAGGGCGGAAGGTTTCTCCTGTGTCTGCTGCGCGTCGACAGGCAACACCTCAGCCTCAGTGGCAGCCTATGCCGCGCGCGCAGGGATGAAGAGCGTGGTGCTGCTCCCCGCCGGCCAGGTGGCTTCCGGCAAACTGGCGCAAGCCTTGGAATACGGAGCGCACGTGCTAGAACTGCTCACGGACTTTGACGGTTGCCTGAAGGTTTTGCATGAGGTGGTGCGGCATTTTCCAGCCTGCCTGTTGAATTCGGTAAACCCTTATCGCCTGGAAGGACAGAAAACCGTGGCTTTCGAGCTGATGGAGCAACTTGACTGGCGTGTTCCAAATCACGTGATTGTGCCCGGCGGCAATCTGGCCAACAGCTCGGCCCTGGGCAAAGGCTTCATGGAGCTGTGCGAGCTTGGACTGATCGGCGAGCTGCCGAAACTCTCGATCATCCAGGCTGCTGGAGCCAACCCGTTAGTGCGCACCATGCGTGAGAACGGTGGCCGCGAACTGGTGCGCGTGAATGCCGAGACCCGGGCCACTGCGATCCGCATCGGCAACCCGGCCTCGTGGCGAAAGGCCGTGGCCGTTTTGAAGAGCACAGGCGGAGCGTGCGAAGACGTAAGCGAAGAGGAAATTGCCCGGGCCAAAGGCGAACTTGGCGCCGACGGCGCGGGGTGCGAGCCGGCTTCCGCAGCCACGCTCGCGGGCCTGAAGAAGCTGGCGCAGTCGGGATTTGTAAAAGCGAATGAAACCGTTGTGCTGGTGCTGACCGGACACATGCTGAAGGACGTGGACTACATGCGGGACACGAAGCAAGGGTCTTCTTCGGCGCCCATGGAAGCCGACGCAGCGGTGGTGATCAAGAGATTGGAGCAGATCGATGCCACGAATTGAAGGTGCCGTAGCCGAACAGAAGCGTGCAGGCGCTAAGCTCATGCCGGAGGTAAGAGTGGGCATCGTCGGCTACGGCACCGTGGGCCGGGCCACGGCGGAGATTTTGGTCAGTCACGCGGACGAAATCCGCAAAAGGACGGGCGGCGTTGCGGTGGTTGTAACCCGTATCTGCCGAAAAACTCCCCGTGCCTCAGAAACCGGCGTCAACGGCGTGCCGGTCAGAAACGACTGGCGTGAAGTGGTAGGCGCTCCCGAAGTGGACATCGTGGTCGAGTCCGTCGGTGGCACCGAAACCGCGCTTGAGGTGGTGCGTTCCAGTTTGCACCACGGCAAAGCCGTAGTCACGGCCAACAAGGCGCTGATCGCCCGGCATGGAGAAGAGCTGTTCGCGCTGGCCCGCGAGAAGAATCTCCCCATCGGGATTGAGGCCAGCGTGGCCGGCGGCGTGCCCGTGATTCGTGCGATCTCGGAAGCGCTGGCGGCGGACCGCATTCACGCCATCTACGGGATCGTGAACGGAACCTGCAACTACATTCTCACGCAGATGGAGCAACATGGGATCGAGTTCCAACAGGCACTGCAGCAGGCGCAGGCCGCCGGCTACGCCGAGGCTGATCCCACTCTCGACATCGACGGGCTGGACGCCCGCGATAAGATCGCCATCCTGGCGCGGATCGCCTTCGGCTGCGCCATCCATGCGGCCGAGGTCCCAGTGACCGGCATTCGCAACATTACTGCGACGGACTTTCACTACGCTCACCGGCTGAATTCGACCATCCGGCTGGTGGCATCGGCCGAGCGTACCAACGGAGGAATCCATATCGCGGTTCAGCCCTGGCTGGAGCCGCGCGATTCTATGCTTTCCAAGGTGGACGGCGCCAACAACGCGATCTTCCTGGCCGGCGAGAAAGTCGGAACCCAGATGCTCTACGGACGCGGAGCCGGCGGCGGCGCCACCGGCACAGCCGTGCTTTCCGACGTGATCGAGATCGCCAAACAGATTGCCCGTGGGCACGTCCGGTCGAGCGCGCTCGCCGGCTTTGACAATGCGGAATCGCTGCGTCTATCTCCCTGGACGCAGCCCTTGAGCTGGTTCTTGCGCTTGACGGTAAAAGACCGGCCAGGGATCCTGGCGCGCACGGCGCAGGCCATTGCCGACGAGGACATCAATATCGACTCCGTGATCCAGGAACCGCACATGGCGAAAGATGGACTGTCTTTTGTCATCACCGTGGAGCCGACATCGGAGCCGACGGTGCAACGCGCGGTGCAGACCATCAATCGGTTTGAGTTCATGAAAGAACCAGTGCTGCTGCTGCCGATGATCTCCTCAGCCGAAGAACATGTGTGAGACGCTTAGCGGGAATCTGAGAACTCCGTCTCTTCCGGGGCATCGGTAGGGCTCTCGAAGAAGAGCTTATAACCATCCGGGTCCGTGACTCCAACCACCCACATCGCATTGCCGACGAACGGCCTCTTAGCCTGAACTCCGCGTGCAGTGATTTCGCGGTAGATCGCCAGGGCATCCTTACAGGTGAAGCAGACGGAAACGCCCTCGCCTAGTTTGCCCTCCGGAGCCCAGGAGCCGTGTCCATCCTTGCGAAACTCCTGAAGCATCAGGGCCGCGCCTCCGTGCTGCAGCCAGCACCAGCGAAGCTTGCCTTCGTCAATCCATTTGTTGGCCATGGCGAAGCCGAGGCCGTCTATGTAAAAGCGGAGCGACTGCTCCATATTCGATACGCCAAAAAACGGAACCGACTCTTTGACGTTAGCTTCGGTCTGTGTTTCAGGGCTCATTTGTATGGCTCCCTACGGGATCGGTTCGGGCTCGGCAACGCCGTCGGCGCGCGGATCGGAGGCAGCCCAGTTCATGCCGGTCTTGGTGTTATGGACCACGGCTTGTCCCCGTCCCATGAGCGAGGTGTATTCCTTGCGCACGTCAAGGTTGTGGCCTTTGTCGCGCAGAGCCTGCAGGACGTCAGGCTTCACTCGCGATTCGATCACGACGTCGCAAGTTACCGAGTTACCGGCCACGGTAAACCGTGGCGCTTCTACGGCACCCTGGATGTTCATGCCGTAGTCCACCAGGTTGGAGACGAACTGGGCATGGGCCAGCGGTTGATTCGCGCCGCCCATGATCCCGAAGCCGATGTGCACGTCGCCGCGCTCCATGAACGCAGGAATAATGGTGTGGAAGGGCCGCTTGCGCGGCTGCAGGGCGTTGGGATGGCCGGCATCGAGCGTGAACAGAGCCCCGCGATTCTGCAGCGCGAATCCCATGCCGTTGACCACCACGCCGGAGCCGAAGCCGGAGTAGTTGCTCTGGATCATCGAAGCGATATTGCCTTCTCTATCCACCACGGCGAGATAGGTAGTGTCACTGGTAGAGGGCTTGCCCGCTCCTGGGTTGCAGTTGGCCTTGTTGGGATCGATCAGGGCGGCCCGCTGTGCAGCGTAAGCCTGTGACAGCAGGCTCTGCACCGGAACTTTCGCGAACCTGGGATCGGCGTTGTAACGATAGAGATCGGCATAGGCCAGCTTCATGGCCTCGATCTTCTTATGGAGTTCCACGGCGCCTTGTGGTCCGGCAGGGTCAGGCTGGAACGTGCCCATGATGTTCAACATCTCCAGCGCCGCCATGCCCTGGACGTTGGGGGGCAGCTCGTAAACCTTCCAGCCACGATAGTCGATCGAGATGGGCTCCACCCATTCCGCGGAAAAATCGGCGAGGTCCTCCAACTGCATCGCGCCGCCGAATGACGTCGAAGTCTGGACGATGGCCTGGGCAATCTCGCCTTTGTAGAACGCGTCGCGTCCTTGTTCCGCAATCAGCCGCAAGGTCTTGGCCAAGTCGGGATTGGAAAACCTGGCGCCGAGCTCGGGGGCCTTGCCGGCGGGAAGAAAGACTCTTCGCGCTTCGGCAGTCTTCTGCATCTTGGGTTCTTCCGCCGTCCAGTAGGCGTGGATGATCTCCGGCACCGCGTAGCCGCGCTCGGCGTAGTAGATCGCGGAAGGGAAGAGGTCTTTCCATGGCAACTTTCCAAAACGCTGGTGGGCCTGGCTCCATCCATCCACGACGCCGGGAACGGTAACGCTGTGAATGCCGTCATGGGGCATCGTGGCGATTCCCTGCTTCGCTAGAAAATCGATGGAAAGTTTGCGCGGCGCCCAGCCGCTGGCGTTGAGTCCGTAAAGGCGTCCGCTCTTTGCGTCCCAGTAGATGAGAAACAAGTCGCCGCCCACTCCATTCATCATGGGCTCAGTAACGCCAAGCACGGCATTGGCGGCGATGGCGGCGTCCACTGCCGATCCACCTTTGGCCAGCACCTGTGCCCCGGCTTGCGAAGCCAGGTAGTGGCTGGTGGCCACGATGCCGCGGTCCGTCATCACCACGGAGCGGCCATACGAACGGTCTTGACCTGAGAATTCCATACTCACCGCCACAAGAAACAAGAACAGCACTAGAATCGGCCGCAACATGCGCACCTCGGGTACGGATCGACTTGAACGGAGCATTATAGTGCGGTTCACGTAGGCTAGCCGGGAGGTTTTCTCTTCCCCCAGTTGAACCTTCTGCCGATGATCGCCTTGATGATGAGATGGTCCGTGGAGCGCGTCAAGCCCCAGCCCACGCCGAAGTTCAGTTCCCATTCAGGCGATACATTCAGGTCGACTGAGGGGAAGATCTGCTGCTGCTGGTCGGCAAGTGGATCAGGGTTGCCCACGGGACCGAGGGAGCCATAGTATTCCACGCCTCCGCTCACAACCTTGGTGAAGTCGTAGGACACCTTGGCGTTGGGTGAGAAGACCCAGCCTTGGGGAACACTGGCGCCGTGGATCGACTTGTCGAGTGTCGGGTTAAAGGAGAGATACCAACGGCCGGCCTTCTTGTCGATGATCGGGCGAACCTCCCACGTCCAGCTATCCTGGGAAAACTGGCGGCGCTGGTAACCGATCTCGTTGGAGATACTGAGGCCCAGGGGCCAATGCCATTTCTCCGGGATGCGAAAGCGGGGACGAATGTGGTCGCCAACCCAATCCCATCCGTCGCCGGAACGCGCGCTGGTAAAGATGTAGAAGCCGGTTTCAAACCACTCATTCCAGCCTTGCGTGATTTCAATAGTCTCATGCCATGCGTGATTGGTCGGCAGCATGCCATTGACCACCGTCTTGCTGCCCTGCGCGGTGAAATTGGTATGGAACTCTACCATGGTAGAGTTGGGATCCACTGTGTCCACACCGTAGACTTGGATCTCATAGTTGTCCTGGGCGTGCAAAGCCAAACCGGAGCAACTCACAATGATCAGCATAAGATAAAGACGCAGCATCCGGTGTATTCAATCACATTTGCTGCGAATCGCAAATCTACACCGCCGGAAACATCATCCTCTCGCCGCCCGCTCCGCGTTCCTATGCTTGCTGAACAGGTTGCGGAAGAAGTCTGGGCCAAAATGAAAAGAGCCGCTGGGGGCGGCCCTTTTCATAACCTTCTTCTTCCTTCTACGATTCAAGCTGCTTTCATTGCTCTCTTCCGCTCTGCCCAGCGTTTCTTCATCATTTCTGAAATACGCCTTTTAGCAGCAGCGCTCAGACGCCTGCGTCCACGCCGCCCGCGGCCGGGCCCGGAACGACGAGCGTGTAACGACCCTCGAAGAGCAGAAATAGCTTGCTCCAGACGGTCCCTCTCGGCTTCCAACTCCGTAATGATTTGTTGCGTATCCATATAGCTCCTTCCGGAAGAATGCTATCAGTGAAGTGCATCTCCGGCAAGGGATCACTTCATGAATTGTTAAGCCCGAGTGTCGTTCAGCTAGGTCCCTAAAGCTTGATTTAGACAAACCTCAACCAGAGCCTTACTCGGCTACGAACGCCAAAGGTAAGTCCATTAAGCCTGCAGCGCTAATTTCCTAATTTTATCTTTGGCTTTTGGCTCTTTAGGACACGAAGTATGTTTCTTGCAACCATAAGAGTAAGTGTGAGTGGTAAAGGACATTGTATCGGCCACATTTGCTGCGTCCAGATCGGGCACCGCATGAGGCCCCCGGTGTGAAGGCCTCAGAGCCTTGTTTTCACGCTGCATTGCTTCCAAACGATGGACACGACTCAGCGGCCCAGAGTGCCACATGCCAGCCAGACAATTGACGAATCGAGGAGCCAGAGGTACAAATTATGCCTCAGAGCGTTTCTCCCTATACAGCTTAGTCCTACTATGCTCGATAGTAGAAAGGCTACTTCAACTGATTAGTTGAGAAATCGCAGCTGGAAGAAGAGGCTTTAGCTGGGAAAGTGGAAGTGAACATCGTGCTTCGAAGGAATGGCAACGCCGTTTCTGGTGGCGGGACGGAAGCGCCAGTCTCGGAGCGCGGCGATTACCTTCTCGTCGATTCCGTGACCCATGCCTTGCAGCAACCTCTCATTCACCACCGTGCCCTGATCGTCAATGGTGATTTCCACGATCACATCGCCTTGCAGCCCGCCAGGCAATTCCCATCGTGACACCTTAGGATCGGCAAAACTGCCGGGCAGGGGAATCGCCGGCATGACGTCCTCACCTTCGGCGAGGCCGTCCAAGGCCGATCCATCACGAGAGCCGGCCTCGGCTGAATCGGCGGTCGTGTCCTTTTCGAGGACATTCGAACGCTTTTGCAGCTTGGTCTTTCTCATCTTTTGGACTGGAGCAGGGAGAGACAGCGTTGATTGCTGAGGCGCCTCAATTAGGTCCTGAGGCAGGTACAGGGTGGTTGACATCGATGTCGCGGCGCCGCCTTCGCCATGAGCAATGAGTTGTGGTTTCACGAAGATCGCCGGGCGCCAGCACAAGATGATCAGAGATGCTACATGGACCGCCACCGAGAAGGCGAGCGCAAGGCTGCGCCCGCGTTGTCCGGGCGAGGAAACCGCCAACCCTGATTGCTCGCTTGGATTAAGGTTCAGCACTACCGCTCCAAGGTCATTAGACGTGCCTGCTCATTGTATTGTTACCCCCGGAATAGGCCAAAAGCCATGCAGAAGAATACGTCTGTGGGACACGTCCTTTGGCGGGTTGGAGCGTAGCGACAGAACTCTGATTGGGCAATGCGCGGGGAGGCCGACTTGCGCGCCGAGCCGCGAGCAACAGGGGCAGAGGGAAGCTTCTTGGAAATATGGCCTTTGGCGGGTTGGAGCGCAGCGACAGAACTCTGATTGGGCAATGCGCGGGGAGGCCGACTTGCGCGCCGAGCCGCGTGCGTCAGGCGCAGAAGGAAGCTTCCAGGAAAAATGGCCTACGGCGGGTTGGAGCGTAGCGACAGAATAGATGGAGGCGCGGGTCGGAATCGAACCGACGCATAAAGGTTTTGCAGACCTCTCCCTTACCACTTGGGTACCGCGCCCCGATTGAACTGGTTGAAATGGTCGTCCAGTCCCCTGACAGCATAAACCCTCGCAGCCAGCGAGGGGGCGTTGGAACTGGAATTCTTTGGAGCGGGAGACGGGAGTTGAACCCGCGACTTCGACCTTGGCAAGGTCGCACTCTACCACTGAGTTACTCCCGCTTACCAAGACCAAGTGCCATTATATCGTGCTGAAAATGAAGGGTCAAACTGTGCCATGAGCTCTTGGAAAAAAGCCGCTTGAACCCCAGCTGACTCTCTCAGGATTCAGCTCTCCACGAAGCGCATGGCTTGTTCGGGATAGCGCGGGCCGGCAGCGATGCCGCGAGGCATGATCCGCTCAATCTGCTCCAACTCTCCTCGAGTCAGCGTGACTTCGGCTGCCGCGGCGTTCTCTTCCAGGTACTTCCGCCGCTTGGTGCCCATCAAGCCAACGATATTGCCTCCCTGCGCCAAGACCCACGCCAGGGCCAGCTGTGACGGGGTGCAGCCTTTCTTCGCCGCCAGCTCCTGAATCTTCTTGACCAGGTCCAGATTCTTCTGGAAATTTTCTCCCTGGAAGCGCGGCGCCATGCGCCGATAGTCGGCTACATCCAAGTCATTCACGCTTTTGATCTGACCGGAAAGAAATCCCCGTCCCAGAGGACTGTAAGCCACAAAGGTAATGCCCAGCTCGCGGCAGGCAGTCAGGATGCTTCCTTCCACGTCGCGGCTGAACAGCGAATACTCCGACTGCAAGGCCGCGATCTGATGCACCTTGCAAGCCCGGCGCAGCGTCTCTGCATTGGCTTCGGAGAGTCCCAGGTGCCGGACCTTGCCTTCGCGCACCAGCGCGGCCATGGCGCCGACGGTCTCCTCGATCGGCACCTGCGGATCCACGCGGTGCTGATAGTAGAGATCGATCAGATCCACACCCAGGCGCTGCAGACTGCCTTCGCATGTGGAACGCACATACTCTGGCCGCCCGCTGACGCCCATGAATCCTTTACTCTGCGGATCGCGCAGGACGCCGAACTTGGTGCAGAGAAAAGCCCGGTCACGGCGGCCGCGCAGAGCCCGCCCTACCAACTTTTCATTCTCGCCGATGCCGTACATGTCCGACGTGTCCAGGAAGTTGACACCCAGCTCCAGGGCGCGATGGATGGTGGCCAGCGACTCCTGCTCGTCGCCCGGCCCGTAAAATTCTGACATGCCCATGCAGCCCAGGCCGATTACGGAGACAGCGTCATTGCTTTTGCCGATGTGAATGGTCTTCATAAGCTCTTCGATTCTTGTACCGATTCTCAATCCGTGTCGCAACGGATCTCTGAAAATAGGGTTTCAGCCTTTTGGCCGATCCCCCGATCATCCGATCACCGGATCTTAGTGTGTGGTCCACTGCGGGTCCTCGGCGGCGGTCACGATGTGGCCATCGCGCATGTGAATCACGCGATCGGCGATCTGGGCTGCCTCGGGGTTATGCGTGATCATCAGCACCGTTTGCCCGAGGCGCTCGTTCAGATCGCGCAGAATCTCCAGCACGGCCTTGGAGTTCTCCGTATCCAGATTGCCGGTGGGTTCGTCCGCCAGCAGGATCGCCGGATGATTCACTAT
>CAZFRV010000117.1:0-13200 GCA_964521445.1 uncultured Acidobacteriaceae bacterium
GAGTACTTTGAGGACGGGGCGGTCTGGGCCGACGGTGAGCCATTTCCCGAAGAAATTCGCCGGTAGGAAATAACGATTGGCCATAGTTCGCATCTAAGCAGAGCAGAACAAGCACTGAACTACATAGACTATGAAACAGGCTCGGGTTGAGTTTGGGCGATTGAGTTTAGGTTTGTGTCTGCTGCTGGGGCTGGGCGCCGCCGCGGCGCAGACGCCTGCTGCTTCTCCGGCTCCACAGATCTCGCAAAAACAAGGGCCCACGTTTCGGGTCAACGTGCGGCTGGTCAACGTCTTCACCACCGTCACGGACGCCCATGGCGCTCCGGTGTCCGGATTGACCAAGGCGGATTTCCGCGTCCTGGAGGATGGCGTGCCGCAGACCATCAGCGTGTTTGACCGTGAGTCGGAGATGCCGTTGAGCATCGCCCTGGAAGTAGATACCAGCTTGAGCACCATGCGCGACTTCAAGCTGGAAATCACCTCAGCCAAGAAGTTTGTCCATTCCATCATGCGCCCGGTGGACCATCTGGCCTTGTTTCAAGTCACCGAGGTGATAGACGAACTCACGACCTTCACCTCCGACCTGCATCGGATCGATCGTGGCATCGAAAACTTGCAGATCGGCGCCGGCACTTCTCTTTACGACGCCATCTTCCTGGGCGCCGAAACCCTGATGGGCCGTGACGGCAGGAAAGTGCTGGTGCTCATCACCGACGGCGGCGATACCACCAGCAAGGCGGATTATCAAAGCGCGCTTCGCCGGGCCCAGCAGGCTGAAGCCATTGTGTATAGCATCATCGTGGTGCCGGTGGCGGCGGATGCCGGACGCAACCTCGGCGGCGAGCACGCGCTGATCCAGATCTCCAAAGACACCGGCGGCAAACACTACTACGCCGAGAGCACCAGCGAACTGGATGCCGCGTTCCACCAGATCAGCGATGAACTGCGCACCCAATACCTGATTGGCTATTACACCAACCGCCAGGTAAGCGATGCGCCCTTTCGGCGCATCCAGGTCCAGGTAACCAAGAAGAGCGATGACGATCCTGCGTACCAGGTGCGCCATCGCGCCGGCTATTACACGGCGCCGGGAAGATGATGCAGATCGCACGTCATCGCACGTGATCGCCGACATCGCACGTGATCCGAGACCCTGGGACAAACTGACGGCACTCAAAAGGCGCAGAACCATCAGTGTCATCCCGATGACTGCGATCACGTGCGATCACGGCGATCACGGCGATTCTTCGGACCTGAGCTTTGCTACAATACCGAAATGCCTTTCCGTCCCGCCACACCTGCTTTTGCCAAAAAGACGACAAAAACGCCGCCGCCGGATGATACCGGCCTGGAGCCGGCATATCTTAAAGCTCTCGGCGAAAAACAGACGCCTGTGTCGGTCAAGCTGCTTTCCGGCGAAACTTTCCGCGGCTGGATCGAGTACTACGACGTGGCCATGATCCGTCTGACCCGCGAAGGATCGCCCAATCTGTTCATCTTCAAGCACGAGATCATGTACATCGCCGAAGATAACGGACGCCGCAGCCGCTGATGGCCCCGCAGCAGGACTTTCTCACCCCCATGCAGGAGCTGGCCCGCGAAGCCGGGGAGCTGCTCATGTCATTCTTCGGCAAAGTTGCCATTGAATATAAAGGCGACGTCGATCTGGTCACCGAGGCCGATCGCCGCTCCGAGCAGCTGATCGTCGGGCGCATCCGCAAGCAATGGCCGGACCACGACCTTATCGGTGAAGAGGGCAGCCGCCGCGAAACCGGCAGCGACTTCCGCTGGTATGTGGACCCGCTGGATGGGACCACCAACTTCGCCCACGGGTTTCCTGTCTTCTGCGTCTCGATGGGCCTGGAATACCGGGGCGAGCGCATTGCCGGCGTGGTTTACGATCCCAGCCGCAACGAGATGTTCGCCGCGGAAAAGGGCGGCGGATCGCGCCTGAACGGCGTGCCGAGTCATGTTTCCAAGACCACGCGGCTGGCGGAGAGCCTGGTGGCAACCGGCTTCCCCAGCCACAAGCGGCACAAGAACCCTAACATTCACTTCTACCACCAGATCACTCTGCGGTCACACGGCGTGCGGCGCGCGGGATCGGCCGCGCTCGATCTCTGCTACGTCGCCTGCGGACGCTTTGATGCTTTTTGGGAGTTCAACCTGAACCCCTGGGACACCGCGGCTGGGGTCCTGCTGGTACAGGAGGCCGGGGGCAAAGTCACCAACTTCAGCGACGCGCCCTTTAATATCGACAGCCGCGAAGTGCTGGCGACGAACACCATCCTGCACAGAGAGATGCTCAAGGAGTTTCAGGATATCTTCGCCGGACGAGTCGAAGGGCTGCCGTCGGCGACAGAATATCAGCGGGCGCGATAAGGCGGTTCGCCTTAGCGCTTATCGCGCTCCCTTCCAGCGCGCTTCCAGGAAAGCCAGCACATCGTTGCCCCAGACGTCGGTTGCGGTCGCGCAGAAGCCGCCGTGGCCATCGTCATGGCTGGCGCCGAACCGCGGGTAAACCTTGGATTGAAAATCCACCTGCTTCTTCTTCGCTTCCTTGCTCAGCTCGCGGCTGGGCCCGAGACTAAAATCATTTTCCGCCTGCAAGAGAAATACCGGCGCTCGGGCGCGGTCTACGGCTTGCTTCAGCCGGTCCTGAAGCTGAGGGTTTCGCTCCCAGGAGATAGCGCCGGGAGCAAACGGAACCAGGGCCTTCACTCCCAGGTCGCGCTCGCCTGCCAGTAACGTCTGGATGCCGCCATACGAGCAGCCGGAGATAGCGATGCGATCGTGATCAACAAACGGCAGCGTCTTGAGATAGTTCAGCGCCGCTACTACGTCCTCGACCTCGGCTTCTTGCAACTCCACCATGCGTCGGTTACGTTGGTCTGGAGGAGCTTGTGCCACAAGGTCTTCGATGTAGTCGCCGGGCGAGCGTCCCTGGCCTCGCCGGTGGGGAATGAAAAAGACAAAGTTGTGAGACGTATAGAAAGCCCCCAGCGCAGGCCGCCAGCCGGGCAGTTTTTCGCTGCCGTGGTTCCACAGGACCACCGGAAAAGGCCCGGGGCCATCCGGCTTCCACAGAAATCCGTGAAGCTGAAGCTTGCCGCTGGGAAAAGTTATTTCCTGAGGTTTGGCTTGGCCGAGAGCGCCGGCCAAGAGGAGAAGCACGAGCAAGCACAGAACCCAGGGCCGCGAGACACGGTCGCAGAGTTGCAGAGCTGCCTTCGGTGTCATCATTTTGGGGCCGGGCTGCTTTCCTGTATCTCATCCAGCGCCTGCTTGGCTTCCGCGGAGCTGGGGTTCGCCTTGAGGGCCTGCTGGTAGGCGGCGATCGCCCTATCCTTCTGCTGGTTTTTTTCGTACGCGTCACCCAGAGCCACCAATGCGCCATCATCACCAGGGTTGGCGGCAACATATGGCTCCAGCAGCCTGATGACTTTGGGATAATCCTTTAACTGCATCGCAACCGCCACACGCGTGGCAAGGCCGTTCCCTCCGTTTTTATGCACTAGCTCCCGTCCGGCGAACGAAAGCAGCGACGCCGTTACTAGCAGCGTGGCCAGCTGGTAGATCTTGTGGTGCTGGGCGAAGGCTCCCAGTGGCATGCCGATCAGCAGTCCAGTGACAAACCCGCCCAAGTGGCACATGTTGTCGACGTTTCCACCGAGACCGAAGGAGAAATTCAAAACTACGAAAAAAATCATGCTGCTGATGATGGATTTCTTCTCGCCTGCGGAGATATTCAGATTCCCAAACTTGATTCCAGCCAGGAGCGCGCCGGCAATGCCAAAGATGGCGCCGGAAGCGCCCACCGACAACCGTTCAGGGTTCCAGCCAATACTAAGCAGGGCTCCTCCGACCCCAGTCAGCAGGTATATGACAAAAGTCTGCCAGCGCCCGAAAAGCCGCTCAGACAGCCGTCCCAGGCTCCAAAGACACCACATATTGAAGGCAATGTGGATGAGGTTGGCATGGACAAAACCGGCCGTGACCAGTCGCCAGTATTCGCCACCCACAGTCAACGGTCCGAAGTTTCCGCCCCAGTTGATGAGGGTCTTACCGCTGAAGCCCATCAGCTCGCCTGTGGTCAAGATCATGCCCACAAAAACGGCGAGGTTGATAGCCAGCAGCGCGGTCGTCGCCGGATAGTCGCGCATGGTGCCGGTGCTCATGCCACGTCGCGCCCGGCTGGTGGCCCGTCCGGCGCAGCGGTCGCACAAGACCGGCGCCATTCCTTCTTCGTTGACCGGGAGCTCCGCCCCGCATTTCAGGCATTGCGGCATAACGGTAACAGGATAACAAAGCCGGCTACGAGGCTGCTCTTGCTGTCCGCTTATTCTCTTCGTTCGACAGTGTCATTCCGACCAGAGGGAGGAATCGGCTCCAGCTGCGTTGATGAACCAGTACTTTGTCTACATCATGTCCACAAGTCGCGGCGCGCGCGATTGAAGAGAAGTTCTCCCGGGAATTGACAGCAGCGGAGCGGATTCCTCCCTGCGGTCGGAATGACACACTAGAATGGCGGCAGCTTCAAGCAAAGCGGGTCGTTACTTGCTAGAATTCTCTTGTGGAACCCTCGCTCTTGAATCGCCGCATCGAAAAACGTCCCGACAAGGTCAAACTCCAGGGCCGCATTCTTTTCTTGACCGAAGATCCGGAATTGATCCGCCGCCAGTTGGCCGGCGAAGACCTGTCCTGGGATACGAAGAATCCGCAGAACAATCCCAAGCTGCGTGACGACATCTCCACCGACGAGATCACCCCTGCGCACATCTGCTTCTTCTTCGACGAAACCCTGGGCGAGTTTCCCTATACTGGACTGAAATGTGGCAATGAGGTTCCCATCAAGCGCGGCGACGTGAAAAAAGCCGGCTTTGTCGCCGCCGTGAGCGGCAAGCGGCGCGGCAAAGGCTCCAGCCGCGAGCAGTCGCCGTACGCCGAACTGTGCGCCGGCATCAAGCTGGTGATCGCCGAGAACATCGAGCGCATCTACAAGCAGAATTGCCAGAACCTGGGCGTGCTGACCTCCACTGATTTCAGCCTGATTGACAAAGTCCGGCGCGGCGAAGAGATTCCTCTGAGCGAGTTTACCCAGGGTGAGGACGACATTACCCGCCAGGTGATCGAATACGGCGGCCTCTTCCCTTTCAACGTGGCGCGGATGCAGAAAAAAACGTTTCTTCCGCCGATCCAGACCGCCAAGCGGCCGATGACGATTGCCGAGAAGATCTTTGCCCGGCACATGCTGAACGAGAAAAATGAGCCCGGCGTGGCCTACGTGACGCCCGGCGACTCCGGCTTTGCCCGCACCGATTTGCGTTTCAGCCACGAGTATGTCACCCCGATGGCGGCCATCTTCTTTGAGCATTTCGTCGGCAAGGAAGCCAAGGTCAACGATCCTTCGACAGTGGTTTTCTTCCGCGATCATCTGACCTTCCTGGACGAAGTGCTCTCCGAAGAAAAGCGCAAGATGGGCCTGCTCGATCTGGCCGGCCAGCTCAAGCTGAAGCAGGAAGACTTCGCCAGGAAACAAGGCATCAAGCTGCACGGCGAACTGAAAGACCGCAAAGGTTCGGAAGGCATCTGCCACTCGGTGATGGCCGAAAGCTACGCCGTGCCCGGTGAGCTGAACGTAGGATCGGACTCGCATACGCCGCACGTGGGCGCGGTAGGCTGCATCGCTTTCGGCATCGGCACCACGGACGTGTTCAATGCCTGGATCACCAAGGACGTTCGCGTCAAAGTTCCCGAGTCGGTGAAGGTGGTTGTCCGGGGCAAGCGCAAGGCGAACGTGACCGCGAAAGATTTCATCCTGCTCTTGCTCAGCATGGACTACATTCGCAGCGGCAAGGCCCTGGCCAAGGTGATGGAGTATTCGGGCGAGGCCATTGAAGAGCTCAGCGTGGACGAGCGCGCCACCATGACTAACATGGCGGCGGAGATTGGCGGTTTTACCGGGATCGTGGCTCCCGACGAGAAGACGGTCGAGTTTCTGATGGAGCGCCGGGCCATGCCCCGCGCAAAAGCCGAGGAGTATTGCCGGGGAATGTTCAGCGATCCCGACGCGCAATATGCCCACGTGATCGAACTGAACGCCGACGACATCGCACCCATGGTGGCTACACCCGGAGATCCCGGCAACGGCAAGTTTATCCGCGATTTGAACACGCCGGTGCCGGTGGAGATCGCCTACGGCGGCACCTGCACGGCGGGTAAAAACGCCGACATGGATATGTACGCGCAAGTGCTGGCCGATGCGCTACGCCAAGGCAAGCGCGTGGCCGCTTCCTGCAAGTTCTATATTCAGTTTGGCTCGCAGGAGACGCGGGAATACTGCGTCCGCAAAGGCTACCTGGACGTATTCAAGCAGGCCGGCGCCATTGTGATCGAACCCAGCTGTGGGGCCTGCATCAACGCCGGACCGGGAGTTTCCACGCGTCCCGATCAGATCGTAATCAGCGCCCAGAACCGCAACTTTCCCGGCCGCAGCGGTCCCGGACAGATGTACCTGGCCAGTCCCTATACGGTTGCCGCCAGCGCCGTGGCCGGCCATATCGTGGAGTATGAACCTAGCCAGCAACGCGAGCTGGTGGGGGCGTAGAAAAGCACTCAGCACTCAGCATTCAGCCAGTGCGCAGAGATCGAGACCGACTTCTCGAGGCTTGTCCAGGGATTGAATGCTGAAAGCTGAGTGCCAATTGCTATTTGCTAAGTGCCAATGGCGCGTTTAGAATCGTCTGTTACCAGAACATTCATCAACTCACGGAGAATGAGACCCTTATGGCATATGTGATTGCAGAGCCTTGCATTGGAACCAAGGACGCGGCTTGCGTGGATGCTTGCCCGGTGGACTGCATTCATCCCAAGAAGGACGAGCCCCAGTTCGAAGGCGCAGAGATGCTGTACATTGACCCTGTGGAATGCATCGATTGCGGCGCTTGCGTGCCGGTATGTCCGGTCTCGGCGATCTTCGCGTTGGACGATCTGCCGGAAAAATGGAAAGCCTACACCGAGAAGAACGCCAAGCATTACGGGCGCTGACGCCACCCGAGAACATCACGCGCGCAGCTGGCAGGCTGCGCGTTTTTCATGGAGTATGCCGAAGTGTTCTGGCCGGCACGCGGACGGCCCTACCGCGTGTTTGTTCTTGCCCGGTGTATGCTTAAATTCGCATGCCCAAGCAGTCTGAAGCCCTGATTCTGCGCACCTATCCCTTCCATGAAGCGGATCTGCTGGTCACTTTGTTTACGCGCGCGGAGGGCAAGGTTCGGGGCGTGGCCAAATCGGCCAAACGGTCCAAACGGCGTTTCGGTGGCGCACTGGAGCCTCTTACCCACGTGGTGGCGCACTGGGAAGAGAAAGAAAAGCAGGAGCTGGCAAGGCTGGATTCCTGCGAGATCATCGCTTCTCCTCTGGCTACGGAAGTCACGTATCCCCGCGTTGTGGCTCTGAGCTATGTCGCCGAGGTCATCGACCAGCTCTTGCCCGACCGCGAGCCTGCGGACGACGTTTTCCGCCTGGCGCTTTCCGTCGTCCGTCGACTTCAAGCTAACTCATTGTGGATGCCGCTCACCTACTTCGATCTCTGGATCGTTCGGCTTATCGGTTTGCTGCCCGACCTGGGCCGCTGCACTGCTTGCGGGGCGATTCTCAACGGCCACCGGGCTTATTTTCACGCCCTCGCCGATGGCCTGTTGTGCGCTCGCGACAAGCGCCTGGCCAGCTCGGAAATATCCGCCGAGTCGCGGGCCACGGCGGCGGAGATGTTTCGCGCTCCGCTAGAGAGCTTCAGCGGTGCGATCTGGCCGCGACAACGCGGGGCTGACCTGCGTAAGTTCCTGGCCCAGCGCATCCAGCGGCACATTGAAAAGAATCTGGTTACAGCAGCGATGCTGGATCGGCTGGACTGAAGTCGGAGCACTCAGCAGTCCGCATTCAGCACTCAGCCCGTTCTGAATCCCACTCACTTCGCAGCGAAGTACTTCGAAAAAAATCCAAAGCAGCTGTTGCTCCAGGGAGTAGAATCAGCCTTTGGAGTTTCGCAGCGCGTGCCTAAATTCGAGGATTGTCTCCAGCGTCTGGAAAAAATCGTGGATGAGCTTGAGCGAGGCAGCGTGCCGCTCGAGCAGGCACTGAAGCTATTTGAAGAGGGAATGCAGCTTTCCGCCTCGTGCCGCAAAGAGTTGGAACAAGCGGAGGGCAAGGTGGAGATTCTTCTCAAGCAAAACGGCAAGTTGCAGCCTGAGCCTTATGAACCCTCGCCGGAAAAGGCCCCGGCCGCAGCCAGAAAATAGAGTTTTTCTCCCACGCCTGCAGGGTGTCCTGCAGCATTGAAGTCCTGGCGAAAAGCGTTGTCGCCCTTTTCGCCCCTTACTCCGAGGGAAGAAGGAAATAGGAAAGAAAGCTGCGTGCGTGATGAAGCCCTTGAGCGTCGTTGTCTACCAATACAACCATGAAAACGCGGAATCTTTGGCCAAGTGTCTTTACACGCATTTTCGCGTGGTCAACGTGGCCCGGGATCTCGACGAGTTGAGGCGCGCCATCCCGCGCCACAGCGCCGACGTCGCTATCGTGGATATGGAGCGAACTGCCTTGGAGGAGATCCAGCAGCTCCGCAAAGAGTTTGCGGCTACCAGCATCGTGTGCATCCACCGCCTGGCCGACGAACGCCTGTGGATTCAGGCCTTAGCGGCAGGCGCCATCGATTGTTGTGCGAGCTCGGATGTCCGCGCGATCGTCCTGGCCGCGAGCAATACAACGGTCGTGTCCCACTCCCACGCGGCGTGACGGGAACAGCAGTCAGCAATCAGCATTCAACTAACCCTTTCAGAGCTTCTGACACTTTCGGCCCTCCAACAATACTTCATTGGCGGAGTGCTGATTGCTGAGTGCCGGGTGCTTATTGCTATACTCGATTTCCATGCTCAAAGAAACCCTGGAACAGGGTCAGCACATCATCGACCAAGCCCTGGAAAAACTGTTGCCTCGCGCGGAGCAACGGCCGGAGTCCATCCACCAGGCGATGCGCCACAGCGTTTTTGCCGGCGGCAAACGGCTGCGTCCGGTACTGTGCATGGAGGCGGCGCGGATGATTGCCGGGCGGCTTCCCGCGGGGATCGAAGATTTGGGCAGCGCGCTGGAGATGCTGCATACGTATTCCCTCATTCACGACGATCTTCCGGCCCTCGACAATGACGAACTGCGCCGCGGCAAGCCTACTTGCCACGTGGTGTTCGGCGAGGCCATCGCCATTCTGGCAGGAGACGCTTTACAAACCCATGCCTACGAAGTTTTGGCACGATTGCAATGCCCAGCCGAGGCCAGGGTACGGATCATCGAAGAGATTGCCCGGGGCACGGGCACGGTGGATGGCATGATCGGCGGACAGGTCAAGGACCTGGAGGCCGAGCGGCAAACGCCGGATGCAGCCACGCTTGAATATATCCACCGCTCCAAGACCGGCGCGTTGATTACCGCCAGCCTGGTCACCGGAGGCATCTATGCCGGGGGCTCGCACGCTGAAATCCAGCGCTTGCGAGATTTCGGCCGAGCCATCGGTCTCGCCTTCCAGATCGCCGACGATGTCCTGGACGTGACCCAGTCTTCCGAGCAACTGGGCAAGACCGCGGGCAAGGACGCAGCGTCCGAAAAGGCCACCTACCCGGCGCTCTTCGGCATTGAGGACTCCCTCAACCAGGCCGATGCCCTGGTGACCTCCGGCTGCAACGCGCTCGAGTCTTTCGGCGAGCGATCGCAGACTCTCAAGGACCTGGCGCGCTACCTGGTACAACGAACAAAATGAGAAGTAGCTCCGGCGCGGATTTCCTGGTATCTCGTTTCATTTCAGCGAGAAACGAGTCTGATTCTGTTCTCCTGGGCAGAGGGGGAAGCTCGCTTGTCACATGTTGGATGTGACGTGCCTTAAGGATTCGTGTTACCATTCCGCGCATGTCAAATCGCCTGGCGATTTGTGCATGGACTCACGCTGGCGGCGATTGTTTGGACTGCCGGCGGTAGTCAGTCACCTCTTAGAGACAACGCTTTCGAAGGACGTGCTGCGGGGTTTTTGGAGAGCGCTTTTGTTTTGCGGGAGCGCACATCCAAAAGCCCCAGGCAAGCGTACTGGAGAAAGTAAGTATTTTGAAGAAAGCAAAAGGAGTTTACCCCAATGACGAAATCGATGCGAGCAATGTTGGTGGGAGCTGCACTGTCAGGATTTGTTGCGGGCACGAACCTCAGCGCTATGGCGCAGGAGAAGTCTCCAACGCCGGCAGCGGATAGCGGCAAGAAGGCCACCAAGACCAAAGTAGAAAAACACGCCTGTAAAGGCCAGAACTCCTGCAAAGGCAAGGGCGGCTGCGGGAGCACTAAAGGCAAGAACGACTGCAAAGGCAAGGGCGAGTGCCGGACTGACGGCAAACCCATGGCCAAAGACTAATCGGGGGGCGCTCACTTTGACGTGAGGGCCGGTTTTTCAATCCTCGTGGACTGTGTTGGAAGAGAGCAAAAAGGAGCTTACTCAATGACGAAAACTATGCGAGCGCTGTTGGTGGGAGCTGCACTGTCAGGATTTGTTGCCGGCACAAACGTCAAAGTTATGGCGCAGGATACTGGCGATAAAACGGCCGACAGCGGCAAGAAAGCCACCAAAGGCAAGAAAGAAAAACACGCCTGTAAAGGCCAGAACTCCTGCAAAGGCAAGGGCGGATGCGGGAGCACCAAAGGCAAGAACGACTGCAAAGGCAAGGGCGAGTGCCGGACTGACGGCAAACCCATGGCCAAGGGCTAAACCCCGATTTTCCCACTTGGAGGGAGGGCCGGGGTACCCAAGCTGCTGGTCCTCCACTTCTTTAATCTTTTTGCCCGGCGCGAATCGAGACTTCTGATTTTTTCAATATGCCTGCCAATCGCTTCAACGGAAACACAGACTACGGCGTCGGCATCGGCCTGCGGATTCCTCATTACCACCATATTTTCGAAAAGAAGCCAGTCGTTGACTGGTTCGAAATCATCTCTGAAAACTTCATGATCGATGGCGGCCGTCCGCTGCGGTTGCTGGACCAGATTCTGGAACGCTACCGCGTGGTGCAGCACGGGGTTTCCATGTACTTTGGATCGGCTGAGCCGCTGAACCGCGAGCACCTGCGCCGGCTGAAGACTCTGGTCAAGCGGACCAAGACGCCCTGGCTCACCGACCACTTGTGCTGGGGTAGCGTGGACGGAACCTATTCTCACGACCTTCTACCCATGCCTTACACCTTCGAAGCAGCGAAGAAAACAGCACAGAAAATCCGCGAAGCCCGCGACTTCCTGGAAGTGCCGATTGCCGTCGAAAACGTGAGCAGCTACGCCGAATATCATGTTTCCGAGATGACGGAATGGGAGTTCCTGAACGAAGTGGTGGAAGGCGCCGACTGCGGCATCCTGCTGGACGTGAATAATATTTACGTCTCCTCGCAGAACCACAGTTTTGATCCTCTGGACTACGTCAACAGTGTGCCCCCCGAGCGTGTGGCCCAGATTCACATCGCCGGACACTCCAAGTACGAAAAATACATTTTGGACACTCATGATCACGCCGTGATTGACCCGGTGTGGAGACTTTACAAGCGGGCCATTGAACTCGTCGGACCCACGGCCACGCTGCTGGAGTGGGACGATCGCATCCCCTCCTTTGAAGAGGTCCATGCGGAGGCCTTGAAGGCAAAGAAGCATGCTCCGCAAACGAAAGCGGTGGCGTCATGAATCTGGAAGAACTCCAGCGCGAAGTCTTCGGCGTGATCCGGCAGCCGCTGACACGCGATGAACGCATGCGGCCAAAGACCCTGGATGGCAAGTCCACGCGGGAGATTGCCGAAAAGATCATCAAGCCGAATGACCGGCTGACCTCCGTAGAACGCCTGGAAATCTATAACCGGGTTTATTGGTTTCGCATTCTTTCCTCGCTTGCCGAAGATTTTCCCGGGCTACGCGCCGTGATCGGCCAGCGAATGTTCGACAAGGTGCTGGTTGCCTATCTGACCGAACTTCCATCGCAATCCTTCACGCTGCGCAATCTCGGCTCGCGCCTGGAGACGTGGCTCGGCAATCACCCGGAATTTACTCCTAAAACCGCGCGAATCGCCCTGGACATGGTCCGCCTGGAGTGGGCCGACATCGAGGTGTTTGATAGCGCCGAGTTTCCCAAGATCGCCGCGGCCGATCTTAGCAACCTGGGCGAGGATCCCGTGCTCCACTTGCAGCCGTATTTGCGTCTTCTGGACCTCGCCTATCCCGTGGATGATCTGCTCTTGGAGATTCGCCGCATGGAGGGAAACGCGGAGCCGGAAAGCGACGTCGCCAGCAACGTGGTGGTGATGGAATCCGCCCCGCGGCGCCACAATCGCGTGGCCTTGCCCAAGCGCAAGAAGGTCTATCTCGCGGTCCACCGGCAGGAGAACGAAGTTTACTTCAAACGGCTCCAGCCCGAGGCTTTTGCTTTGCTTCGCGCCCTGCAACAAGGCAAGCATCTCTCGCAGGCGATAGAGGCCTCAGTCACCTGGACCAACCAGAAAGTGGAATACATCGCCGTGCGCCTGCACGACTGGTTTGCCAACTGGGCGTCGCTGGGATGGTTCTGCCAGCCTCCGAACGAGACCAAGGGCTAATGACCGCGCTACTGAAACTGATCGACCGCGCCTACGCGCTGTTTTTGCGCGTCGCCAACGCCTTGCAATCCCCCCTACTCCTGTTCATTCGCTTGTATTGGGGCTGGCAATTCTGGCAAAGCGGATGGGGTAAGCTTTCTGACATCTCCAAGCCGATCGAGTACTTTACCAGCTTGCGAATTCCAGCTCCCGTTTTCAACGCCTATTTCATCGGTCTGCTGGAAGCTGGTGGCGGGATTCTTCTGATACTTGGTCTGGGTTCGCGCTTGATTGCCTTACCTTTGCTGGTCGATATGCTGATGGCCTACCTGATCGCCGACCGTGAGGCCCTGGGTTCGATCATTTCTGAGCCGGACAAGTTCTATGCCGCAGCTCCTTACACTTTTCTGTTCGCTTCCCTGCTGATCCTGGTCTTTGGCCCGGGAGTCTTCTCTCTCGATACAATCGTCAGGCGCTACTGGACCAAGCGGCAAAAATCTTCCGCCGCTTCCGCGCCGTGAAACTGCTTCGCACTCGCGCATTCGACTCTTCCCACGGGAAACCGGAG
>CAZFRV010000118.1:0-9679 GCA_964521445.1 uncultured Acidobacteriaceae bacterium
ACGTGGTGCTGGTGCTGGCGGTAATTACCCTCATCATCCAGCTGGTCACGCGCAGGCGCTCGGCGAGTTGAGACGTTGAAGTCGGTGAATTTTCGGAGATTATTCCAATCGAGAGGACGCATTGTATGGATAAAGATCGCATCATAGGCAAAGCGGAAGAGTTAGCGGGAAAACTCAAGGAGAAAGCCGGTGAGTTAACCGGAGACGAAGGCGCCGAGACCGAAGGCGTGGCAGAGCAGGTCAAAGGCAAGGCGCGCGACATACTGGGCAAGCTGAAAGACGCTGGTCGTGAGACCGCTGACAAGGTCCGCGACAAAGGTGAGCCAAACCCGTCCCCGGGGGAGGACGAAGCCGATCGAGACGAAGAGGAAGCCGCGTAAGATCTTGAATGCTCGCCGCGGAAAACAAGAATGGCGCCCGCGAGGGCGCCATTCCTGTCTCAGTGCACTTCAACCAGGATCAACTTCAACCAAGAGGTTACCAGCCTTATCGGCTTGGAAACGTAAACCCGGAGGGACCACGGTAGTTGCGCTGTATTCGGTGACAATTGCCGGTCCCCGGAAGCGGCGGCCGGGGGTCAGCGTGTTCCGGGGGACGACCTCGGTCCGCAGGCTCTTTCCGGCAAAGTAGACGGCGGCGGCGGAGACTCTCAGCTTTTTCGCGCCGCCCTCCATCTGCATAGCCGGGAGCTTCTCCGGAGAGGCGACGCGCCCGCGCACACGCAGAGTTACGATCTCCACTTCGCGCTCCGGACTGGAGTAACCGTAGCGTTTCTTGTGTTCGGCATGAAAGCGCTCGAGAACGTCATCGCCGTAGGGAAGATTGATCTCGTATCCTTGCCCGCGGTATCGCAGATCGGCGCTGGGTTCGTACACGGTTTTCCCCGGCCAATCTTCCTTCTTGAGTTCGGCAGAGATGGTGCGCTGCAGCTCGGAGAAAATCCTCTCCAGTTGCCGGCGAAGGGCTTGGGTCCGCCGTCCTACAGTGCCTTGGGGCGGAACGCGCAGCAGCACCGTACGCGAATGGTCTTTGACTACGTCGCTGATCAGGATACCCAGGGCTGAAAGCGCGCCAGGATACGCGGGGACGATCACCCGGGGAATGCGCAGTGACGCTGCGAGTTCGCAGGCATGCATGGCCCCTGCGCCTCCGAAGGCCACCAGGGCAAACCGGCGCGGATCATGGCCGCGTTCGATGGAGACCACGCGAATGGCCTTCTCCATGTTGGCGTTCACCACGCGGACCACCCCGGCAGCAAATTCATGGAGAGAGAGACGGCTCCCATTCTCCTTCAGCCACTGCTGCGTCGTTCGCTGCGTCCGCTCAAAATCGAGTTGAAACTCCCCGCCAAGAAACTGGTCAGCAGGCAGGCGTCCCAGAAGAAGATTAGCGTCAGTTACGGTAGGCCGCTCGCCTTTGCCGTAACAGACGGGGCCGGGATCGGCGCCGGCAGATTCCGGTCCCACGCGCAATGCGCCGCCCAGGTCGAAGCGGGCCAGAGAGCCTCCGCCAGCGCCAACGGTATGGATGTCCAAGACCGGCACGCGCACGGGAAGGCCGGCGACTTCGGCTTCATTGTTGGTGGTGGGTCGACCATCGATCAGAGCGACGTCGGTCGAGGTCCCGCCCATATCGAAAGTGATCAGGCGATCGAAGCCGCTGCGTCCGGCCACAGCGGAGGCTCCTACCACGCCGCCCGCAGGGCCGGAAAGCACAGTCCGTACCGGCTGGCCGGCGGCGGTCGCCAACGCCGTGATGCCACCGCTGGACTGCATGACGAAGACGCGCGCAGGCCGGCGGTCACTCCCGCGCTCTTCCACGCGCTGCTTCAGCCGCCGCAGATAGTTCTCCATGATCGGCTGAAGGTAAGCGTTGACCAGGACCGTTCCCGCGCGCTCGTATTCACGAAATTCCGGCAAGATCTCATGGGAGACAGAAAGCGGCACCCCCAGGCCGCGCAACTCGCGCGCGACCGCCTGCTCGTTCACGGGGTTGGCGAAAGAGAACAGCAGGGAGAGCGCAATCGCCTGGGGCTTCTGGGCGGCTATGGTGCGCGCGAGGATTTCCAAAGCAAAAGGTTCTGGCGCGCGCAACACCGCGCCTTCGGACGAGGTCCGCTCCTCCACGCCAAAGCGCAACTCCGCGGGAGCCAGCGGCGGGTCTTTCTCGAAAAAGAAATCGTACAGCTTGGGACGGTTCTGGCGGCCGATCTCGATGGAGTCTTCAAATCCGGCAGTCGTCACGAAAGCCACGCGCGCGCCTTTACGCTGCAGCAGCGCGTTGGTGCCTACCGTAGTGCCGTGGAGGATGACGGCGTCGCCGCCGTCAACGGCAATTCTCTGAACCGCCTCGGCGATGGCTTGCGAGGGATCGGCGGGCGTGGAGAAGACTTTCAAAATGCGCAGGAGGGAACCTTCGCGCCAGACACAGTCGGTGAAGGTCCCACCGCTGTCGATGGCGATGCGGAGAGGGTTTCGTGATCGGGAAGACGCAGCCATGCCTAGGAAGTCAAAACCGCGATTCTAGCACGCGGCGGAATTCACAACTTCTTCCCCATCAAAAGCCCGTCAATCGAATCCAGATAATACCGCGGCAGAACCTTGAGCACGGAATAGCCGTGTTTTTTGTAAAACCGGAGAGCGGAGTCGTTGTCCACAGCGACCTCCAGCGAAACGTAGTCGCAGCCGGCTTGCCGCAGTTCGGTCTCTGCCGAAGTGAGCAAGAGGCTGCCCAGGCCGGTATGCTGGGCCGGCGGCGCCACGTCGATGGTAATGATGCGGCCCATGAAGCGCGACCCACGGCGCTGCCGGAAGCGGTCGGTAATGATGAAGCCTTGGATCTTCCCGTCTTCTGTCCCAACCAGAGTCAGGGCCGAGGCCTGCGCCAGGAAGTAGCGCATCTCGTCCGCGCTGTAGGCAATGCCTTCGACAAAACAGGCTTCGTCGATTTCGATGAGGCGATCAAAGTCCCCGGGGCGATACTGGCGCAATTCCGGCACAACTGCATTTTACCGGGAGCGGTGTTTACGGTTGCGTGCCGGCCGCGGCTTGAGTGCCGCCTTCGCGGCCTTCATGGAGGGACTCGGTTGGAGAAGGGAAGATGCCGGCCAGTCCTGTCTGCGGTTGCGGCGAGAGAAGCTGACGGAGCAGCCCCACATCGCTGGCGACATCACTGTGGGCAGCCTTTCGAGGTCTGGTCGTCCGCAGCTCCTGCTGGATTCGCGCCGCCAGAAGTTTCGCCGCCAATTCTGACGATCCCGGATCATTCAAGACGTTGGCGCGCGAGATGCCTACGGTTTCGACCTCGCTCCCGATGCGCACCTGCATCGCGGGTGTACCGGAATCGTCGAGTTCCGGCTTGGCGCCAGCTTGTAAACTTTGCCAGGTCGTTCCTTCCCTCGCGGCATCCGAAGATGAATCCGCGATGGCGCCCTTTTGTCTCAGTTCGTCCAGTTGTTTTTGGTAGAAACGACGGTCCGCACTGGTCATGGGCGCATCCAGCTGCCACTGCGAATCCAGGACCAGGGCATGTTGTGCCGGGTTGAATCGCGGGTGGCCGAAATACGCGGCCAGCACACCCCCGCCGATATAAGGGTGCAGGATCAGCAGGGGCACCATATATTTCTTGGCGGAGAGCACCGATTCCAGCACTCCGTGAACAGGTTTACTGCGCTGTATGGTGCCGGGAACCTGCGGTATCACGAAATTCGAGCTCTCCAACTCGGGATGGCGGCGGCTGTACTTGGCCAGCATTTTCGCGATCTGCTTGGGCGTGGTGACACCGAGATCGAAAATCACATTGCGATGGACGGCGTGAGGATAGTAGAAGTCGATCACCTCGCGCGCGAAGTCGGAGCAATTGTGTGTTACCAGGCTGAAATGCTTGTGGTTCGGCTGGCTGTTGAACTTCTGGATCAGCAGGGCGTCTTGCGCGGGGCTGGTCTCGATTTGGAAACCATAAATGGTGCGGTCATAGGAGGCCCCGACCAGCATGTACCACTCTCCCGACGGCGCTCCTCCTTCGGGACGATCGGGGGCAAACGATTCCAGGTATTTGCGCCGGTATTGATCTCTGAGGAAAGCCACCAGCTTGGCGTCGGCAAAAAGGGGAACGTCTTCCTGTCTCTCCACCGCGTAGAGGTAGGGAACCAGAGGGATGGCGATCCAATCGTATCCCGCGATTTCATGGTAGCGGCTCAAGACGATGCCGGTTTCGCCTGGTTCACAGGGGCGCAACACCACCGGAGACGCGGCGCAAACGTGGTCCAGATAAACGGCGGCGTGCCCGGTGCCGGCCAAGGCGCCATCGTAACTGTAGGGCTCTTGCAGAAGCAGCGTGGCGCCGGCATGCGCACGCGGAATGCTGAACAGAGACAAGAGCAGAATCGCGCATAGCTTCGCGCTGAGTCTGAGCAGGACCGCCGCAAGATGAGCGGTTTTTGCAAAAGGACGCATCTTCAATCCATGGGCCAGAGGCTTTTTAAAGCATACCGCTTTTGCGTTCTATCGGTATAACCCGCAGACGAAGGATTAGTTACGAAGGTTTCACGACGTTGAAATAATTGCAGCGTACACACATGCCGGAGAAACACTCTGAATACCGACGGGGATTTGCGACTGAGTAGATCCTGAAGATGGCGTGGAGCGCGGTCTTAGTACAAAAGGATTACGCCATTCGCCGCCCGGCCTTCTTACTGCAGTCTTCGCAAACGCCGTAGATCTGGAAATTATGGCGGGTGGCGTCGAATCGGTACTTGCGTCCGATCTCTTCTTCCAGCTTGCCCACCTCCGGCGAAAAAAATTCCACCGAAGCGCCGCATTCGGTGCAGACCATATGGTGGTGGCTGCGGCGGTTGAACTGGTGTTCGTAGCGGGCGGTGCCGTCGGGAAAGGGGACGGCGCTGGCCAGTCCGCATTCCGCCAGCAGTTTGAGCGTTCGATAGACGGTGGTGAAGCCGATCTTGGCGTCTCTCTTCTTGACCAGGCGGAAGAGTTCGTCGGTGGAGAGATGGTCGCGAGTATCGAGGAAGGTGCGCAGGATGGTGTCGCGTTGCTCGGTGTGCTTCAAGCCTACGCGTCTGAGGTGCTTGAAGAAAATGTCCTGGGCTTCGCGCATGGCTTCGCGCGAGGGCGGGGCATGATCGTCAATTCGCCGTTGCAGCATGGTTTTGGGACCTGCAGTAGGAAATGCTAAATGAAAATGAATTTCATTTTCAACTATACGCGGGACCTCAAGCTGCAGGTCATTGCTGAGGAGCTCGCAAAACGAGGGCAGCCCGCGTCGATCATCGAGAAAGTACTGGGCGCGAACTTCCTGCGTGTGATCGGCGAAATCTGGGGGACAAACTAGGGTCGTGGCCTCATCTGACGGTTTCGCGCTCGCCATTGGAGCGCTGGGCCTCTGACTGATTGTTCATTCACCTGTGTTCCCTTACAATCGCATCCCATGGCTACCACCGTCGCCGCTCCCGCCGCCCGCCGCTCCACCAAACGCTTGATTTTCCGGATCGTCATAGGGCTCTTGCTTCTGGCCGTACTCGCCGGGCTGGGAGTTGTGGGCTGGTTTTATCGGGCGACGCACGCCTCCCTCGCGCAACTGGACGGCACGATCACGGTGCCGGGACTCAACGCGCCGGTTTCGGTGGTGCGCGATGTCCAGGGCGTACCTCATCTCACGGCAGCCAGCTTGCAAGACCTGTTTTTTGCTCAGGGCTGGGTTACAGCGCAGGACCGCCTGTGGCAAATGGATATGACGCGGCGCGCAGCCGCGGGCGAACTGGCGGAAATTCTTCCGGCTTCCAGCGCTCCGGCGCCGGCGCCTTCGCGGTCAACCGGCGTGGTGCCCCGGCGCACCACATGGCTGGACTATGACAAGCAGCAGCGCATCCTGCGTTTGCGCGCGGTGGCCGAAAGCGTGGCCGCGCAGCTCCCGGCTCGCGACCGCGCCTACTTTGAAGCTTACGCGAACGGAGTGAACGCCTTTATCCAGCAGCACCGCGATAACCTGCCTATTGAATTCCGTGTGCTGGGCTATGCGCCGCGGCCCTGGACGCCGGCCGATTCCGTGCTGGTGGGCATCGCCATGAGCCAGCTCTTGAACCCGCAATATCAGACCGAATATTGGCGCGAAAAGGTAGGCGCGCGGCTTACCCCGCAACTCATGGCCGATCTCTATCCGGTGAGTTCCTGGCGCGATCATCCGCCGGCCAGCGGCGCCAACGCACCGGGTCCGGCCGTTCCGCTGAAGAAAAACCGCGCCCCGCACGCCGCTCCCAGCAGCGCGTCTGGTCCGGTGTTTGACGATTGCGATTCTTGTGCGCCCGGCTCGAACAACTGGGTGGTTTCCGGCGCCCACACCGCTACAGGCAAACCGCTGCTCTCCAACGACATGCATCTTGGGCACCGGATGCCGGGTGTGTGGTATGAAGTGCATCTTCATTCCGGCGATTTCAACGTGGAAGGTTTTACCTTGCCGGGGTTGCCGATGGTCGTGGTGGGACACAACCAGCGTATCGCCTGGGGCTTCACAAACTTGAATCCTGACGTGCAGGACCTGTTCATCGAAAACTTCAACGCCGCGGGTGAGTACCAGACGCCCACCGGCTGGCAGAAGCCGGAGCAGTATCACGAAGTCATCCACGTGAAGGGCCAGCCCGATACCGGCGTCGATGTGCTGGTCACGCGGCACGGGCCCATTGTGAGCGATCTCTTTCCCGGCGAGACCCGCAAGATCGCGCTCGAGTGGGTGATCTACGATGTTCGCAACATCACCATCCCGCTGTTCGACGTGGACGCGGCGCAGAACTGGGAGCAGTTCCGCAAAGCATTCTCGCTGTTCGCCTCGCCCTCGCAGAACGTGGTGTACGCTGACGTGGACGGCAATATCGGCTATCAGCCCATGGGTTTTGTCCCGATGCGCGCTTCTGGCGACGGCACCGTGCCCGTCTCCGGGGCCGACAGCAAACATGATTGGGTCGGCTATCTGGCCTTCGATAAACTACCCAGCCTCTATAACCCGCCGTCCGGGATCATCGCTACCGCCAACGCTAAGATCACGCCGGACGGCTATCCATATTTGCTGGCGACGCAGTGGTTCCCGCCGTATCGGACCGAACGCATCTACCAGGTGCTGGAACAGGATCCCGGCAAGAAATTCACTCCCGCGGACATGTTGGCGCTACAAACAGACATCACGTCAGGGTACGACCGTTTCTTCGCTGAGCATTTCGTTTACGCCGTGGACCACAGCTCCAAAGCCGGCGCCCGCGCCCGCGAGGCCGCCGAAATCATGCGCGGCTTCGACGGCCGCATGCTGGCGGATTCCGCCGCGCCTACCATCGAAGTCAATGCACGCAAAGCGCTGTGGGAGCTGCTCCTGAAACCCAAGTTGGACACCGACTGGGAGCATTATGAGTGGTCCGAAGCTGCCGTGGCCCTGGAGAGCCTGGTCCGCGACCAGCCGGAGCGCTGGTTGCCGCCGGGCTACAGCAATTTCAATGATGTGCTGGCCCAGGCGGTTGAGAATGCCGTGAAAGATGGTCCAGCCAACCTCAAGTCCTGGCAATACGGCCCGGCCTTTCCCGTGGAGATCAACCATCCCCTGTTCGGAGCGATTCCCGGATTGCGCGGCTTGGCTGGTCCGGGACGCCATCCGCAGTCGGGCGGGACCTACACCGTGAAGCAGGTGGGGCGGACGTTTGGGCCGTCGGAACGCATGACGGTCGACTTCGCCAACCTGGATGCCTCCACCTTCAACATCGTGATCGGCGAATCGGGACAGATCTTCAGCCCCTACTATATGGACCAGTGGCCGGCCTGGTACGGCAACACCACGTTTACGCTCGCGTACTCCGACAAGGCGGTGCAGGCGGCGAAGACACATGCGCTGACGCTGGAGCCGGGGAAGTAATGTGCCCGACCCTCGTGATTGGTCCATTTTCATGGCGCAAACTTCGCCCGAGCTGTGCATGTTGAGCAGAAGGGGCGAGTCATCAGGAGTGAGGCCACACTTGTCTTAATCCATTAATCTTGCTGCGATCCCGGGTAACGAGAGTAACCTACATCAATCAATAGCTTGTCTTAGGGTTTGTTAAGGATTGGCGGGCTTTTTCTCAACTTTGTCGTATCCGAACGACGCCTGGCCAACAAAGGTTGCGACTCAACAAAAATTAACTTCACCCAGGTTGTTTGCCGTGGACAACCAGAGCTTTTTAGGGTCCAATGAAGAACTAGAGATCCACATTATTACTACCTGTTCACAACGCAGAGAAGCGGCGATGCGAGTTAAGCGATTGCCACTAGTGATCGAGAGCGTTGGCGAATGCAGCATCCCCAGCAGGGCCCCCAAGAAGATGTGTGTCGAAACCAGCGAACCGTGGACAGGGCTGCGACCTGTACCGGGATTGATGTTATTCAAGACTAAAGGAAAAACAGTGATGGAAAACAAGAAGGTGATTGGTCGTTCAGGAATTCTCGCTCTTGGCAGTTTGTTGTTGATGGTTGCGGCATTGGCTGGCGCGGACGACAAGAGAAAGACAAGCAGCTCTGCTCCGTCGCATCCGGCGCCGCAGGCTTCGCGGCCCGCGCCCCAAGTGCATACGCCAACTTCCACGCAACACTCGACCAACTCCAACACCTACCATCCTCAGACCAACACGTACCATGCTCCGACCAACACCTACCATCCGGCGCCGACGGGAAACTCTACCGTCAACAAGGGCACAGGAAATGTGTACCGGTCAGGGAATACGCGTTCTACGGGGCATACGGTGACGCCGACGGGCAAGACTTCTGCCACCACGATCGCTCCGCACACCACCACGGGGCCGGTCAGGGGACCGGTAAACACTTCGCATTCAACGGTCGCGGCGAGCCACCCGGTCTTCCATGAGGCGCCCCGCACCACGCGCGACTTCGGAGACAAGCATGTGGCTTATGATCGCGGAGGCCACGTTCGCGATGTGCGCGCGCCCGGTATGGTGGTTCATCGTGACTTGCGCGGAGGAAGGACCTTCGTAGCCGAACACAATGGCCGGCGGATCGTCAGCATGGGGCCGCATCGCGGCTACATGCAGCATTCGTATCTCAACCGCGGTGGCCGCGTGTATGTGCAGAGAACTTATGTGGTCGGCGGAGTTCGTTATGCGCGGGTTTACAGAAGTTACTCGTGGCACGGCGGGATTTACTATCACTATGTTCCGGCTTTCTACTATCGCCCCGCCTTCTACGGATGGGTCTACAATCCCTGGCCTGTAAGAGTGTCTTGGGGCTGGGGCTGGGGCGGCGCGCCATGGTTTGGCTACTATGGTTACTACTTTGCGCCTTACCCGGTATATCCGGCGGCATCGTTCTGGCTGACGGATTATCTGCTCGCGGAAAATCTCAAACTGGCTTACGCAGCCCAACAGGACAATGGAGGAGCTCCTCCTGCGGACGCGGGACCGGCGCCTGACAACACCGTACAACTCAGCCCTGAGGTCAAACAGATGATCGCCGACGAAGTGCAGCGGCAGCTCGCAGCCGAGCAGGGCGCGTCCGGCAATCAGGCTCCACAATCAACGCCGCCGCAAAGCGGTGGTGGTGACACCACGCCGCAGGAGACGCCGTCCGTGCTCGATTCCAACAGCCGCGTCTTCGTTGTCTCCAGCAACCTTGATGTCGTGAAAGAAGACGGCAGCGGC
>CAZFRV010000119.1:0-4325 GCA_964521445.1 uncultured Acidobacteriaceae bacterium
ACACCTGGAGCAAGAGCATCGACAACGTGATCGACTTTGCCAGCTTCCAGAACTGGTTCCGTCCCAGCGATCTGGCGGCGTTCCGCGCCGTCTCGGTGTTCGATATACCGCACACGCTGGTGGCCAACGCCGTTTACACCACGCCGTTCAAGGCGGGTACAGGCAACTTCTTCAACAGCATCTTCTCTGATATCGCTATTGCTCCCATCGAAACCTGGCGCAGCGGACTGCCTTTCTCCATCCGTACGCCTAGCCTGGCTAATCTCGTGTTGCCAAGTGCGTCCGGGCCCGCGCTCCAAACCGGGCAGGACCAGAACTACGCCATGCCCTTCGGGGCCACGCGCGACGCCAACCGGGGTGCGGCCTATGCCACCACCGACCTCAGCCTGCGGAAGTCGTTCTTCGTCAACCGCGATCGCGGGGTTCACCTGGATTTCACGGCGACCGCCACCAACCTGTTTAACCGCGTCAACTTCAATCGCGTCAGCGACCTGTTTGATAACGGACTGCCGCTGGGCAATAGCACCACCCAATTCTTCAATCCGCTTGCCGGACCCTTTAAGGGATTGCAAGGGGTCCAGCCTGCCAACGCAAGCAACATCACTCACCCGCTGTCCTTCTCCTCGGCTGACTTGCCGCGGCAGGTCCAGCTTGGGTTGATCCTGAACTTCTAGCCCATCTCAATTTGGCGGGATGGCTGAAAGGTATTGACTACGAAGACTTATGAGGCCGCCCGGCATCCCAGCCGGGTGGCCTCAGGTTTCTGAGAGCAAGAGAAAAACGGAATTCCCCGCAGCTGTGCTGTCATATAATCAGCGGTCCAATTTACCGTGAAAGACGCTCGTGCCCAAGATCGCCAAAGTCCGGATTGAAGAGAACCAGCAGCGGATTGAGGCTGCAGCTCTCACTCTGTTTACCCGGCAGGGCTTTCATGGAACCAACATCCGCGAGATCGCGGAGCAGGCCGGTATCTCCACCGGCGCCATCTACACCTACTATCCCAGCAAGGAAGCTATCTTTGCGAGCCTGGTGCGCAGCTACCGTTCCCGCACCGATGCCTGGCGCAAGCGCGTCTGCGCCTTGCTCAAAGACCCGCTTTCCACCAAGGACTTGAAAGCACTGGCTGCTGAAATCCATCTCCTCATTCGCGATGATCCTCAGTACTTGTTGCTGATCTACATGGATGTGGTTGAGTTCAACAACCAGCACTTCGCCGAAACTTTTAGCGATGTGCCGGGGCAGTTCCGCGCGCTCCTCGGGCCGGATTTGGACAAAGTCCGGCAGCAGAGCGGCTGGAGAGGCCAGGATCCGGCGTTTGTCCTGGCGTCGATCTATCTTTACTTCTTTACCTATGCCGGGATCGAGACTCTCTATCGCGGTAACCGTCATCTCGGCGTTTCCGACGAACAAGCCGCGGAGCGCTTTGCCGGGCTTATCGCCGGCGGACTATGGCGAATGACGCCGGGCAATTCCGACCCGGCGCGGGCGCGAGGTAGGGAAGCGTTGACCATCCGTCAGATGCAAGCCGTGCAGAAGCCGGCGCGGGACCGCATCGACCTGATGCGCCTGCTCTCGGGCCGGCTGTGGAGTTCGCCGCCCGACGTCGCGTCCAACGGCTCGCGGGCCAAGTCCGATCCCATGTTGTTTGTCCCGCGCATCGCGCGCAGCCGTATCGATCAGACCCAGCTCAGGATTGAGGCGGCAGCCTTGGATCTGTTCACCCGGCAGGGATTCCATTCCACGCGCATGCGCGAGATCGCCGAAAAGGCCGAAGTTTCTTCCGGCGCCATCTACACCTACTATCCCAGCAAGGAAGCGTTGTTCGAGAGCCTGGTCTAGAATTACCGGTCATGCATGCGCGGCTTCCGCGAACGGGTTCTGCGCTCGCTCGAGAACCCGTTTTCCAAAGAAGACCTGCGCCTCCTGGCTCTGGCCGTGCGCGCCATGGTGTATCAGGACGTCGAATATCAGTTGCTGACGTTCATTGACATCATCGAGTTCCGCAACCAGCATTTCGCCGACACCTTCTACAAGATGCCCGAGCAGTTTCGCAAGCTGATGGGTCCGGTGCTAAACAGTGTGAAGAAGCAGGAGGGCTGGTGCGGGGAAGACCCGGCATTCGCCCTGGCTGCCATCTATCTTTATTTCTTCACCTACTTTACCGTGGAGCGGCTGATGCACGGGGGCAACCAGCACCTGGGAGTTTCCGACGAGCAGGCGATCGAGCGGTTCGTCGATCTTCTGTCCCACGGGGTGTGGCATGCATCGTCATCCCGGCAAGCAGCGGCCGGCGCCGGCAACAAGCCGAGCGTTGCGGTTCGCGATCGGGAAAGCGATAGGCCGCCGGCAGCCATCGCCGGGGCGGGCGGAGCCTAGCCTCAAAGTTTGCTTGGAACACCGAGCACAAGTAAGGAGACTCGAGATGACGCGCTTGCGCACTCCGCGCATTCCTCCGCTTCCGCCTTCGGAGTGGGACGACGAAACCCGGCAACTGCTGGCGAGCCTGGAGCGTGAGGGCCAAATCTTCAACATCTTCACCACCCTGGCGCACCATCCCGTACTCCTGCGGCGATGGCTGGTCTTCGGCAACCATATCCTGGGCAAGTCCACTCTTCCCGCCCGGGAACGTGAACTGGCCATCCTGCGCATGGGCTGGCTGTGCCGTGCGGGATACGAATGGGGCCATCCTGTAGCCATCGGTAAGCAAGCCGGGCTTACCGATGCCGAAGTGAAGCGCGTGCCGCAAGGCCCTGACGCCCCGGAATGGGACCCGTTTGAACGAACTCTGCTTCGCGCCGTCGACGAACTGCACCAAGATACCTTCATTAGCGAAGCCACGTGGCAATCTCTAGCCGCGCGCTACACCACGCAGCAACTGCTCGATCTGGTCTTTACCGCGGGACAGTACAAGCTGGTGTGCATGGCGCTCAACTCTGCGGGCGTGCAACTGGAACCAGGCTACGAAGGCCTGCCTTCGTAGTGGAGCTTGATACGCGGGCGGCCGGGGCAGCCGTTATCGTTCCGGCGGATATTTCTTGAACATCGCCGAGACGGCCTTGTTTACCTGGTCCAGCATCTTGCTGCGTTTGTCGTAGTCGAGGTTGGTCTTGGCGATGGCTCGCCACACCAGATGCTTCTCGCGAGCGTCCACAAGGTCTACAGCCAGAGTTCCTTTGAGCACATGGGGCAGCGCTGTAGCCGGCGCCGATCCGCCCCACATCGTGGCCCCGGGCATGGGCACGCCCCCATAAGGCGCGTAGTTGGGATCTTCTCCGGCAAAAGCCCCTTGGGCCGTGGATCCGCCGTAGAAAGTGACCAGCAGGTCGGGATCGCTTTCCACCCGATGCAGCCCCTTCTGCTTCAGTTCCACCTCGATGTTGTTGGCGATGATGGCGGCCAACAGAGGGTTTGGCGGCGGGACGTCCCGTTTGACCCAGGCATACGTTTTATATTGCGCAAAATCAGCAGCTTTGTCGTATCCTGTTTCAATCTTTTGTCCCTGAGCAGTGGTGCTGACCAAAAGGATAATGACGGGGAGGCACAGCGGTAGAGCGAGCTGGTTCCTGGCTGTCACGGAATAGGCTCCCCCTACAAGCCTTGGTTCTCAGCTTTGCTGAGAATCGCGACTCGTGCAACCCGTCGTTCTTGGCCCCAAGGTCAAGGGACATTTACGGGGTACCAGCCAAGGGTTTTTACCCCCCAAGAACCTCCAGCCTGCGGAAACTTAGATCGATAAATAGTTGATATGCAATAAGTTGCAATGCAAGAATTTTCACTTGCAATAAGGACATGTCCGTTAGTACAGTGTACTACCGGACCATAGGCTTCTGGAGGGCAAGCAATTGGGAAGTATGGCGTCACGCGTCTCGGCGCCTGATCCAGACCCGGAGATCAGGCCCGTAAATCAGCTTTCTGCTCATCGCCAGCTCAAACTGGCCATCAGCCGGGTGGCCATCGTGCTGGCAAGCGTGTTTACGATCCGCTATTTCTTCTGGCGGGCGTTGCACACCATGAACCCGGCGGCAAAGATCTTCTTCTATGCCTTTCTGGTCGCTGAAGGCCTGAGCTTCCTGGAAAGCCTGTTGTTCTACTTTATCGCCTGGAACCCTACGCGCTATAAGCGTCCCGAACCACTGCCCGGACGTACGGTGGACGTCTTCATCCCGACCTATAACGAGCCGGTGGAGCTGTTGCGGGAGACGGTGTTGTGCGCGGTCAACATGAAGTACCCGCATAAGACCTACATTCTCGATGATGGGCAGCGTGACGCGGTGCGCGAGCTGGCGGCCGAGTTTGACTGCGGTTACATCGCCCGCGGCGACCGG
>CAZFRV010000120.1:0-10830 GCA_964521445.1 uncultured Acidobacteriaceae bacterium
TAGCTCCTGCGAGCAATGTTGTCGGCAATCCGCTTTGAGTGGAGAAGATGCCATTTACGCTCCAGCCGTCCAGGACCCGCCGGAAAGCGTGGTTGCTGATGTTGCGCGCAAACGGTATCTGATACACCCAGTTGGAAACGAACCGTTGGCGCAAGTCGAATTCCGAATTGGCGCGGTTCGCCGAGAGCGGCTGCGTGGGATTGGCGATGGTGGCCGAATCATTGACGAGCACTCCCAGAACATCGGAGACGTCATCAATGCTGTGGCCGTATGTGTAATTCGCATCGAAGCTCAACCACTTACCGAACCGCCCAATGGCTTCGACTTGCAGAGAGTTGTAGCTCGAAGTACCAATGCTCTGGACTTGGGTTACGGTGTTGAACCGGGGATCGATGCGGCTATTGGCGCCGACTCCTGCGTTTCCGGTCTCGCCAGCTATAAACGCTCGGAACAGGCTGAGCCTCGCTGCCTGGTCGGCCGCACTGGTCGCGGGCGCCGGTCGGAGGGCAGCGTTCGTGAGATTCAACGGCATCGTCACTTGCAGGTGGTCATTCTTCGTGCCGATGTAGCTGGCTTTCAGTGTGAGCGCCTTGGTGACCTGGTATTCCAGGCCAAAGTTCCACTGCTGGTTACGCGGGTTTTGCAGGTTCTGGGAAACCGCGGAGATGCTCCCGAAGTTAAAGGACGCGGGATTGAAAGTACCAATCGCGGCGATTGCTGCCGCCTGCGCGGGCGCGGTGCCTCCGAGCAGGTTGGCGACCGTATTCCCGCCGGTGAAGGCGGTGACGGTCAGGGTTGGGATAAACGGCGCCGCAAAGCGCAGGTTGGTGATGGGGTTCAGGAAAATGTAATCGTAGGCAATGCCGTAACCGCCGCGCACCACCATTTTTCCCCGTCCCGGGTTCCAGGCGAATCCAAGCCTTGGGGCCGGGTTCCAGTTGCGATGGAAAGCCTCGCCGCCAAGATCGACGCCGCCGAGAGGCCCTGTCCCGAGCACGCCGAGTGGCGTGTTGTTGTTGGGATCAATGTTGGATAGGAGATTGTTGCCCTCCGTCACTCCGCCGGACGATTCAAGGCGGAAACCCAGGTTCAAGGTGATGGTAGGCGTTAAGCGGAAGTCATCCTGGACGAAGCTAAACGCATCCAGGGAAAAGTTGTGACGGTGGGAGTTGCCAACACGCTGCGCCCAGCTCAAGGGCGTACCGGCCTGGAACGCGGCAACGTTGGCGTAGGTTATGACGCCGGCAAAAGCCGCGTCAAAGAGGCTCGGCGACTGGTAACGCAAAATATCGGCGCCGAACTTGAAGGTGTGACGCCCACGAACCCACGAGACCGTGTCACCGTACTGAAACACGTTTTGCGTGCGTCCCTGGGGGATGATCTGAGACTCGCCAAACGAATCAATCCCGCCGATGACGATCTGCGGTCCCGCCGGGAAGGGCGAATTGGCGACAAAGTTCGGATTGCTGCGGCCGAAGCCGGCCCGGAACTGGTTGATGATGGTGGGTGAGATCGTCATCGCATGCCCCAGGACTACGGTACGCGCGGTTGACGTCACTTGCGCCCCGAAGCCGGGCAAATTGCTGCTCACGAAAGTCAGCCCCGGGCTTGTACCGCTGTCCGGGTTCTCTCCGTAGCGCACGAAAAGGCTGTCTTTCCCACCGCGCATATTCTGGTCAATGCGAACCGACCAGGCGTGGCCGTTATCCGTGACTGGAGCGGGACTGGCGATGAGGCCGGATGCGCTATTCGGTGCACCGTTGTTATGGAACAACGCCAGCGAAGATGGATCCGTGATGCCCGCGACTTGTCCCGGAGTCATCACATGGGCCACCGCCGTGGATCCCGAACCGCGGGTCTTATCCAGCTCCCAGGAGCCGAAAAAGTAGGTATGGCCCTTAAAGATCGGGCCGCCAAAAGTGAAGCCGCCCTGGTTCTGCGTGAACCTGGGTACCAGGCCAGGCGTGCCGTCGGGGTTGGTGGGCGTAAAAAAGTCCCGAGCGTTAAAGGCATCGCTCTGATAGAACCAATACGCCGTGCCATGGAAGTTGTTGGTTCCGTTCTTGGTGATGATCTGAACCTGGGAGCCGGAGTTGCGGCCGAATTCGGCATCGAAGTTGTTCGAGATCAGCTTGAACTCCTGGACGCCATCGTAGCTGAAGGTACCCAGGCCGGCTTCCCCTGTTGTCGAGAGGTCGCTGAAGATGATGCCATCCACGGTAATGTTGTTGGCTCGTCCGCGGGAGCCATTGCTATTGAAGCTGCCCGTACCGAGAAATGGATTGTCTTTTGAGACCGGCACCGTTCCCGGGGCCAGCGTAGCATAAGCCACCGGGTCGCGGGCCTGGTTGGGTAGCGCCAGCACCTGTTCCGAACTGAGAGACTGGCTCACCTGCGCCGTGGCAACGTCCAGCGTCATGGCTGTTCCAGCCTCGACAGTGACGATTTCGCTGGCTACTCCGACCGCCAATTGGACGTCGAGTCTGGTATTTTCACCACTTCGAACCACGGCGGTCTCGTTAAACTGCTTAAACCCTGACTTTTCTACTACGACCTGATAGCTCCCCGTCTCCAACTGGGGCGCCGAGAACTGACCAAAGTCATTGGTTGCAACCGTACGAACGGTTCCGGTGCTGGCACTTTTAATGGTTACGGTGGCTTTTTGTACAACCGCGCCATTCTGGTCAATGACAGTGCCGCTAATGTCTCCCGTATTGGCAGCCCAAGCCGCCGGAATTGCCAACCACAGAATCAGAACTGCAGCTGGCAATCCTGCGCCGAATCGCCACCTAAAATAGCTTTTCCGCTTGCTATTCATTGTTTTCTCCTTCAATCCTTTTGTGAATTGTGAAATCGATCAATAAGAAATAACGGGGGAAGAACTACTGCCGTTGAACCTTCTTCCCGCGCTCGCGCAGGTAAGAGTCTTGGCAATCAGAGTTCCACTATGTTTGCTCTTTGAATCATGCAGTTAAAAGGTGGATACCGAGGTAGCCTTCCTATTTCAGGATTCTCCTGACTTTCAGAATTCCAGATTTGGAAAGTGAACTATATTCAGTGACTGGAAGTTTCCTGCAGAAGACATAGATAGCGGTCTCCTCTTATGATCGTTGTCCGCTGATGATCTTCAAGCAGGACAGTTGGGGTATAGTCGTGGTAGATCATCTCTGGGTCCCATTTGAGTCTCATTAGAACTGTAGCCTCTCCGCAACCCCCTAGCTATCCTCGATTAGTAGTCTCTCAATCCAGTCGCGGCACAAGAGGCCAACGCTTCCATTTCCTAATTTTCTGAATCCACATTCATCCCCGTGACCTGCTTCCCGCCTGGCCGCGCGGACCTTCGAATCAGCAAGTGCTTTTTGAAAACCAGCCTTTGACACCTGGATGTTTCTAAAGGCGAGCGCGAAGAACTGCTCCGCCGAGGCGTCCTCGAACGAGACAGGTTCTCGGCTCAGGCAGTAGCGGTAGCGGCAGCGGCGCCGGTCCCTCGGCCCACCCCCTTCGCCAGCTCGGGTCGTGGGCATTCGCGATGGGTGACGTCGTGGATGGGATTCCCACATGTTCTGAATCCCGGTTCTTCCGCGTTGATTCGCGGCAAGCCATGGAATTCGATGATTCGAGTCAGCCCGGGGACGACCATCCGCATCTTCCAGTAGATAGCCCATAAGGAGGAGCACGGAAATGCGAGTCACAGCTCTACATGCAGTTGGTCTGTTCGTCCTTCTCACCGCAGCAATCGCAGCCAGTCAACCGAGCAACCTGATTACTGTTTCAGGCACAGTCACGGACGCATCCGGCGCCGGCGTTCAAAACGCAGAGATGGTTCTCAAAAGCGCTCTGTGCAAATGTTCAGAGTGCGAGACCCCTGAATGCAAATGTTGCCCACAACAAATGGTCGTCAACATCCAGAAAGGCGGGAAATTCACCTTCACCGTACCTCATGGAACCTATGTCCTCGAAGTTCATTCCGGAGGACTCAAGACACAGGTCAACATCGATCTTAACGACGGCGATAAGAGCATCGTGGACGTTGCCTTGCGATGATCGCTTGCACCCGACACAAGGGAGGGCTGGGCGACTGAGCGCAGACGCCGATCAACGATTGAATAACATCCTGAGAGGTAGCGGAGGCGCAGGACCTGAGGGTCCACGTGGTGGTAGATCAACAGGCCTGCTGAAGCCGCTCTTGTGACGGTTGTGCCAAAGACCTTTACAGGCGCCGGTATCGGTATCGTCGTTCCACGACGATCCGTCGGCGAACAGAATGCTAATAAGTACCAGAGCGACGCCGCCACGGAATTCACGCTCCAGGTCCAAACGGTCCCAATTGAGCTTTTTGATTTCGTTGACATCCACGGAATGCGTGGAACCGAATTGCTGCAAGGGCAGGCTGTCGTCATAGTACCAATGCAGCCACTTCCAGTTCTCGGTGGCGTCGGAGATGGCGACGTTGAACATCATGCCTGTGATCTTTTTCCCGCTGGTATTCTTCACCTTGATTCTGACCGTATCCGCGCGAAGGTCGCTAAGCTCCACAGGACAAGCGACTGCCGGAGCGGGGACAGGCGCCTCGGTTTGCGCGCGGGCATGGAGCGAAACTGCAAGAACAGCTACGGTCGGAATGACCCAACTGCGCTTCATGGCCTTGCCTCCTTGAGAGGTGACTTAGGCTGATTTGCCGGACCTATCTAACTTCAACACCGCTGGAGTTGTGTCTCTTGATTTATCAAGCTTTGTTAAAAACTGTGGGGAGAGTTGCACGGAAATCGCTCAAGCCGGATGTGGAACTCATTTCTTCTTTCGCGGCCAGCGGGCTTCCACCGTGGTTCCAATGCCGCCGCGAGGACGAAAAACGCCCTTGACCACGGCCGACTTCGGCTTAGCGGCGCGGACCACGTCGTTGAGCACCTGGTTGACGATGTTCTCCTGAAAGATTCCCAGGTTGCGGTAGTGCAACAGATACTCTTTGACCGATTTGAGTTCCAGGCAGAGCTTGCCGGGCACGTAGCGGATTTCGAGCACGCCGAAATCGGGCAAGCCGGTCTTGGGACACACCGAGGTGAACTCCGGAACGTCGATCAGGATTTCATAGTCCGGGAACTGATTGGGCCAGGTATCGATTTCCGGGAACGCATGATCGAGCCCGGCTTGGGCGTGATGTTCGGTGTAGCCGGTGCGATGTGCCATCGGCCCCTATTGTAGCAACGGCCCCGCCGGACGTGACGGACATGGTCGTAAGGAACGCCGGGGTTTGTATCGGAAAGTGAATGCCACGCATCTAAATGCAAGCGCTCGGTCGGCATGAGCGTTGCTGGCTTGGTTCCTGGTCCTGAACGGGACGGATTTGTGGGCTGGTTCCGGCGCGCTTGGTTATACTTAAAAGTTCCTGAGGAATGGCGCTGCAAAACAACAATTCCGGCCGCAATCGCTTGGCGGGCATCATCGTGGCCCTGCTGGCTGCGGTGATTCTCTTCTCCGGGTGGGTCAAATTACGGGGCGGTGGAAGCGTGGCGGTGCGCGCGGAGAAAGTCACCCGCCAGGACATTACCAACCTTATCTCCACCAACGGCAAGATTGAGCCGGTCAACAATTTTGAGGCGCATGCAGCGGCGCCGGCCGCGGTCAAGAATGTGCTGGTGCGCGAAGGCGACCGCGTGAAAGCCGGGCAGCTTCTGCTGCAACTGGACGACGCCGAAGCCCGCTCCCAGGCCGCCCGTGCTCTGGCGCAACTGCGGACGGCGGAATCCGATCTTCATGCGGTACAGTCCGGAGGATCCAACGAAGAGGTCCTGGCCAATCGTGCCGCGCTGACCAAGGCGCAGGCGGAACGGGACGAGGCGCGCCGAAATTTCGATGCTGTCCAAGGATTACAGCGGAACGGGGCGGCATCGCCGGCCGAAGTCGAGGCCGCGCAAGACCGCCTGAAGAAAGCTGATGCCGACGTTCAGCTCCTGGAACAAAAACTGACCGGGCGTTACTCCTCGCCCGAGGTCGCCAAGGTCCAAGCCTCGGCTGACGAGGCCCGGGCCGCATATGCAGCGGCGCAGGAACTTGTGAAGAACTCGAACGTCCAGGCGCCTTTCGCCGGCACGGTCTACCAGGTCCCGGTCAGAAAAGGCTCCTATGTCAGCGGCGGAGCGCTCCTGGTCCAGGTTGCTAACCTGGAAAAAGTACAGGTGCGCGCCTTCGTGGACGAGCCGGAAATCGGCCGCCTGGCGCAAGGCCAGAAAGTGAACGTGAAGTGGGACGCCCTCCCCGGACGCACCTGGGAAGGCGTGGTTACACGGGTGCCGACGGTAGTGACCATGGTAGGGACGCGTACGGTGGGCGAGATCACTTGCGAGATCCCGAATGCGGACCGCAAGCTGCTGCCGAATGTGAACGTCAATGTAAGCATCATCACTGCTCAGCATGCCAATGCGCTCACCGTCGCCCGCGAGTCGGTACACGACCTGGACGGCAAGCGCTACGTCTATCAGATCCTGGACGACAAGCTCCATACTCAGGAAGTGAAGATCGGAATCAGCAGCCTTACTCGGGTAGAGGTTTTGCAGGGCTTGGTGGAAAATGCGCAGGTCGCGTTGAGCACGATCAGCTCGCAACCGCTGCGCAACGGCATGGAAGTAAAGGTGGTTGAACGTTGAGGCGTCCGCTTCGTCTACCACTCTTATGTGCCTTGGCGGGGATGGCTTTAGCTGCCATGGCTCCGGCTGCCGTGGCTTGGGCTGACCCCGATCCGGAAGCGCTGCTCAAAGAAGGTCAAGCCGATCAAGCTCTGCACCTTCTCAACAATGAGGTCAAGGAACATCCCGATAACGCCGCAGCTTACAACTTGCTGAGCCGGGTTTATTTCCAGCTTGAGCAGTGGGATGCCTCGTTGCGCATGGCGGAAAAATCCGTCGCCCTGGAGCCGCACAACAGCCTCTACCACCAATGGCTGGGACGCGCCGCCGGCCGCAAAGCGGAAAACTCCAACCCCTTCACGGCTTTCGGCCTGGCGCGGCGGGTCAAAGTCGAATTCGAACGCGCCGTCGCCCTGGATGGCAACAACTTCTCCGCTCGTTCCGACCTGACTGAGTACTACCTGGAAGCTCCCGGCTTTCTGGGCGGCGACAAGAACAAAGCCCGGGCGCAGGCCGATGCCGTGAAAGCGCATGACCCGGCGCTGGCCCAGTATCTCTACGCCAAGGTGGAAGAGAAACAAGGCTCGGGCCAAGCCGAGGAGCTATACAAAAAAGCCATCGCAGCCAGCGACAATGCCGCTCAGTACTGGATGGAGCTGGCTTACTACTACCGTCGTGCCGGACGCGCGCAGGATATGGAGTCCGCCGTTGTCTCGTCGCGGACCGGCGGCCATCATGACGGAATGCCCGCCTATGATGGCGCTTTTCTCCTGCTGCATACCGGACGCAACTTCCCCGCGGCGAATGAGATGCTGCACCGTTATCTCGACGGCAGCGATTTATCCGAAGACGGGCCTATCTTCCGTGCTCATTACCTGCTGGGACAGTTGCTGGAGAAACAGGGCGACCGTGTACGCGCGATTGAGGAATATCGCGCTGCACTGGCGCTGGCCCCGCAGTTTCGGCCCGCCCGGGATGCGCTGGCCAGGATTTCTCGATAGAATCACGTCTTTCCACCATCCATCTTCTTGCTGCAAGGTGAAAAAATGAAATCACATGCCCGCGTGGTCGCTGTTGCGTTCTGTTTTCTGGCTTTCGCCGCAAGCCTTCCCGGGCAAGATCAGGGCAAGCCGCTGCCTTTTCGCACCGCCATCGAGCTGGCGCTGAGGAATAGTGCCACCAGCAGCTTGAGCCGCGCCGACCTGGAACGCGCCCGGGCCACGGTCACCGAAGCTCGCGACCAGTTCATCCCTTCCATGACGGTGGGCTCCGCGCTGGGCTACTCGAACGGGTTCCCTCTCAGCCTGGAAGGTTCGGCGCCATCGCTCTTCAACGTTAATATTCAGGGGCTTCTGCTCAACGCCGCGCAACATGATTACGTTAAGGCAGCCCAGAGCGACGCTCAAGCCACAGCCGCACAGAACGCGGACCGCCGCAATGACGTCATTCTGGAAACCGCGCTCTCTTATATGCAGCTCGATCTTCTGGATTCTTCCATCGCCGTGCAGAAAGAGCAGCAGGAGGCTGCGGCCAAGTTTCAGGACATCGCTAACCAGCGGGTGCAGGCCGGTCTGGACAGCTCGGTAGAACTCAAGCGGGCCAAACTGGTGGTGGCCAGAACCCAGTTGGACATCGCCCGCACTCGCGCCGCTGCCGACGCGCTGCGGCTTCGCCTCTCCCAGCTCACCGGGCTAACGGCGACCTCCATCCGGACTTCCACCGAAACCATTCCCCAACTGCCCTCCGTCTCCCAGGACGACGATCTCCCTGGCCAGGCGCTCGGCAGGAACCCTGCGGTCACCATGGCTGAGGCGCTTGCTTCCGCCAAAGAATTCCGCGCCCAGGCGGAGCGTAAACAGCTGTATCCCACCGTGGATCTTGCTGGGCAGTACGCCGTGCTGGCCAAATACAACAATTACGCCGAGTTCTTCAAGACCTTCGAGCGAAATAACCTGAGCATCGGCGTCGTCATCCGCTTCCCTTTCTTCAACTCGACTTTGCGTTCGGCCGCGAATGTCGCCAGATTCGACGCCGTCAAGGCTCGCCAGGAAGCCCGGACCGTGAAGGAACAGGTCAGCGAGGAAACCCTCAAGCTGCAGCGGTCGGTACAACAGTTTGTCGCCGCGCGCGACGTGGCCCAACTGGAACACGAACTCGCTGAATCTGACATCGACACCACCCACGCTAAAATTGAGACGGGAGGAGCTTCTCTCAAGGACGAAGAAAACGCCCGGGTCGCCGAGCACGAACGCTATACCGCCTACCTCAGCTCCAGCTTCGATCTGGACAAAGCCCAGGTTCAGCTCTTGCGTCAGACCGGCGAGTTGGAAAACTGGGCCTTGGGCCCCAAGCGCTGACCTTCCAGGCATCTCCGGTTTACTCCTGAGGAATCCAATCACCATGATGACGTGTGCGGAGGTGTCCTCATGTTCCGCAGATTTTTGCTAGCCGCGATGCTCGCCGCTTCCATGGGCCTTTTCGCCCAGTACCAGCAGGGCTCTATGTCCCAGGGACAAGCCGCAGGCGCACAGCCCAGTTCGCCATCCGTGGTCGTAATGCCATCCAGTCCCTCCATCTATGTTGTTGGCGGCGGACTTTACGGCACCGGAGTTTACATGGTCAATCCCGGAACGCTGCCCACACAGAGCACCGGGGTTTCTCTCGCCGGCCGCACAGGCATCAGTCTGGAGACGCCCTTGCAGACGGGGGCATTCACCGGGGCGCCGACTCTCACCGGCGGGCCGATTTACAGCCCATCGCCGGCGTACGCCGGCGTGACGCCTGAGTCTGCGGGTGGTGCGGTTACAGCCGAGTCCGGACGACTGATCAACGACATGGGACCCTCGTATTACGCAGGCGCCGGCGCGGCCGTGGCCGTCGCGCCCGCACTCAGCCTGGGTGAAGTTGCGGCCCAATACAGGGCCGAGCATCCGCAGAGCGTGCGCACATTTACCAACGCTGACGTGCAGCGGCTGACGAACACTGTGACCATCACCGGGGCGGCCGTCGTCCTGCCACCCCAGCAGAACGTGCCGCCAGAGAATCCTCCGCAGGCCGCCGTGTCTCCCGCGCCCGAGAATCCTCCGGCGACCGAACCTCAGGTCAGCGCGGAACGAACGACGCCAGAGAACTTGCCGGGGGTCTTGCCGGCCACTTCCACTCTGTTGCCACTGTTGGGAGTGCTGGGACTGATCAGCAGCGGCCTCGGCCTGTGGGTTCACAAACTCCGCAGATAGTTCCAGTTGATTTCGCCTATTCATCGAGGTTGGACCGCAGCCGGCGGGTCCACACCAAGCCCGGGTGGCTTGGCGGGGTGGAGGTGCCCCCGGCTGCGCAGCCTCTCCACCAGATTTCGTTTTCTTTGTGATCGGCGGGACATCTGCTATCTTCGCGTGTTCACTCCGTAAGCTACACAAAGAAACCCAATGGCCCAGGAAAACATCAACAACAAATCCCAACTGCGCCGCGCCATGGGCTTTTGGGACGTGCTGCTGTTCAACATCGCGGCGGTTCTTGGGCCCCGCTGGATCGCCGCCGCGGCGCACAACGGCACATCGTCGATCAGCCTGTGGGTGCTGGCCGCGCTCTTATTCTTTCTGCCCACCTCGCTCATCATCATTGAGCTCTCCACGCGCTTCCCGTCCGAAGGAGGGCTTTATGTGTGGAGCAAAGAGGCGTTCGGCGACTTTCACGGCTTCGTGGCCGGGTGGTCCTACTGGGCCTACACGGTCTTTTATTTCCCGGGACTGCTGACCGCCAGCGTTGCCATGTCGGTGTACATCGGCGGGCCCAAGTTCTGGACTCTGGCCACAAATCCACGCTACCTGCTCTGGTCCTCGTTGGGTCTCTTGGCCATTGCCGTGGTGTTCAATATCGTTGGCTTGAACATCGGCAAGTGGCTGCAGAATGCCGGAGGAGTCGGCACCTATCTTCCCCTGATGATGCTGGCGGGGGTTGCCGCATATTTGTACTGGCGACACGGAAGCGCGACTGTGTTCTCCTGGAAGTCTTCGCTCCCCGTTGTCAACCTGGACACGCTCAATTTCTGGTCGCAGATCGCGTTCGCCTTCACCGGCATGGAACTGGTGTGCACCATGAGCGAGGAAATCCGCGATCCGCGCAAGACTTTTCCACTGGCGATTTATGCCTCGGCGGTTTTGATCGCCTTGATCTACATCGTTGGCACAATTGCCGTGCTGGTGATCCT
>CAZFRV010000121.1:0-8343 GCA_964521445.1 uncultured Acidobacteriaceae bacterium
CGCTGGGGGTGCTCGCATGGGTGGCGATCATCGTGATCTGGGTGATCATCACCAAAAGGGAAACCATCAGCAGTTATGTGCTGCCCACGCCGGCAGAAGTGCTGCAGGCTTTCCCCCCGCTGTTTTCCGAACGCGGCCTGCTGGAAAACGTGTACGCCGGTTGGCTGCGCATTGGCCAGGCCTTCCTGTGGTGCGCGATCATCGCCATTCCGCTAGGGCTGCTGATGGCCAGCTTCCGCTGGCTGTATGACCTGATCAACCCCGTGGCCGCGCCCATGCGCTCCATGCCGATCACCGCATTTCTTCCGGCGTTCATCGGCTTGTTCGGCATTGGCGAAACCATGAAAGTCGCGTTCCTGTGGTTCGGCATGTTCTTTTACCTGCTGGCGGTGGTGGTGGAAGAAGTAAATCGCGTGGACAGCTCGCTGCTGGAAACTGCCTACACCCTGGGCGCCAACAAACTTCAGGTCTTGTGGCTGATGTTCCGCGCCTCGTTTCCAGGAGTGTTTTCCTCTTTCCGTATTCTCTACGACATCGGCTGGACCTACGTGATCCTGGTGGAGATCGTGAACCGCAAAAAGGGCGTGGGGGCCATGGTGCAGTCGGCCTATGAACTTCATCAGCCGGAACTGGTCTATGCGGGCATCATCGCCATCGGCGTGGCCGCGTTCCTCTTCCGCTTCATGCTGACACTCCTGGAGAAACTTCTCTTCCCCTGGCGGCAGGCGGCGCAGGGTTCTGAAGCCCACGTGGCCGTGCCCAGCGCCAAACATACCAAGGCGGTGAGCCATGGAGACTAAGAAATCCAAGATCACCATCCGCAACCTGTCCCGCACCTTCTATTCGCCGCAGGGAGAAAAGATCGAGGCGCTCAAGGACGTGAACTTTGAAGTGGAAGACGCCTTCTCTCCAGCCGGTCGCGATATCGGCGAGTTCCGCGTGCTGCTCGGACCGTCCGGCTGCGGCAAGTCAACTCTGCTGCGCATGATCGCCGGCCTGGATACGCCCGACTCGGGCGATGTCCTGGTGCATGACCAGCCGGTGCACGGTCCCGGCAAAGATCGCGGCATGGTCTTTCAGAAGTACACGTCGTTCCCGTGGCTCACGGTGCAGGAGAACGTGGAATACGGAATGAAGATCAACAAGGTCCCAGCGGCGGAGCGCAAAGAGACGGCAGAGAAGCTCCTCAAAGCGGTGGGACTGACGGAGTTTGCCGCTGTGTATCCGGAGACGCTCTCCGGAGGCATGCAGCAGCGCGTGGCCATCGCCCGCACCCTGGCGCTCCGCCCTTCGGTAATCCTGATGGACGAGCCTTTCGGCGCTCTGGATGCGCAGACCCGGAGTGAGATGCAGCAGCTTTTGCTGCAAATCTGGGACGAAACCGCGTGTACAATTCTTTTTGTCACCCACGACGTGGAAGAAGCAGTGTATCTGGCTGACAGGATCTTCATCATGAGCTCGCATCCGGGAACCATCGTGGAAGATGTGCAGGTGCCGTTTGACCGTCCACGCAGCCTGGAGTTGAAGGAGAGCAGCGAGTTTCATGATCTCCAGCATTACGTCCTGGGCAGCCTGAAGCGCGCTCCCGGAGTGGGCGGCCACGTGAGGGTGAGCGTCTGATGGGTCTCAGCGGCGGCTTTCAGCCCAACTTACGGGATGCGGCGCCGCCTGATTCTCCGGCGAAGGACATCAACTTCGTCAAAGAGGCCTTCCACAACCAGTACAACCTGATTGCCTTGGGTGGCCTGGCGGCCTCCGCTTTGCTTTTCTGGACTGGACTTCCTTTGATCGTCGCCGGCGGCCTGGAGCTCATGTACCTGGCCGTGGTCCCGCAGAACTGGCGGTTCCAGCGCCTGGTGCGTTCATGGAAGTTCGGCGAAGAACAAAAGGCGCGCGAACAAAAGCTCGCTGACATGCTGCGCTCCCTGCCCCCGGACATGCAGACCCGTTACGTGAACCTGGCCCAGGTCTGTGGGTCCATCCGCAACAACTACTCGCAGCTCACCTCGACTTCGCAGATTTTCGTGCAGCAGATGGACCAGCGGTTGCAAGGCTTGCTCAACGGCTATGCGCGGCTGCTCAACGCCGCCTGGCAGCAGCGCCAGTATCTGAAAACGGCCGATGCCGACTCCATCAAAAAGGAAATCGCCACGCTGCAGCAGCGCATGAACCAGGACCCGCCCAAGGTCCAGGACATCAACAAAAAGCGCATTGAAATCCTGGGCAAGCGCGTGGAGAAGTACCAGAAAATCGTCGAAAACCGCCAGGTGGTGGACGCGCAATGCTCCGCGGTGGAAGACGTGCTGCAGCTGGTGCGGGACCAGTCGGTCACCATGCGCGACCCGCAGCAGGTGAGCGACCAGCTCGAGAACCTGGTCCATGACGTGGAGCAGACCGAGCAGACGGTGCAGCAGGTAGAAGCCATCTTCAGCAACCTGACGCCGGACATGGAAGGGATCATGCAGGATACGTCGTCATCGTCTTCCAGCGTCAGTTCGCCGCAACGCACGAGGATTGGAAGCTGATGTCCGCCTCTTCCCCCAACACCGACAAATACCTCGACGCCCTGCCCGGTTGGGCGCGCGAACTTTCCGAGAAGTATTATTCGCGTTCCTATGCTGTGTTCGTTCTTTACGGGAACGTGCGCGATCTTGAGCCTTTGCGCCAGAACGGGACCACGGACTTCCTCTCCCTCGACGACTTTCTCTCCCACGGCCTGTTCGGCCAGCGCGACTTGGTGTTGCATTACGACCGTGGCGGCTTGAGTTTCGGCACCGCTGAGTCGCAAGCCGACTTCCGAATGGCGCTCGAGGGCTATGACAGCTTTCACGGCTCCAACTTCGCCAAGGGCGGCTTACCCCGTAATCCCGATGCGGTCCTGAACATTCTGGACAACTACCTGCGTCTGCGCATCAACGACGGCAGGAAGATCGCCCTGGTCATCGACTTTGCCGAGACCATCGCGCCCGCGGGCGACGTCTCCAGCATGTCGCCCGAAGACCGCAACTCACTCGTGATCTTCAAGCGCTGGGCGCGCAACCCGGATTTTCTCAACGCCGACGTCACTATCTGCCTGATCTCGGAGAACCAGAGCGAGCTCAACCAGGGCATTGTGCAGAACCCGGGCGTGGCTTCCGTCCAGGTGCCCCTGCCCGATGAAGCGGAGCGCCTGGAGTTTGTGCGCTCGCAGCTTAAGGACCATCCTTTGCCCGCGGGTTCCGAGGTCAGCGACGTCATTCTGGCCAAGCTCAGCGCCGGACTGAAGCGTGTGCAACTGGGGAGCCTGATCGCGCACGCTGTCCAGAACCGCCAGCCCCTGACGCTCAAATTTTTCAACGACCGCAAGAAAGAACTGATCGAGGCAGAATCCGGCGGGCTGCTGGAATTCGTGCAGAGCCGTTTTGATCTTTCTTACGTCGCAGGCAATGACCAGGCCAAGAAGAAACTTCAGGACGCGGCCGCCGCCATCCACTCCGGCGCCACGGATGTGCTGCCCATGGGCTATGTAATCTGCGGCCCGGTGGGCACTGGCAAGACCTTCATCACCACTTGCTTCGCCGGCGAGGTGGGCATTCCCTCAGTGATGCTCAAGAATTTCCGCAGCATGTGGCAGGGCGTGACCGAAGGCAATCTGGAGCGCGTACTCAACCTGCTCAAGGCCATGAGCCCCATCGCGGTGATCGTGGACGAAGCCGACGCCCAGCTCGGCGATCGCTCCAGCTCCGGCGATAGCGGCGTGAGCAACCGCGTCTTTGCCCAGATCGCGCAGTTCATGGGCAACACCGATTACCGCGGCAAGGTGATCTGGTTCCTGCTCACCTGCCGTCCCGACCTGCTGCCTGTGGACCTCAAGCGCCAGGGTCGCGCCGAAGAGCACATTGCGCTGTTTTATCCCGATTCGCCCGACGAGCGCCGCGCCTTGCTCCGCGCCATGCAGAAAAAATCGGGTATGGCCGTATTTTCTCCCGACCTGGAAAAGTTGTTCCTGGACAACGCCGGTGCTCTCTCCGGCGCCGATATCGAGGCTGTCCTGGTGCGCAGCCGCATGCGCGCCGCCCTGCGCAACCAATCGGCTGTGAGCCCCGACGACATCAAGGGAGCGCTCGAAGACTTCATCCCGCCTTCGTACCCCACGGAGATCGATCTTCAAAACATCGTGGCGGTGCTCGAGTGCACCAGCAAGAGTCTCCTGCCCAAACAGTGGCGCGACGCCGACCGCAAAGAACTCATCCGCCGCGCCAATGAACTGCTGGAGTTTAGCCGCGAGTCGGGCGAAGGATAAGGCTACAGCCTGCCGCCAAAAACTTCTTTCAGCAATGACGTTGTCTGCGCTGCCGGGTCCTTGCGGATTTTCTTCTCTTCCTGTCCGAGTTCATAGAAGAGCCCGTCCAGGGTCTTGCCAACCACATAGCTGTCGAGGTTCAGGCTCTGCGCGGAACCGAGGCGCGAGACCGCTGGGTTCTGCATCAACGCGTTGTATTGCTGGACCACGCCCACCTTGAGCATGGCCCGGTGGACGATAGGCGTGAAGGCCGTGGTCAGCTGCTGCGTACTTTGGCGTTTGAAGTAATCGGTGGCCGCGGTATCGCCGCCGCTGAAGATGCCGCGGGCGTCGCGGAAGGTCATCTGCGTGAGGGCGTTCACAAAAATCTGTTTGGCCTGGGGCGCGGCCTGTTCGGCGGCGCGGTTCATGGCAACTTCGAGTTCATCCACCTGCGCCCCCATACCGATCATGCGCAAGGTCTTGCCGGCCGTCGCCAACTTGGGCGGCAACAGAATCTTGATGGCCTCGTTCTTCAGAAATCCGTCAGGACGCCCGGTGGAAGCCACTGCTTTCCCGGTGCTCACCGTAAGGGCCTGTTTGAGCCCGGCGATGATCTTGTCATCGCTGAGCCCGGAGCCTCCGGCCGTTGCCTCCGAGCCGCCGATCACGATCCAGATAACACAAAACGCCACCCAACCCGCCGCGCACCACTTTGGATTCACGCATTTCTTCATGGCATGCCCTCCGCCTAAATCCCCAAGCATAGCCGCTCCCGGACCCGCGCGGCCAGGCGATTCTTCAGCCCTTTCCCCGAGGCTAGCTCTAAGTGATCCCCCTGGAGTTACGCGTCTTTCAACGTGTAAATAGGTCGCTTCCCGGTGCAAGCAGAGTAGCTCCGACCGTAACCTCCAACTTGCCTTGGAGGGTAGATGCGTTTCACAACTAAGATTGGTTTTACTGCTTTTGTTTTAAGTGCGGTTATTTGCACACTTTTGTTGGGCGGATGTGGAGGGACGAAGAGCTCGCAGGTTTCGCCGACCCCGACGCCGACACCCGCTCCGTCGCCAACTCCCACGCCCGCGCCTGGAGCTACACCAGCGCCGACTCCTGCGCCCAGCCCGAGTCCCGCACCGACGCCGAGCCCGAGTCCTTCGCCGACGCCGACTGTGCCGACCTCTGCGGTGCCGCACTCACAGCACGTGGTTCTGGTGATCGAGGAAAACCATAGCTTCGCGCAGGTGCTGAGCCAGATGCCCTGGTTGACATCCATGGGTACTCAATACGCGTTTTCCACCGACTACCACGCCGATGAGCCTGGTTCCCTGCTCGACTACTTATGGCTGTCATCGGGAAGCGGCGAGAAGCAGTTCGGCTGCAGTGGTAGCAACTGCACAAAACCCATTACGGATGACAACATCTTCCGCGAGCTGACCGCCGCCGGGATAACCTGGAAGGTCTATGCAGATTCACTGCCGCACGCCGGCTGGATGGGCGGGAACTCGGGCGCATATTACGATCGCCACAACCCCGCCAAGTGGTATTCCGATGTGATCAACAGCCCAACGCTGCAGCAGAACATGGTCCCGTTTACGCAATTTGCCACGGACATGGCCGCCAATCAGCTGCCGGCTTATTCCATCATCGTGCCTGATGCCAGCCATGACGCGCACGACGGTACGCTCCCCCAGGCGGATACCTGGCTGAAAAGCAATGTGGCGCCGCTGCTCAACCAGACATACTTCCAGGCCGGCGGCGACGGCGTGCTGATGGTAACGTTCGACGAGTGCGATGGCGCTATCGGAGCTTGCCCCGAGCAGGTCTATACGGCGTTGATGGGGCCGCATGTGAAACCCCATTTCCAGTCGGCCATCCTCTACAAGCACGAGAATATGCTGCGCACGATTCTCGATGCGCTCGGCGTGAACAAGTATCCCGGAGCCTCCGCAACGGCTGCCGACATGTCGGATTTCTTCCAGTGAGGCTGTAGCGGCAACGCGTTCCTGGTTGCGCGGCCGAAACTCATCACTGGTTGAAAACAGAACAGCCCCGCCGAAAGCGCGGTGCGCGGGGCTGTTCTTTCTTGCTGATCGTCTCAATGTCCAGCGGGGCTGGCGACCACTGGCGGCGGGGTCCACTCGCCGCTGATCGCCGCCGGTTCCGGCCAATACATGCGCAACGCCAGGTTAAAGCCACCGGAAGGCGCGGGCAGCCAGTTGCTTTCTTTGTCGCTACCCGGCGAGTCGTGCTGGATATAGAGATCGAGCGAGCCGTCGGCATTGAACTTGAGCGCGTCGCGATCGCCGATGGCGAAGCGCTTGAGAGGATTGGCCGCAAAGTAGCCCTGGTCGTCGTAGAGCGTAAGCGACCAGAAGGCCCGCACCGGCGGTGTCTGTCCTTTTTCGAAGTGCATGGTGTAGCGCTTGCTTCCCTCGAAGGGATGGCCGGCTGAGTCGCGGACAGCGGAGAGATACACGGCATCTTCCGAAGGCAATATGCCCAGGAAATACCTTGCGGTCAGGGCGCGCACCGCGTAGTTCGTGCCGTATTGGCCGTAGTGTCCGGGCAGGGTCCATCCCGTTTTTCCGTTCGCCAGCTTGCTGCGATCGAAGCTGTTGATGGCATCGGCCGCGGCCTGCGCGCCCTCCGCAACGGCCTTGCGTTCTTCGGGCGAGAGCGGCGCGGCGGGGAAAGGCTGGCCGGGCGCGATTCCTATTTTGGCAAGCTGGCGCATCATCGGCGCGTCTTCGGGATGCGGCGGATTCTTGACCAGAAGCTGCGCCGCCAACGTGAAGTACTCATCCGCACTCAAGTGCGCCACCTGCACTGGCGGTGGAGGCGCGTTGCTCCCGGCCTGAAGCTGGGCCATGTCGGTGAGCGCGACCGGGGGCTCGCCCGCGGGATAGGCGCTGAGCCGCGCCAGTTTGTAGCCCTGCTGGATGGCGTGCACAAAGTCGTAGTCGGCCGGTCCGTTGGTCTGGGTGCGGCCGATCAGCCACACTGTGCTGGTAGGGCTGTCGATACGTTGCACCCCGTCCGGCAGCTTGCCCTTCTTCCCCCATCCCGGACCGACGATGGCGAACCAACCCTCGCCGGTGCCCGTGGTTCGTTTGCCTGGCGAAGCGATGGTCTCGCTCCACGCATCCATAAACTGCATGAGGTAGTAGCGTCCCTTGGTATCGGGCACGTGCAGCAGCATCGGCTCGGTGGAGAGATCGAGCCACGTAGAGGAATACAGAGTATCGGCATTGGGCCGGATCACCTGGCGGAAACGGTCATCGGGGAAGGCCAGGACGTTGACAAAATGATTGACGAAGCGAGGAGATCCGTTCTGTGTGTTGGCGCGGCGGGTCATCTCCATCACCACCAGCGGATAAGCGAAGGTGTAGGCCTGCTGGGCGATCTTACGCGCCTCCGCCGGGGACAGCGGCCCGGCTGCCTGGCTGGGAGAAGCAGTTTGCGGCGCGACCGCCGATGCCAACCCAACGACGCACAACATGGCTGCCAGATTGAACCCCACAAGAGTGATTCGGAGCTTGTGCGCAGGACGGCGAGAAAACGTGAATGGTCGCATCATAGGCGGTCAATTCTAGCGCCTCCGGCCAGGACCGCCACAGAATCTGCGCTCAGCCGCTGGTCGCTGAGCTGGTAAACTGTGAATGATCCTCCGCGGAGAGGTGGCCGAGTGGTTGATGGCTCCGGTCTTGAAAACCGGCATACCCGAAAGGGTATCGGGGGTTCGAATCCCTCCCTCTCCGCCAGTATATTTCTCGTTTGGATTCCTGTTGAACGATTCATTTTCTGATGGTAGCTTCCGGGGTGTCTTACAGCCTCGCCTTAGTGATCAGCCGTTCCGTCCGACCACTGTCGCACTGGAACCAGGAACGTAGTCAGGCGCTCCCATGTGTCATTGAAAGCAATGACAGGAGAACCGGGCAAACCTGCTCCCCATGCTGTAGGGTCGGTTTGTGAAGCGAAAAACATGAGGTGCGGATGCCAGTGTCCGTCCTGATCGCTCAAGTAACCTTGCTTGGACAGCATGTAACACATAGCTCCGGGTTCCATCGGCGGCAATTCCTTTT
>CAZFRV010000122.1:0-8434 GCA_964521445.1 uncultured Acidobacteriaceae bacterium
CGCCGGTGGCCTTCTGTCCTGGCGCGGCCGTGGCCGTACCCACGGTGAAACCGGCCTGCGCCATCGCCGCTGCCGGACAAAGCGCAAGAGTGAGAACGACAAGTGAAACAGCAGTAGCCGAGCGGTTCTTCATAGCGCCACGAGTATATGCCACGGGGAGGCGGCGTATGCTAGGATTTCGCTCCACTGGAGGCGTTCCATGAAGGGCACGATGATGGAGTACCCGCTTACCCTGCACTCGATCCTGGAGCGCGCTCCCAGCCTTTATCCCGGAGTCGAAGTGGTTTCACGGCTGCCGGACAGCAGTGTGCATCGCTACACCTACGGCGAGTTCGTCCGCCGCGCCAAGGCCCTGGCGCAGGCGCTGCAACGCGCCGGCCTTCAACCCGGTGATCGCGTAGCCACACTCTGCTGGAACCACTACGCTCACATGGAAGCCTACTTTGGAGTTCCCGCCGCGGGAGGCGTGGTCCACACGCTCAACTTGCGCTTGCATCCTCAGGAGCTCGCGTTCATTGTCAATCACGCGGAAGACCGCTTCCTGATCGTGGACGACGTGCTGCTGCCCCTGTGGCAGCAATTCCAAGATAAAACGAAAGTCGAGCGCGTGTTTGTTGTGAATCACGAGAAAGGACCTCTTCCTGCCGGAGCTGAGGATTACGAGGAACTCCTCTCCCAAGCTCGCGGCGAGTTCCGCTATCCGGCTACCGATGAAAATGACGCCGCCGCCATGTGCTTTACTTCCGGAACCACCGGTAATTCCAAGGGCGTACTGTACTCGCACCGCGCGTTGGTGTTGCACGCGCTGGCCTTTGCGTTGCCGGATTCTCTGGCCACTTCCCAGCACGACGTAGTCATGGCGCTGGCGCCCATGTTCCACGCCAACGCTCACGGCCTTCCCCATGTAGCGGTGATGGTGGGCTGCAAGATGGTGCTTCCCGGACGCCAGCTGGATGCACCTTCGGTGCTAGACCTTTTTCATTCCGAACAAGTCACCTTTGCCACCGCCGTGCCCACCGTCTGGACCACGATTGCGGAAGCGCTGGAACAGAATCCCGGGCGCTGGAAGCTGGCTCCCGGAATCCGCGGCTTCGTGGGCGGCACGGCCGTACCCGAATCTCTGGTGCGCAGACTCGATCGACAGGGTCTGCGGCTGGTTCATGTCTGGGGCATGACGGAAACCACTCCACTGGCTCTCTGCTCCACGCTCAAGTCGCACATGCTGTCCTGGCCGGAAGACGAGAAGTACCGCATGCGGATTCGCCAGGGCCGCCCGTTGCCATTTGTGGATGTGCGCGTAGTCAACGACCAGGGCGAAGCAGCTTGGGACGGAAAGAGCTTGGGCGAGCTGCAGGTCCGCGGACCGTGGGTTGCAAGCAGCTATTTCCGCGCTCCGGAGACCGCCGATCGCTGGACGGCCGACGGCTGGCTGCGCACCGGCGACGTGGCTACCATCGACCCCGAAGGATTCGCGCAGCTCGCCGACAGAGCCAAAGACCTGATCAAATCCGGAGGCGAATGGATCAGCTCCGTGGATTTGGAGAACGCTCTGGCGGCGCATCCCGCGGTGCGCGAAGCCGGAGTGGTAGCCGTGGCTCATCCGAAATGGGATGAACGGCCGGTCGCGGTCGTGGTCACGCGGCCGGGCATGAAGGCGACCGCGGAAGAGCTGCGGGCTTTTCTCTCCTCGCGATTTGCCAAATGGCAGTTGCCGGACGCGTTCGTCTTTGTGGACGACCTGCCCCACACTTCCACCGGCAAGTTGTCCAAGCTGGAGCTGCGCAAACGCTTTACAAACTGGAAGTGGGAAGCGGCGGAGAAGGCTTAGCAACTATTCAGGTTTGCGCGATACGGTGGACACCCAACAATATTGTCATTCCGAGCGAAGCGAGGAATCTGCTTTTGCCGGGGTACGAGAAGAAGCAGATTCCTCGCGCCAGGAAACAGCGCTCGGAATGACAACACAGCGGATGGCCAGCCCCACCTCAAGCCCTGCGTATCTTGATGAACACACCCGGGTTCGGACGCAGTGTGACTGAAGGCTCAACCCGCACCGTCGTGGGATCCATGGCCAGTTCGAACCGGAAACGCTGCAGCAACAACGCCATCACCAACAGGATTTCCGTCATGGCAAAGTGCAGCCCGACACACGTCCGCGGTCCTGCGCCGAAGGGTAAATACGCATAGCGCGGGCGTGAAGCCGAGTTTTCCGGCGCAAAACGCTCGGGACGAAAACTCTCCGGCTCCGGCCACCACCGGGGATGGCGATGGGTGATGTAGGGGAAGATTAGTATCTCCGAGCCCGCGGCGATGTGAAAACCGCCAATCGAGTCTACCTTTGTGGCGGTGCGCGAAAGTACCCACACCGGCGGGTACAGTCGCATGACCTCTTCGATCACATTCCGCATGTACTTCAGCTTGGCTACGTCTTCATAAGCCGGCGCTTCAGCATGCACAAAGGCAGCCTCCACCGCCATGCGTTCCATGACCTCCGGATGCGTGGCAATCAGAAAACATGTCCAGGCCAGCACCAGGGTTGTGGTTTCGTGACCGGCGGTCACCAGAGTGGCTACTTCATCGCGGAGCTGCCGGTTTGACATGGCTCCGCCATCTTCGTCACGCGCTTCCATCAGCATGGTGAGCAGGTCGGGGGGACGCTCGGGCGTGCCCCGGCGCTCGGCGATGAGGCGATCAATAATCTGGTGAAAAGCAGAAATCGACTTGCGATATTCGCGGTTGCGTCTTGTAGGAACGGCGACGGGCATGCGAACCACGGACCAGGCGCGATCGACCGAGTATTCGCGCCCGACAGCGAGCATCTGCTGAATGGCGGCCGCGTCAGATTCAAGATTGGCTGTAAACAACGCCTGGCTCACGATGCTTAAAGTAAGCGCCATCAATTCCGGGACAACATCAAAGACTCGCGCTTCCGCTGCAAAACTTTCCCAGCGATCGAGCAGGCCGACAGTGTGCCCGGACATGATGCGCATGAATGAAGTCACCTGCTGGCTCTGGAATGCCGGCTGCGTCATTTTGCGCTGCCGCTGCCAGCGAGCGCCTTCGCTGTTCAACAGACCGTTGCCCAGGGAGAGCCTGAGGATGCGGTAATCGCGGCCCTTGCGGTAGTTGTCAAAGTTGGATTGAAGGACCTGCTGAATATGATCGGGATGGCTCAACTGATACGCGGACCACAAGCTGCGATAGCGAACTACGTCGCCATATTTCATGGCCGCTTGCCAAAAATGATTGAGCGGGTCTTTTCTGAATTCGGGGAGACTGCGAAAGAAGGCCAGGGTGCCCGGTCCGGGCGCTATGTGATGTTTGGAATGAAGAGGAGCCACAACTGATTTTAATGCACACCAGCAATGACCGCACACCCCTGCGCGAAGGCGCTTTTGCCCTGCTCATTAGACGAGCCGGCCGGCAAATTGTTTCAAGATTGTTTACAAGTTTGTTACTGATGGCTTGTCGCGGTGTTCGTTCGTGAACAGTTTCTTGGCGAAAGCGAACACCAGGTCCAAGGTGGCACGCCCGCACATCCTACCCACTGTGTATTCATTTCAATAACTTACCGCCTGCGCTGGATTTGGCACAACAGGTGCGAGTAGGCGTGGCAGCAATCGTCGCTGAGCAGGAGTTGAGGGCGACGAACTGCCTGATTTAGGAGGTCGGCCGTGTTTGACGGAAAGATGTTTGACGGAAAAAATAATCGCATGTTGGATAGTTTCGCGTTCCGATTCCTGGTGACGGCGGGTGTCTTCGCCGTCTGGGTCGCGGCAGGCTATGCGGTGTTGGCTGCAGCCTGAAGAACTGAGAACGACCACGCAATGACAACCGCTCTTATCTTTAGATTTTTAGGATGCTTTTTCTGGCCGGGTTCCCGTTCTTAGCTCCGAGGATGATTTCATAACCCGGGAGCTGGGCCAGTTGCCAAGGTTGTGGACGTTGGCGCTGAAGCACAGAGCTGAGGCAGGATGGTCGCGCAGGTCCTTTCTGACTGCTCTAGTTTGGCGGTGCGCCAACGCCCACAGCAAACCTTCCTGTAAGCTGAAGTTTGCTGAACCGTTACATTCTCTACTATAAGCCATACGGAGTGCTGTGCCAGTTCTCCGGCGCAGGGCCTACGCTGAAGGCGTATCTGCCGGTCTCCGACGTGTATCCTGCAGGAAGGCTGGATCGCGAGAGCGAAGGTCTGCTCTTCCTCACCAACGACGGCGCTCTTCAGCACCGGCTCACCGACCCGAAGTTCGCACATCCCCGCTCATACTGGGTGCAGGTGGAGGGCATTCCCAGCGAGAGCGCATTGCACGAGCTGGCGCGTGGAGTGGTGATTCAGGGTTATCGCACGCGTCCGGCGAAAGTACGCCTGCTCGATGAGGAACCTCAACTCCCGCCACGCAATCCACCGATCCGCTTTCGCAAGAGCGTTCCCACGTCATGGATGGAGATCACGTTGACCGAAGGTCGCAACCGCCAGGTGCGGCGCATGACCGCCGCCGTCGGACTTCCCACATTGCGGCTGGTGCGAGTTGCCATCGGCGGCTTGCGGACCGAGGGGCTCGAACCCGGGAAGTGGCGCGAGATTACACGTGAAGAAGTGCGGTCTTTATCCGGCTGAGACTTCTTGCGCCGGATGTTGCCAGGTCAGTTCGCAATCGTCTTTTCGTCCGGAGCCGGGGCCGAGGCCGGCTCAACTTCCCCGGGCAGGATTTCACGCAGGGCCCATTGGATCCGCTGGGCCGACTCGTCGATCAGCTGGATCTGCTGTGACTTTTCGGCGTAGGGAGAGAGCGCAATGGCCTGGAGAGCGTTGCGGACATGATGGTTCATCTCGGCAATCACCCGGATCTTGTCCAGCGTCGCCCGGTGCCGTCTCTGCTCGTAGAAGAAAACCAAAAAGCCCGCGATTAAACCGAGGATGACGTCGTCAAAGTAGAGACTTATGCCTCCTACATGGCGCCGCTCCAGAAGGGCAGTGACCAGCGCGCCGAGTCCGAAGAGGGCAAAACCAAGAAGAACGCTAAGGCCAATCCGGCGCATCAGAGACGCAACTGGCGGATCGCGATACATTACACTGATTATTCCATAGGGAAGGAGAGGCTATGCTGAAAAAACCAAAGTGTGCAGCACTGGGAGCCATGCTGTGTCTCAGCTTTCTTGCGGGCGGCGCGCAAACTGTAAAGAAGCCGCAGTATGAGGTTTATGCGATCCGCTACGCTACCATCCCTGATTTCCCTGTAGCTGCCTTGATCCAAGGCGCCGATCCGGCGCGCAAGCTGGACATCGCTATGACCGTTTGGCTGGTAAGGGGCAACGGCCGCAACATCCTGGTGGACTCCGGCTTCTATCGCGAACAGTTCTTCAAACAGTGGAAGGTCAATGATTTCGTGAAGCCCTCGGAGGCGCTGGCGCCATTGGGCGTTCGGCCGGAAGAGATCACCGATGTGATTATCACGCACATGCACTGGGACCACGCGGACGGCATGGACCTTTTCCCGAAAGCCCGCATCTGGCTGCAGAAGGACGAGTACGCTTACTACACGGGCGAAGCCTGGCAGCAGAAAGGCGCTCACGGCGGCATCGATCCTGATGATGTGCTGGCCGTAGTGAAGCTGAACCTGGAAGGCCGGGTTGGCTTGGTGAATGGCGATGCCCAGGAGATCATGCCCGGAGTGACCTGCTACATCGGCGGTAAGCACACGTATCAATCGCAATACGTTGGCGTCACCAGCAAGGAGGGAACGGTCATCCTGGCCAGTGACAACATGTATCTCTACGAGAACCTGGAAAAACATGCGCCCATCGCCCAGACACTCGATGCTGATTCCAACCTGCGCGCCCAGGATCGCATGAAGCAACTCGCCGCCAGCCCCAAGTTGATCATCCCCGGCCACGATCCGGCTGTGTTTGAGAAGTTCCCCAAGGTAAACAAAGAGGTAGTGAAGATCGAGTAGGCGTTCCGCATCGGCCTCCGCGATCAACAGTCGAGTAGCACTGGATTTTCCTCAACTCCTGGTTTAGTTTCTTAGGGCCGATCCAAACAGGAGAGAGAATGAAAACCCAGTTGCGCTGTCTTGTTGCCGCACTCTGCGCGTTCATTGCCGTGACCAGCGCAGCCCAGAAAATTTCCGGAAGTCTGGTAGAAGACCTGCGTGAGCTGACCGAGACTCCGGCGGTAGCCGGATACGAACAAGCGGTGTCCGGCAAGATCGCCGCCCGCCTGAAGCCGCTGTCGCCCAAGGTAGACCGCATGGGCAACGTAACTGTAACTCTGGGCAGCGGATCGCCTCACCGGCTGGTGGTTGCTCCCATGGACGAACCAGGTTACGTGGTCAGCAACATCACCGCCGAGGGTTACCTGCAAATGCAGCGTCTGCCGCAGCTCGGCTCGCTGCCTTTGTTCAACGAACTCTACGGAGCGCAACCGGTAAAGATTCAAACGTTGCAAGGGAGCTGGATCTCCGGGGCGGTCGCGGGCATTTCGATTCACTTGTTGCCTCAGCGCCAGCATCCACCGAGCGCCGCCGATTTTGACAACATGTTTGTTGACGTTGGCGCCACATCCGCGGCCGAGGCCCGCCTTGCCGGCGCCGACCGGCTCAGCCCTCTGGCCATCGACCGCACTTTCTACCAGATGGGCTCCGGCCAATGGACGTCACCCGCCATCGGCGATCGCTTCGGCGACGCGGTCCTGCTCGAGCTGCTGCGCAACATCGATCCGGCAAAGCTGAAGGGCACGCTGACCGTCGCGTTTGTCGCCCAACAATGGCTGGGTGCGCGCGGACTGGAACGCCTGCTCTATGCCATCAAGCCTGATGAACTGATCTACGTGGGTCGGTTGATACGCCCGCCGGCGCCGGCGGCCAATGCTCCGGCTTCGCGTGAAACCGCCCCAGGCTTTACGCAGACGCCGGGAAGCGGTGTGTTGATCGGATCCGAGAAGCCGCAAGCGGAAGCGTCGGACTTGGCTGCTGAGATCATGCTGTTAGCTGCGCAGAACAAGATCTCCATCAAAGCGGACTACTCGGCGCCGCTGGAGCCGCGCGGAGGATATGTGCCGCCACCACCTCTGCCCGAACGCACTGTGCATCTCTCCGTGGCTACGGCCTGGCCTTCAACCCCGGCCGAGGTAGTGGACGGAAATGACATCGCTGCATTGTTGGCGTTGGTGGAAAACTATCTCCAAGGACAGACACAAAAGATCGAACTACCCACGGCAAAAGCTCTCGCGGAACCCGCCCCGCCAAACAAGCCAACAGTTGCGCCTTCGCCGGCGACCATCCTCAAGCAGCTCATCGAAACCTATGGCGTGAGTGGCGGCCACGAAGGGAATGTCGCCAAGGCCATCCAACAACTGTTGCCGCCCTGGGCAAAAACCGAGATCGACGAAGTCGGCAACCTCTGGCTGCACTGGCCGGGCAACGGCAAGGGCCCCAGCATCGCGGTGGTGGCGCACCAGGATGAGATTGGCTATGAAGTTCACTCCGTGCTTCCCGATGGACGTTTGGAGCTGGAACCGAAAGGCGGCGGGGTGCTGGCGTATTTTCTCGGCCATGCAGCGCTGGTGCACTCCGCCAATGGCATGCATCCTGGAGTGCTGGAGCTGCCGGACGGTTGGGAGAAACCTGACTTTCAGTGGCCCCGCGGCCCGCGGATGATGTTCCACATGGATGTGGGCGCACATAGCCCCGGCGACGTTGCTCAGCTCGGCATCGAGACCGGAGACTACGTCACCATTCCCAAGAAGTATCGCAAGCTGCTGGGCCAGCGGGCAAGCGCCCGCGCTTTTGATGATCGCGTGGGCTGCGCCTCACTGGTGGCTGCGGCCTGGGCCCTGGGGCCGAACCTCAGCGGCCGCGATGTGACCTTCATCTGGTCCACCAGCGAGGAGCTGGGACTGGAGGGCGCTGCCGCTGCGGCCAAGAAGCTGGCATCGCAAGGGAAAGCTCCGGACTACGTCTTTGCCGTGGACACCTTTGTCAGCGCTGATTCGCCGCTTGAATCGCAGCGCTTCGGCGACGGCATCCTGGGACAGGGCTTTGTGGTCCGCGCCGTGGATAACTCTAACGTCGTGCCCCGCAAGCTGGTGGACAAAGTCGTCTCGCTGGCGCACGCGGCCGGAGCTCCCGTTCAGTACGGCGTAACCGGCGGCGGCAATGACGGTGCTGCGTTTCTGGTTTACGGATCCACGGATGTGGCCCTGGGCTGGCCGCTGCGCTACTCGCACTCGCCGGACGAGGTGATCGATAAGCGCGATCTGGACGCGCTGGCCAAGGTCATTGCTGCCATCGGGCGAAATTGGTAACGGTGTAGTCCGAAAGAAAAATGAACTCGAAGAGCGAGTTGTTCATGTCACACGCAGGAGTGCGTGAACCCAGGAGAACTTCGATTCGTCGGGCAGGCCGGTGGTGTATGCTTTATGGCTTTGAGTCTT
>CAZFRV010000123.1:0-4181 GCA_964521445.1 uncultured Acidobacteriaceae bacterium
CAGGCGCTTTTCATCATGGGGCATCCCAACACTTGTCCCCCGCCTTGGATGAGCGGAAGTGTGGCGGCCCTAAATAATTCTCTAAATCCAAATGCCACCCAGTGGGTGGCGTTTTTTATTTGAGGCCAACATGAAGAAAACCACAGCAACGAAGGAACAGATCATCGAAGCCCTGCGCTTGTGCGCGCGGAAGCTGAAGCGCATACCGACGGTACGGGAATTCCGGCGCATGTCGGGCATTCACGGGTTCGAAGTCCGCAAGGCGTTTGGGACGGTGGGCGCGGCGCTCAAGGCAGCCGGACTCGAGGCCAAAGGGTTGGGATACGTGGCGTCGACCGAGGAGCTGCTGCTGGAGTGGGCGGCGCTGGCGAGGAAGCTGGGCAAACTGCCGAGCATGCGCGATCTGGGCGAGGCCGGCGGGCACAGCATCTCGCCCTTCCTGGTGCGCTTCCGGCTGTGGACGAGGGTGGGGTTCTGCTTCCGCCGGTATGCCGAGGAAAAGGGGACCACGGCGGAATGGCGGGACGTGCTGGAGATGGTGCGGAAGGCGGACCGGACACGAATCCTGGAGGAGGCATTGGAGGAGACGGGGAGCCAGCCAGCGTCGGGACGGGAAGGAAGCAAGGCATTGAACGAGACGGAGCTGCAGCGGGTGAAAGCTCGGGACGAGACAGCGATTCAGCGGTCATGTAAAGGAGCGCGGGTACGGAACGACCGTCCGATTTACGGCGCGCCGCTGCCGCTGGCCGGCCTGGCGTACGAACCGGTAAACGAGGCTGGAGTGATGTTCGTGTTCGGCATGGTGGCACCCAGGCTGGGCCTGCAGGTGCTCCGGATCCAGTCAGAATTTCCGGATTGCGAGGCGATGCAGGTAGTGGGGCCGGGCAAATGCCAGAGGGTGCGGATTGAACTTGAACATGCGAGCAGGAACTTTGTGGCGCATGGGCACAACCCGGACGACTGCGATGTGATTGTGTGCTGGATACACAACTGGCCGGAGTGTCCGGAGAACCTGGAGGTGATTGAGCTGAGCAAGGTGGTGAGAGGGCTGTAGGAGGATTTCACCACAGAGGACGCAGAGGAATCGGGTGATCGCCGTGATCGGGCGATCGGGTGATCGGATTCTTGGACGCATGGCGGGAATAATTCGCGTCCGCCGCAGTTCTACAGATACATTCTTCTCTGTTCCTCACAAGGGGCCGCACCTTGGCGCGGCCCCTAAGTTTCCGCTACGCCGTCTCTTGACTTGCCGGCTAAGGCTTTGACACGGTATTCAGGAAGGCCTTGACCTTGGTCTTGTCAACCATGCTCTTCTTGAAAGTGTCTTTGGCGTCAAAGATGGCATAGGCCTCATCGCAATACTTGATGACCCAGGCCCAGGTCATCTGCTGCTTGCGGCCCCAGGTAACGCAGACTGGCCCCGCCGGGGTATAGCCGCACACGTAGACGTAGTGTCCGCCCCAGGAGCCGGGTGCGGAATCGGCGCCTGTGGTTACATCCCACGGCTGGCCGGTCTGGATCTGCTTCTGGGCGGCTTTGGGCAGTTGCACGCCGAAGCCCAGTCCCACATCGGCGTAGATGGCCTGACGGACCTCGTTCTTATTTTTTTGATTGACCTGGGCAAAGGCCTGTATTTTGAAGGAGCGTTTACCCACCTTCCAGCCCTGGTGCCGCCACTCGTTGAGCGAATCGAGCACGACCAAACCGCTATCGACTCCGCCGGTCTCTTTGAGATACTCCTTGAGCACGTCTTTGTCGGTGATCATCATGACCGAGCCCTGTTCGATATCTTCAAAGCGAAGGGTCTGATGCGCCCGTCCGGCCATGACGCAATCACCGTATGCGTCATTGGCGAACATGGGCGTGGGAATGCCGGGATGGGTGGTGTCAAAATCATAGGAAGGCGGCAACGCGGGCGGGGCTGCCCGGAGTATCGCCGCAAACCGCAAGTTCCGCTCGTCCTTCTTCGCCGCGGCCTTGCCTAGCTTGAAATATGGATGTGCATGAATGCCTTTTGCCTTGGCCATTGCTTTTTCCTCACTAGCGATCTGATTCAGCTCCGCGGGACACCCGGATTCAGGGCATACCGATCGAGCCGTGCAAACTGGTCCCTGTCATGTAGTGTCGCGAATGACTCTTTCGTTACAGACACACGAGCACGCCATCCCGGGCAGACTTGAGCCGGATGGAGTGGATTGGGACCGGAGCAGCTGCAAACAAGCGCGATTTACGCGCCATCACTCCTGCGATGCGAGCGAATGGAGCGCGCGATCAACCCCAGGCCGCCGACCAGCAGGACCAGCATCACCAGCGTGTGGAAGAGCGTGGCCGGCTGAAAGTAGATGTGCATGTTGGCGATTACGCCGGCCAGAATGAAGAGAGCTCCGGCGGCGGTGAGCAGCCATCCGATCATGCTGCGGCCATTGAAGAAGAGAATGGCCACGCCGAACAAGAGCGGGATGAGCGTGACGCCGAAGCTGTTGGCGCCCCAGAAACTCCAGTAAGAGCCGACGACGGTGACCTGGTTGGAGATCAGGTAACCGCCGACGCAGGTCATGATGAAGCCGAGAATGAATTCGCCCAGACCGCCGGGCGTGCCGCCAACATCGCTGAAGGAACGGTTGTCCATGCGGTGAGGATAGCAGAGAAGCAGCCGTTAGCCATTAGTAATTAGCCGTTAGCTCTTTCTCTCCGAAGTCCACCGCGCGCAGGGCCTCGACGCGCAGACTTCTCGTGCGGCGGGGTGGAAGCGAGGGATCACTATAGCCTGAATACTCTGCTTGTCTTTGGGCAGTTTGTTGCCCAGCCCTAAAGACTTCGACAACGATAGGGATCCCGCACCCGCAAGAGCAGCGGGTTCGGGATTTCAGAAAAAAGCCAATTGCAAAAAGCCAATTGCCAGTTGCTAATTGCGCTAATTGCCAATTGCTATCCTGTCACGGTGTTGCCGAAGCCGGGATCATCTTGTGTTTCGCCAACAGGCTGCCGGTGGAGTGGTCCACTTCGGCCAGGGCTTTCTGGTAGGCGATCTGCGCCTGCACCAGGCTCTGCTCGGCCTGAGAGAGCTGGTTCTGCGCGTCAAGCACAAAGAAGATGGTTTGCGCGCCGAGTTGGTATTTGCGTTCTTCCGCGGCCAGGTTTTTGGCGGCAAGATCGCGCGACGACTGCGCCGCGGTAATCACCAGCTCCGCCTGCTCCAGATCGTGCACGGCGTTTTTGACCTCCGTGGCGATGGTCTGCTGCAGGCTGCGCATCTGGTAGATGCTGCGCCGCTTGGAGACCAGCGCGGTGCCCAGGTCCGCCGCCGCGGCGCTGTTGCGGATGGGGAAGCGCAGTTGCAGGCTCATGCTGTAGGTGGGGAAGCTGAAGCCGCCGAGTTGCGAGAACGAATCGCCGAAGCCGCCGTTGGAGACCAGCACCGGGGTGCCGCTGGAGTTATCAAAGACCATGCCGCCCAGGCCGTTGCTGGTGTAGCTGGCGCTCAGGTTCACGTCAGGACGCAGATTGTTGGCGGCGAGCTTGGCGTTGGTGTCGTCAATGGCGAGCTGCTGGGTTTGCGATTCGATCTCCGGGCGGTTCTTGAGCGCATTGGCCATTGACTCCTGCAGGTCGACGATCTCCAGCTTGCCGTTGGTGTCGGCCGGTTCGGTCAGCTCCAGGTCCAGGGCGCCGGCGCGCGCGTCAAGATCTGCGCCGATGGTCTGGCGCAACGCGTTCTCTACCTGTTTAAGACTGTATTCGGCCTGGATGACCGGCACCTTGCGCTGCGCTACCTGCGATTCAGAGCGGTAGATATCGAGCGGCGGGAGCGCGCCCAGCTCGAGCGCGCGCTTGTCACGCTGGTAGCTGGCTTCGGCCAGTTCGAGCGACTTCTTCAGCACCTCTAGCGTCTTGCGCGCCTGAACCACGTCCCAATACTGGTTGATCACGCGCTGCACCGCGTCATTCAGCTGCGATTCGAAGGTCGCACGCGACTGGCGCACGCCGCGCTGGGCGATGATGATGGGCGCGCGGTTAGCGAAGAATCCGAAGCGCCGCAGCAATGGCTGCGAAACCGAGAACGTGAGTCCCGAGGTAAACGATGGGTTCACCGTGGCGAAGGTGCTGTTGGTGGTGGCACGCGTGGATGTCATGCCCACGCTCACGCCGGTGCCGCTCTGGAACTGCTGCGAGAAGCCGGT